>JBGTUD010000004.1:0-49520 GCA_041939405.1 Sphingopyxis sp. | reverse complement strand
CTTCCTCAACCGCATGCTCGCGCTCACCATCGATCTCCAGAACATCCTGTTCGAGGCCTTCGAGGGTCTGCTCGTTGCGCGGATCGAGGGGGCGATGGCATCCGGCACTTACGAGGTCGGGCTCGAAACCCTGCGGGCGATGAGCTTCATCGTCTCGTCGCGCCAGACCATCTACACGCATCCCGGGACGGGCGCGGCGACCGAGCTTTTGACCGTCGAGAGCAAGGACCGGATCATACCGTTCGATCTCGACGAGGCGATCGAGCTTGCGGCCGGTGGGCATGGCGAACTCGTCGTGAATGCGAGGTCCGGCCGGGCGGCGCTGCGCCAGCGTGCCCGCAGCGTCATAGACGACGACGGCAATGTGCATCGCCGCATCGGGCTGCAGCGACCGGTCGAGCGCACGCTCATGCATCTCGAGGATTATGAGGCGAGCCATTGGAAGCCTTCGTCTGCCAGCGAGTTCCGATCAGTTTGGGCGGCCGAACTCGAAGGGATCCCCGAGTATGAGACATCGACGCTCTACATGGTGTCGGGGCTCCTACTGCCGATCTGGAAGCGACTCCCGAAGGAGTCCTCGCGCGTGTACCGGCTTCAGACCGACGAGGGCGAGCGGCTGATCGGGCGCAAGGTATCGGCAGGCTGGGTGGCGTCGGTGGTCCGCGACGGGCCGTGCGACCTGCCCAAGGCCGAGGCATGGCGCTTACTCGGGGCGGGCGAGGTGGCGTTCCAGCTTACCGAAGGCCAGACGCTGCGGCGCGTCCGGTCGATGAACGATTGGCGCATCGAGCTCAGCGGGTTCAACGACCTCGGCGTCGAGCGGCTCAAAGCCATGGGCTTGATCTCCGAGATCGTTTCGTGGAAGCTCAAGCTCTACGTGCCGGCAGGGGCTGCTGGCGCCGATGTGTTCGATGCGCTCGTCGATCGGTTTCCGATCCAGCGGGTCATCGACCGCAAGGCCGCCTGAAGGAGCCCCGCATGAGCAGTCCAGCTTCCGACATATCGCGACGCCTCGGGGAGAATGCCGAGGCTGTGTGCCGCCGCTATCTCTCCAACGGCCGCCGAGAAGGCCATTACTGGATGGTTGGCGACATTCGAAACGCGCCCGGGCGAAGTCTTTATGTGCGGCTCGGCGCGAGCGGAGACGGTGGGTCTCCGGGAAAATGGACCGATGCCGCGACCGGCGATCATGGCGATCTCCTCGACATCATCGCCGCGAGCTGCGGCCATGCGGGGTTTCGCGAGACGCTGGATGAGGCGCGTCGATTCCTGAGCCTGCCTCCGCCTCCCGAGATGCCCCGAAATCCTCGACCGCCAAAGGCGCCGACCGGATCGCCGGAGTCGGCTCGGCGTTTGCTGGCAGCGACAAAGCCTCTCCTCGGCACGCTTGGAGCCGAATATCTGCGCGGACGGTCGATCACCGAGCTTTGTCCCGATGCTCCTCTCCGCTTTCACCCCCACTGCTATTACCGCTCTTCCACCCACGATGACCCGGTCGGGCGGCCGGCGTGGCCGGCGATGATCGCAGCGGTGACCGATCTCGCGGGTTCAGTCACGGGCGTCCACCGAACCTGGCTCGACCCGGAGACCAAAGACAAGGCACCGGTTGCCGATCCGCGCCGCGCAATGGGCCACCTTCTCGGAAATGGCGTCCGCTTCGGAATTGCGGGGGCCGTCATGGCAGCGGGTGAAGGGATCGAGACGATGCTCTCGATCCGCCAGGTCATGCCGACCCTGCCCATGATCGCGGGACTGTCAGGCGCGCATCTTGCCGCCATCGCGTTCCCCGATGCGCTGCGGCGGCTCTATGTCGCGCTTGACGACGATCCCGCCGGCATGGTCGCACTGTCCACGCTTCGCGAACGCGCAGGAGTGGCCGGCATCGAGCTCATTCCCCTTGAGCCGCTCAATGACGACTTTAACGCTGACCTCAGGAAGCTGGGTCGAAGCGCAATGGCGGCCTCGCTCCGCCGGCAATTGGCAACCGCGGATCGCCTGCAGCTTCTTTGATTGGTGGCGGATTGCCGGGAGGGTTAGCGAGCGGCGTGGGAGCCTTGCGGCTTCTCCGTTGCGGTGCGCGCCCGGCCTTCGCGAGAGGGCGACTGTGGCAGGCGGGGCGGGGCAACAATGGCGTGCGTGCGGCTATTTTCCGCCGGGGCCTCGCGGCCCCTTTGCATCGCGAAACAAAATAGCCGCGCGCTCGCCATCCTTCGCTGCGCTTCGGTCGCGGCGCGCCGCGATGCAGCCCCGCTCCGCATGCCGCCTTCCGTCGCCACGAAGGCCGCACGAGGCGCGGCTTGGACAGACGGAGACCCATGATGCAAGGCGACGCCACCCCGCACGACTGTCCCGCCGAACCCGGCACCACGGCCTATTTGCTACAGGAGATGCAGCTCTTCGGCCACCGTCCGTTCGAAGACGAACCTGACCCGAGACCGCTTCCCGACGCGCATCTTGCCGGCGGCGCGATCGCGGACATGTTCGATGCGCTGGCCGGATGTCTCGTCGAAACCCGGATCGAGCCCGATCTCGACGACCTCCTCTGGAACCTGGTCAACATCTTCCACCGGGCCGGCGAACGTGTCGAGCGCGCGCTCGACGACAATGAGCAGCTCCAGCGCCGCCTCCAGCGCGAGCAGGACGGCAGCGAGATCCGGTCGGTCGAACTCGAGCGGGCAACCCGAGAGGGCATCTCGCTCCTCGAACGGCGCGATACCATGGAGTTCTTCCGCGAGGCAGCCGCCGAGCAGTTCCGCATCCTGCTGCGCAAGGCCTGGGCGCCGCGAACCGGGTCGCGCGCGCATCGCCGCGCGATGACGGCATCGCTGATCGACAGCCGCGATTTCCTCGACGCAAGACTTCGCGAGAAAGCCGCGGCCCTGCTACCCGAAGGAACGCGGATCGCTTTCACCGGCGGAAGCGATACCGGCGATCACAACGCCATCTGGACTGCGCTGGACAAGGTTCGGGCGCGGCATGTCGACATGATCCTGCTTCACGGGGCGGCGCCTACGGGGGCCGAACGTGCCGCTGCCTGCTGGGCCGATAGTCGGGGCGTGGCGCAGGTCGCCTTTCGGCCCGACTGGAACCGCCATGGCAAAGCGGCCCCATTCAAGCGCAACGACCGGATGCTCGAGGCGCTGCCCGTCGGCCTCATCGTCTTTCCGGGAAGCGGCATACAGGACAATCTCGCCGACAAGGCGGCGCGGATGGGTATCCCGCTCTGGGATTTCCGGCGCGCAACGCGCTGAGCCGCAGATTGCCCGTCGCGGCGTACCGCCCGTCGTTCATCGCCGGCATCCGATGCCGCATCGATCCGCCTGCACGCTATAACGCGGCACCGCTCGGGCCGGGGAGGCGCCGTGCTTCCGCAGGCAGAAGGGCCCGTCGGGGACATCCGAGGCTTCCAGCCTGCCGGCGCCCTCCTACCGATCGGCCCCGCTCGGATATCGGTGTGCAGCCTCTCGGCGCGGCCGCGCCGCAGCTAAAGGCCCTCGGTCAATATTGCTGCTCCGGGACGCGAAGCACAAGCCCGTCGAGCCGATCATCGAGCTTGATCTGGCAGGCAAGCCGACTTTCCGTCGTGGTTCCCTCAGCAAATTGGAGCAAGTCGGCCTCCATACTGTCATCCGCCAGGCGGCCGACCCGGTCGATCCACGCAGGATCGACATGGACGTGGCAAGTTGCACAGGCGCATTGGCCTCCGCAATCGCCGTCGATGCCCGGAACCTCGTTGAACAGAGCCGCCTCGCGCGCCGTCATGCCAGGTTCGATTTCAACCGGAAACCGCCGACCGTCATGGGCGACGAAGGTGACCTTCACCATAAGATTGTGACCTTCCCTTGGTGCATCGATCAATGCGCGCGAAGTTTGACCGGCAGGCGGGTGATGCCGCGAACGAGATTGGAGAGCAGGCGTTCGGGCTCACCCACCATCTCGACAAGGCGGAAGCGCTTGTGGATCTCTTCCCAGATGATCCGCAGCTGCAGTTCGGCAAGACGGTTGCCCATGCAGCGATGGATCCCGTAGCCGAATGACAGATGCTGGCGCGGGTTCTTTCGGTCGATGATGAATTCTTCGGGCCTCTCGATCACCGTTTCGTCCCGGTTGCCCGAGAGATACCACATGACGACCTTGTCGCCCTTGGCGATGCGCTTTCCGCCGATCTCGCTATCCGCCAGCGCGGTCCGGCGCATATGGGTCAACGGGGTCTGCCAGCGGATGATCTCGGGGACCATACTGCCGATCAGCGAGGGGTGCTGGCGCAGCTTCTCATATTGATCGGGGTTCTGGTTGAGCGCGATCACACCCCCGCTGATCGAGTTGCGCGTGGTGTCGTTCCCGCCGACGATCAGCAAGAGCAGGTTGCCCAGAAATTCGAGGAAGGGCATTTCACGCGTGGCCGGCGAATTCGCCATCATCGTGATCAGGTCGCTACCCTCGGAGCGGTCGATGCGTTGATCCCAAAGGCCCTTGAAATACATGGCGCACTCGATCAGCTCCTGGCGGCGCTGCTCGTTGCTCTCGACGATGCCGGATCCCGGAATCGCGGTGGTTACGTCCGACCAGCGCGTCAGCTTGGCCCGCTCGTCCCAAGGAAAATCGAACAGCGTCGCAAGCGTCATCGTCGTCAGTTCGACCGAAACGCTCTTCACCCAGTCGATTTCTTCGCCCACCGGCAGGGAATCGAGAATGGCCCCGGCCCGTTCGCGGATCACCGGTTCGAGCAACAGCAGGTTGGATGGTGCCACTGCCGGCGTAACCGCCTTGCGCTGCGCGTCATGCTTGGGCTGGTCCATCGCGATGAACATTTCGAGCTCGAGATTGGTCGCGTCGTTGTGCATGTCCTGGATGGCGATGCCGCCCAACTTGGCTTCGGACGAAAACAGCTTGTGATTGGTATCGACCGCCATGATGTCGTTGTACCTGGTGATCGACCAATAGGGTCCGAAGGCGCTCTCCGAACAATAATGCACCGGATCCTCGCGCCGCAACCGCTCGAAGAAGGCTCCGACCTTGTCGCTCTGGAACAGGCTCGGACGAGAGACGTCGATTTCCGCAAGCGGGATTTCGGCAATTGGGCGGTCCGGTTCTTCGCGATCCGGACCGGACTGCATCGATCGCGTAGCCATGACCGCGCCACTCCCTTTCCTGTGTCGGGTGCGGCATAGGAGAAACATGCCGATTCGTCAATAATAGTATAAGCTTTTACGGGTCACTCCCCCAAGTAACCCGGCATATGACCCATGTGTTGACAATATCTCGTCGAAATCTTATCAGAATTATATGCAATCAAGCCGCAATCCCGCCCGCACCGTGGCACTCGGCAGTGGCCAGGCTCCGGCCAAGGCCAAGCGTGCGCTGGTGCTGGCTCGCGAAATAGTCGATGATATCGAGAGCAGGGCGCAAGGACCCGGAGACCGGCTGCCCCCCGAAGACGTCATGCTGGCGCGCTACGATGTGGCGCGGGCAACGCTTCGCGAGGCGCTGCGCTTTCTTGAATTGCAGGGTGTCATCCACCTCGCCCAGGGCCGGGGGGGCGGGCCGGTCATCACGCGACCCCAGACCGCCGATTTCGCCAGTTCGATGGCGTTGATCCTCCAATTCATGGACACCGATCTTCGGGCGCTGCTCGAGTTGCGCGAGGCGGTCGCCCCGACGGTTGCGGCGCGGGCGGCCGAAATGGCAACCGTCGCGGATCTCGCCGCGCTCGAGGATTGCCTGGGACGGCTCGAGCGCGAGCGAGACGGAGCGGAATTCGAGGAAACCAATCGCCGGTTTCACGATCTGCTGGGCTGGGCCAGCGGCAACCCCACATTTGGCCTGCTTGTCTCCGCACTGCACTTGTTGACCCGCAACATGTCGATAAGCCTGGGCTATTCGGCCCAGGAACGCGACACCCAGCTGCGGTGCCTTGGCCGCGTGCTGCACGCCGTCCGGATGCGCGATGCGGCGGGCGCGCGCCGCCAGATGGAGCGGCTGATCGCTGGTTCGACAACCTACCTGGCCGAGCGCAGTCCCGATCTGCTCGCGCAAAAGGTGCGCTGGGGGAACGCAAGCAGGCTAGCTTGAAGGGAGAGAGGCAATGGCCTTGAACAGCCGCATTTGTGAGTTGCTGAAGATCGATTACCCGATCGTGCTTGCGGGAATGGGCGGGGCAAGCGTTCCGGCGCTGGCGGCTGCGGTTTCCAATGCCGGCGGGCTGGGCGTGCTTGGCGCCGCGGCCTGCGCGCCCGAGCGGCTGCGGGCATGGATTCGCCAGACCCGCGAACTGACAGACAAACCGTTCGGGGTCGATACGCTGCTCCCTGCCTCGGTACGCCGCGGCAAGCCCGCCCCAGATGGCGCGGCGCCCGTCGATCCGATGGAGCTTGCTGCCGAATATCGCCAGTTCGCCGAGGAATTCATGGCCCGCGAGGGGTTGGCCAAGGCCGATAGCGAGGCGGCGCGACGCGCGATCGGCGGACGGGATGCAGAAGGCGGCCCGCCGCTCTTCTCGAAGGAGTTCTTCGAGGCGCAGATGGAAGTCGTGATCGAGGAAAAGGTGCCGGTCTACGCCGCCGGGCTCGGTAACCCCGGCCCGTGGATGGACCGGCTCCACGCAAACGGGACCATCGTCATGGCGGTTGTCGGCAAGGTCCAGCACGCGCGCCAGGTGGTCGAGAGCGGTATCGACGTGATCGTCGCCCAGGGCCATGACGGCGGGGGGCATAATTCGCCGATCGGGACGATCTCGCTGATCCCGCAGGTGGTCGATGCCGTCGGCGACAGGGTGCCGGTGCTCGGCGCGGGCGGCATATCCGATGGCCGGGGGGTCGCCGCTGCCTTCATGCTGGGTGCCGAAGGGGCCTGGGTTGGCACGGCATTCCTTGCCACGGAAGAGGCGGGGATCGAGGACTTCCAGAAGGAGGCGATCGTCGAAGGCGGCGAGTCCGATACCGTGGTCAGTCGCTCGATCACCGGCAAGCCGGCACGAATGATCCGGAACAAATGGGCTGACGCGTGGGTCGCGGCAGGCAAGGAACCTTTGCCGATGCCATATCAGTCGATGATCGCCGGCCCGGTCATGGCCGCCGGTATCGAGTCAAGGCGCAAAGATATTCTCCCCGGGTTCGCCGGGCAGGGCATCGGCCTGATCCACGCGGTGCGCCCCGCGGCTTCGGTCATGGCCGATCTGGTTTCCGAGGCCGAGAAGGCCCTCGCGCTGGCCAGCCGTTTTCGCTGACCCGGTGGCGAGGCGCGTGAACGGTTTTTCCGACAAGGCCGCGATTACCGGAATTGGCGAGACCGATTTCGTCAAGGGCAGCGAACGCAGCGCGGTCGACATGATGCTGGAGGCCTCGCGTCGCGCGATCGCCGACGCGGGGCTCAAACCGGGAGACATCGACGGCATGGTCCCGCCGCCGATCTATACGACCTCGGAGGAAATGGCCGCCAATTTGGGGATCCACGTGCTGCGTTACGCAGCCACCGTCCACATGGGCGGAGCCAGTCCCACGACCGCACTGCAAAATGCGGCCATGGCTATCGCGTCTGGTCTGTGCGACCATGTTCTTGTCACGCTTGGCTGGAACGGTTTTTCCGCGCTGCGACCAAAAGCCGGCGCACCGCCGACCCGGTCGATGAACATGACCACGCTCACCAACACGATCCAGGGCTATTACATCCCCTATGGTGTGTTTCTGCCGGTGCAGATGTACGCCTGGCTGGCGACCCGCCACTCGCGGCTGTTCGGAGTAGGGCCGGAGGCAATGGGCGCCGTGGCGCTGGCCTGCCGAAAACATGCCCAGCTGAATCCCAGGGCCTATACCTACGGGCGGCCATTGGACTGGGATACCTACGCGACCTCCCGCTGGATCTCCGAACCCTTTCGGCTTTATGATTGCTGCCTCGAAACCGACGGAGCCTGCGCGGTGGTGGTCTCGCGGATCGACCGCGCGCGCGACATGCCGCACGTGCCCGTGACGATCGCCGGAGCGGCCGAAGGGCACCCCTATCCCGCCGACGACATTCCCTCCCGCCCGGATCCGTTCAAGATCGGACTCTCCTACGCCGCTCCGAAAGCGTTCGCGATGGCCGGCATGACCCGCGAGGACATGGATTTCCTGCAAATCTACGACTGTTTCACTTATGTCGTGCTGCTGCAGCTCGAAGCGCTGGGGTACTGCGAGCCGGGCGGGCAGCTCGATTTCGTCCGGGACGGGCAGATCGAGCTGGGCGGGCGCTATCCACTCAATACCCATGGCGGACTGCTTAGCGAGGCCCATGTCTGGGGCCTCAACCATGTGGTCGAGGCGGTCCGCCAGCTGCGCCATGACTGCGGAGATCGGCAGGTCGAGAACGCCCAGACCGGCCTCGTCACCGGCTGGGGCGATCTGGGCGACGGCAGCATCGCCATCTTGCGGAGGTTCTCATGAGCGGGGATAGCGAACTTCCTCCCAAGCTGCGCCCCGATGCGCAGGCCGTTCCGGCGAAGCCGCGTCCGCGTCCGCAGGACCCCGTCGAACAGGAATTCTGGAGATTGTGCCAGGACGGCCGGCTGCATTTCCAGCGTTGCGCCTCCTGCGGCACCTGGCGGCACCTTCCCCGCTATATGTGTGCACGCTGCGGCTCCCCCGATTTCGCCTGGCAGCCCAGCAGCGGCAAAGGCACCTTATTCTCTTGGACCGTTACGCATCAGGCCCTGCACCCGGCTTTCGCCGACGAAATCCCGCTCGTTGCCGCGGTCGTCGAGCTCGAGGAAGGGGTGCGGATGGCCTCGAGACTGATCGAATGCTCTCCCGACGCGCTCGAACTCGACATGCCGGTCGAACTGACCTTCGAGACGCTGGGCGACGATTTCCGGTTGCCGGTGTTCCAGCCGGCCGCGCCTGGAGACATTGCGCCATGAACCTCGAATATGGGCCCGAATATGAGCGCTTCCGCGACGAAGTGCGCGATTTTCTCGCCGGCAACAGGCACCGCGCACCGCACGCGTCGCAGCGCGCCGCCCGGCCCGATGCCGCTGCGGTTGCCTGGCAGAAGCTGCTGATCGAGCATGGCTACACCGCCAGGACCATCCCGGGAGAATATGGCGGCTACGGGGCCGAACCCGATATATTGAAGGCCCGGATCATCGCGGAGGAGTTCGCCCGCGCGGGCGTCCCGGCCGGGCTTTCCAACCAGGGCATTTCGATGCTTGTTCCCACGCTGCTCGAGCTGGGCACCGAAGAGCAGAAGCGCCGCTGGATCGAGCCGACCTTGCGGGGCGAAATCGTCTGGTGCCAAGGCTATTCGGAACCCGGCGCAGGGTCGGATCTTGCCAGCCTGCGCACCAGCGCCCGCGAGGAAGATGGTCACTTCGTGATCAACGGGCAGAAGATCTGGACCAGTACCGCGCGGCAGGCCGACATGATCTTCTGTCTGGTGCGGACCGAGGCCGAGGCGCCCAAGCACGCGGGTATTTCCTATCTGATCTTCCCGATGGATCTGCCGGGGATCGAGGTTCGTCCGCTCAAGACGATGACCGGACACGCCGAATTCAACGAGACGTTCTTCACCGACGTCCGGGTACCGGTCGATCAGATCGTGGGCCAGCGCGGCCAGGGCTGGTTTGTCGCCAATGCCACGCTTGGCCATGAACGCGGGATGCTGGGCGATCCCGATGCCCTTGAAAACAGGTTGCTGGCCCTGATCCGGCTGATGCGGGACGAACGGGTCGGATCGGCCCGGGCGATAGACGATCCCGTGCTGCGCGACCGCCTCGTCGCCCTGCAGGCGGAGGTCGCGGCGATGAAGTACAACGGGATGCGCGTGCTTTCGAACCAGCTCAAGGGCGACGCGGGGGGCATGGCGAAGCTGATCGTCAAGCTGCAGAGTTGCGAGCTGGCGCATCAGATCTCGGCCCTGGCGATCGACGCGATGGGCGAAATGGGCATCCTCTACAGCGACAGTCCGCGCGTGCGCGAGGGCGGGACATGGCAGTGGAACTACATGTTCCAGCTGGGTCTCATCATTGGCGGCGGCACGGCCCAGATTCAGAAGAACATCATCGCCGAACGTGGCCTCGACATGCCGCGCGAGCCGCGACTTGCGCTGGCCTCTGCCGAGGGCCGGAAGGACGTCGCCTGATGGATTTCGGTCTTTCCTCCGAACAGGAGATGCTCGGCGAAACGGTCCGGCGCTGCCTCGCGGAAACCTGCCCCCTCGATCATGTGCGCTTCTGTGTGGATGCGGGCAGCGCGGTCAGCGATCGTGTCATGGCTGCTTTCCATGAAATCGGGCTGACCGGCCTGATGGTTCCCGAAGCGCATGGCGGACTGGGAATGACGATGCTCGATGCGGCGGTGGTCGCCGAACAGCTCGGTCGGGCCGTGGCGCCCGTACCGTTTCTGGGGCGCAGCGTGCTCGCCCCGCTCGCGCTGATGCTTGCAGGCTCGCCCGCGCAGCAGGCCGACTGGCTACCCCGGATTGCCTCCGGCGCGGCGCGCTTCGGCGTCGCGATCGCAGGCATCGTCGAAGAGCGTGATGGTGCTTCGGTCCGGATCGAAGACGGCGGGCTGACCGGCACCGCGCTGTTCGCGCTCGACTTCGAGGGGGCGGACCATTTCATTGTCGCCGATGCGTCGGGGCGCCTTCACCTGCTTGCTGCCGCGACGACCGGGGTCGAACCGATCGCCTTGCAGACGATCGATGCGACGCGAAGCGTAGGAGAATTGCGGTTGACCGGCGCGGCGGCCGAGCCCCTTGCCGACGACGGCGGACTTGCGACGCGGCGGCTGCGCGACGCCGGCCGGATATTGCTAGCGGCAGATAGCCTTGGCGCGGGCGAAGCGATGATCGAGCAGGCGGTTGCCTATGCCGCAGAGCGTGAGCAGTTCGGGCGGGTCATCGGCAGTTTTCAGGCGGTCAAGCACATGTGCGCCGAGATGGCGGCGCGGCACGAACCATGCCGTGCGTTGGTGTGGTACGCCGCGCATGCCTTCGACGTCCTTCCCGACGAGGCGGCACTCACGGCCTGTTTCGCGAAATCGCATACAGGCGAGGTCCACCGCTTCGTGGCGAGGACGGCTACGGAGGTGCACGGCGGCATGGGCTTTACCGACCTGCTTGGTCTGCACTTCTGGTTCAAGCGGATCGGCTTCGACCGCCAGCTTCTGGGCGGACCGGAGCGGGTCAGGGCTGAAGCGGCGCAGCTTCAAGGATTGAACGCGGCGACACGATAAGGCGGGAGAGAGGAAGAGAATGACTGCTTGGAACTTTGGCGACATTCTCGATGCGATCGAACCCGTGCTCCCGCACGACGCCCCCGCGCTGATCCATGGGGACCGGCTGATCACCTGGCCGGAAATGTCCGCCCGGTCCAACAATCTTGGGCGCGCGCTGCGCAATGAGGGGATCGAAGCCGGGGCCAAGGTCGCCTTTTACATGCGGAACCGCCCGGAATATGGCGAAACGATGGCGGCCTGCTTCAAGGCCCGACTGACCCACGTCAATATCAACTATCGTTACAAGCCCGACGAGGTGCTTTACATCTTCGACGATTCCGATGCCGAGGTGATCGTCTACAGCAGCGAATTCCGCGATTGCATCGTCGAACTGAAGGACCGCCTCGGCAAGGTCCGGATCTTTGTCGAAATCGGCGATCCGGCGGAAATCGCCTCTTTTGCCGAACCCTATGAAGCACTGGCGACGCAAGGAGACGGATCGCGGCTGGACGTGGTCCGTTCTCCCGACGACATGCTGTTCATCTACACGGGCGGCACCACGGGCATGCCCAAAGGTGTGATGTGGCGGCACGACGACCTTCGGAGGGCGCAACTCGATACCGCCGGTTTGCTCGGCCCGGCGCCCCTGGACCTGGATGATACGGTCGATATGATCCGCGCCGACGGCCCTGGCCGGATCTTTCTCCCTGCCTGCCCGATGATGCATGGAACCGGCCTTCTATCTGCCCTCGGCGCGATGATGGGAGGTGGCTGCATCGTCACGCTCGACAGTCCGTCGTTCGATGCAGCCGAGCTATGGCGCGGAGTCGAGAAGCACGCCGTGCAGTCCATCGCGATCGTCGGCGATGCCTTCGCCAAGCCAATGCTGGCCGCTCTGGACGACGCGCCGGAGCAATTCGATACCTCGAGCCTGGTCTCGATCATCTCATCGGGCGTCATGTGGAGCCGCGAGGTCAAGGAAGGGTTGATCCGGCACATCCGGCAAGTGGCGTTGATGGACGCCTTCGGTGCATCCGAAGGGCTGGGTTACGGACTGTCGGTGACCACCGCTCAGGGGGCCGTCCAGACCGCGAGGTTCGTGATCGGCGAGCATTGCGACATATTCGACGAAAATGACGCCAGGGTCGAAGCAGGGAGCGGGATTCCCGGCTTCATTGCCCGCAAGGGCGCCATACCGGCAGGCTATTACAAGGACCCGGAAAAGTCTGCGAAGACGTTTCGGACCATTGACGGTGTGCGCTACTCGATCCCCGGCGACTGGTGCCGGGTGGAGGCCGATGGCAGCCTCACTCTGCTTGGACGGGGAAGCGTCTGCATCAACACGGCCGGCGAAAAAGTCTATCCCGAGGAAGTCGAGGAGGTGCTCAAGACCCATAAGTCCGTGTCCGATGCGCTCGTCGTTGGCGTACCGGACGAGAAATGGGGCCAGGCGGTGACCGCGGTGGTTCGCCTCGAGGAGAGCGCCGAGTTCGACGAGACCGAGATCAAGGCGCACGTCCGCAAGCATCTGGCGGGCTACAAGACCCCGAAGTCGGTTTACCGTGCCACCATCCCGCTGCGCGCGTCGAACGGAAAGGCCGACTATGCCGCGGTAAGAGACTTCGCGATATCGCAAGGCGCGACGACGTGAACAACGGACCGGTTGGCGACTGTGAGGCGTTGATCGTCGGCGCCGGCTTCAGCGGGGTCTACCTGCTCCACCGGTTGCGCGAGGCGGGCTTCGATGCGAGGCTGATCGATGCAGCCGACGAGCCGGGCGGCATCTGGTACTGGAATTGCTATCCCGGCGCGCGCGTCGATTCGCAGGTGCCGATCTACGAATATTCGATCCCCGAGCTGTGGCGCGACTGGACCTGGCGCGAACGCTATCCCGGATGGCGTGAGCTGCGCGCCTATTTCCGCCATGTCTGCGACCGCCTGTCGCTCTGGTCGCACATCACCATGGGGACCCGGGTGGCAAGCGCCCACTGGGACGAGAGCGAGCGCATCTGGCGCGTGACGACGGACGGCGGCGATATGTTGCGGGCGCGCTACCTGCTGCCGTGCCTTGGCTTTGCGGCACAGGCCCATGTGCCCGAGATCGCGGGATTGGAAAGCTTCGCGGGGGAATGGCACCACACGGCGCACTGGCCGCAGCAGGGGCTGTCCATGGCCGGCCGGAAGGTGGCGATCATCGGCACCGGAGCCAGCGGAGTCCAGGTGGCGCAGGAAGCGGCCGCCGAAGCGGCGCAGGTCACCCTGCTGCAGCGCACGCCAATCCTCGCGCTGCCGATGCGACAGGAAACTCTGACGATCGCGCAACAGGAGCGGGAGAAGCTTGGCTATCCGGCGATCTTTGCAGCTCGCCTTCAGACCTCTGGCGGTTTCGATACGGGCAGCGTCGACACTTCGGCGCTCGATGTCGATGCGGAGGCAAGGCGATGCTTGTTCGAAAAGCAATGGCAGGCTGGGGGTTTGCGTTTCTGGTACGCCAATTTCGCCGATCTGCTGACCAGCGAACAAGCCAACCGCCACGCCTATGATTTCTGGCGCGATAAGGTGAGGGCGCGAATTGCCGATCCGGCCTTGCACGAAACCCTGGCACCAAGCGAACCGCCGCACCCGTTCGGAACCAAGCGTCCCTCGCTCGAGCGAAACTATTACGAGATATTCGCTCAGGAAAATGTCGCGCTGGTGGACCTCGCGCGGACACCGGTGCAGCGGATCATAGCCGAGGGGATCGAAACCGCCGACGGGTTGATCGAATGCGACCTGATCGTTTTCGCTACCGGCTTCGATGCCGGACGCGGCGGCCTGATGCCGATCGATATTCGGGGCCGGAATGATCTCAGACTTGCCGACACCTGGCGCGAACAGGTGACTGCCTATCTCGGCTATGCCGTGCACGGCTTCCCCAACCTGGCCTATCTCTACGGGCCGCTGAGCCCGTCGGGTTTCGCCAACGGCCCGACGGCAGCGGAAATCCAGGGGGACTGGGTCCGGGATTTTCTGGTGACGCTGCGCGACCGCGGCTTCACGCGGTTTGAAGCGGAAGAGGATGCAGAGCGTGAATGGACCGAGGGGGTCGCCGCGATCGGGTCCATGACGCTCTTTCCCCGGGCAATGTCCTGGTACATGGGCGACAATATTCCTGGTAAACCTCGACAATTGCTCAACTATCCCAGCGTGATCGGTTTCGCCAAGATTTCCGAAGACGTGGCAGCGGACGGGTATCGCGGCTTCGCGCTGGCATGAACGAAAGCAACGACCGATGACCGAGACTGTCCCCGATATCGTGCAAGAATGGGTATCTGACCCGTCGGTCCTGCCGGACTGGTTTGTCGCGGCGCTGGCGGTTCCGCGCGAGGAAGGCTTCGTGACAGTCGATGGCGTGCGCATTCACTATTTCCGATGGGGTAATCCCGCGGCGCCGCCGGTCCTGATGACCCACGGCTTCCTGTCGCACGCCCGCTGCTTTGCCTTCATCGCGCCGTTCCTGTCCCGCGATTACCACATAGTCGCCTACGATCTTTCCGGCATGGGCGACAGCGACGTGCGCCCCGACTGCGACATGGCGGCGCGCGGGCGCGAGATGATCGGGGTCGCCAATGCCCTTGGCCTGTTCGGCCACGCTCGCAAACCCATCCTGGTAGCGCACAGCTTCGGGTCGGCCGTAGCCCTGCAGGCTCTCGAACTCGCGCCGGCCGCATTTGCGGGAGTGATAATCTGTGACATGATGATTCTACGCCCGTCGGAACTGGAAAAATATTGGAGCAACGGCCGCAGCAGTCCCGGCTCGGGCGATCCCGACAAGCCTCATCGGCGCTATCCCGATTACGCGAGTGCGCGGTCCAGGTTCGTGCTGGCCCCGCCACAGCCGGTGGGCGAACCTTTTCTGATGGATTACATGGCCTATCATGCGCTCCGCCGCCAACGGGCCGAGTGGGTGTGGAAATTCTCCCCGGCAGTCTTCCGGCGCGACAATTCTCGCCGCCTGTGGCTCGAAATCGGTCCCCGGCTGATCGCCGCACCTGGTCGAAAGGCGATTGTCCACGGCGAGCAGAGCCAGCTCTTCACGCCCGATTCCCACCTCTACGTGCGCGAACTGGGAGGGGAAGATATCCCCATCATCGCGATTCCGGACGCACAACATCACTTGATGCTCGACCAACCTCTCGCCTTTGCCGCTGCCTTGCGGGCACTGATCGAAGAGTGGTCCAAGGGTGACGGTTCGATGCGCGCGGCAGCAGCAGATGTTCGGCAGGACCCGATGGGCACGGCGGGAAGCAACTGAATTGCGCGCGCACCAAAGTGTTTCGATGCAGCTCGACCCAAGGAGACACATATGACCAATGCACCCCAGGTTCCCGAACCGAAGCCCGCCGCGACGTTGCTCCTGGTCCGCGACCAGCCCGAGTTTCAGGTCCTGATGGTCAAGCGCCATCACCAGATCGATTTTGCATCCGGAGCCTTGGTCTTTCCAGGCGGCAAGACGCATGATGGCGACAAGGACGAGCGTTGGTCCGAGCATGCGATCGGGTGGAACAATCTGGATGCGGTCCAGCGAACCCTGCGCATCGGGGCGATCCGCGAGGCATTCGAGGAAACGGGGATTCTGCTGGCGCAGACCGCCCAAGGCGCGCCGTTTGAGGGCGCTTGCGACGCATCGGCGCGCAGCGCGGTCGAGACGGGCGAAATCGCTTTCATCGATGTGGTTCGCGAATTGGGCGTGCGCCTCGATCTCGATGCACTTGCCACCTTCGCCCGGTGGATTACCCCGATTATCATGCCCAAGCGGTTCGATACCTGGTTCTACACCATAAGCGCGCCGCCGAGACAGGTGGCGGCCTGTGACGGACGCGAGACCGTCGATGTGGAATGGATCTCGCCGCGGGAGGCGATCCGATTGGCGGCGGCGGGCGAGCGGACCATCATCTTTCCGACCTTGATGAACCTGCAGCTGCTCGCCGAGGCAGAAAGTGCGGAGGATTGCATTTCGCGCGCAAGGCAACGCAGGCTCGTGACCGTGCTGCCCGAGGTCTCGGAAGAGAATGGAGAACCCGTTCTGGTGCTGCCGCCCGACGCTGGATACGGTCCCGTTTCGATGCCCCTGAAGAATCTGGGCGCCTGATTCCAGGGGACCTGCCGCTAGCGGGCGAAGGTTGAAATCGGTCGAACGCCGGCCGATCTCTCGAAATAATGGCCTCAATCTGGTTATATCTTCCGAATATATTTGAATAATATGGACTTGTCCCGCATTTTCAGATTCTCCCAAGATCGCCTTGACCAGCGGCGATCGACCGTTGCGGGCCGGCCAGCCTTGTGAGAGGGCAGGGTCGCCTGCACTGACGAGGAGCACGCGGACCGGGCAGGTCGGAAACGCCGGTCGGCGCGCTATAGGTCATAATGCCGACGATGGACGCCGCGCATGCATTTGCGCTCGACGTCAGTCATGTGAAGGACAGGGCGGCGCTCGCCGACCTCCTGTCAGAGGCCTGCCGCGCCATGGGCTGCTCCTGGTTCGCGCTGAGCCATCACGTCGATTTTCTCGCTGCGCCCGATCGCGGCATTCGCATCCATAACTATCCCGAGGAATGGGCGCATTGGTTCGACGAGCGGAAACTCGGCGTGACCGATCCGGTCCATCGTGCGAGCCAGCGGAGTTCGGCGGGGTTCCTGTGGCACGATATGAAGCCGTTGGCAGGCGAACGGCGCGAGGACGAGATGATCCTCGGCGAGGCGCTACGGCACGGCATTGGCGACGGGCTCACGGTCCCCGCTCATATTCCCGGCGATGCGCATGGATCGGTATCGTTCGCCTGGAAGCCGGGGATCGCGGCGAACGCCGATGCGCTGCAGTTCGCTCGCATGATCGGAGGCGCGGCCTTCGATGCTGCGCGGCAAATCGGCAATCCGGCCCTCGCGCGCATCGCGCCGCGGCTCACCGATCGGCAGCGCGAATGCCTGATATGGGCCGCCAAGGGGGAACCGGTCTGGAAGATCGGGCTTATTCTCGGTCTCAGTCCCGATACGGTCCGCGAGCATCTGCGCAATGCGCGCCAGCGTTATGAGGCGAATGGCGGGATCACGCTGACCGTGCGGGCGCTGTACGATGGCGACATCAGCTTCGAGGACATCGCGAAGCGCTGAGAAAAATCGTGGACACCCCCCTATCATGCTATGGTGCGGGTCCGAAAAGCCGTTCAATTGGAACGCCTCTTTCAGAAGGAGGCTTATCCATGCTGCTAATCGTCGACCAACAAAACCGGACCCGCGAGCACCTGGTGCTGAGATCCATGTTCGAGGCGCGCAAGCGCGTCTTCATCGATCTCCTGAAATGGGACCTGCCCGCGCTCGCCGGCCGCTACGAGCTCGACCAGTTCGATAATGAGGACGCGATCTACCTGATCGTCGCGACCGAGGAGGGCGATCATCTCGCCTCGGCCCGCCTGCTGCTGACGACCCGGCCCGCGCTGCTCGACACGCTGTTTCCGGGTCTCGTCGAGGGTGAGGTGCCGCAAGGTCCCGATGTGCTCGAGATCACGCGCTTCTGCCTGTCGCCGGGCATCGGGGCGCGCGAGCGCAGGATCGCACGCGACGCGCTCCTGGTAGGCCTCGCCGAGTTCGCCCTCGCCAATGGCGTACGCACCTACACCGGCGTCGCCGAGCTCCCTTGGTTCCGCCAGATCCAGACTTTCGGCTGGGACTGCCGCGCCCTTGGCGAACCCGTGCTCCATCGGGGACAAGCGCTCGCGGCGCTGCGGATCGAGATCGACGCCTCGACGATTGCCAAGCTCGCTGCGGCCGGCATCGCCAGCGACGCCGCGGCGACCGACGCCGCCTGCGCCGCGTGAGGAGAGGACGATGCTGATCAATCATGCTGCGCTCGACGCACGTTCGCATCGATCCCCGGCAGCCCGCGACCTCATGGGAAGGGGCTATACGGTTCTCCGCGACGCCGTTCCGGCTTCGCTAATCGGCGCGATCGCCGAGGATCTCGGGCCACGCTACGAGGCGACGCCTTTTTGTGAAGGAGGCTTCTACGGGACAAGGACCAAGCGGTTCGGCCGCCTTCTGATCCGCTCGCCACATATGGCCGATCTGGTCATGAACTCTGCCGTCCTCGAGCTCGCCGAGATCGTACTCGGGAACTGGTGCGACCGGATCCAGCTCAATCTCACCCAGGCGATCGAGCTTCATCCCGGCGCTCTCGCGCAATTCCCGCACCGTGACCAGAATATGTGGCAGGGTGCGCTTGGCGAGGTCGAATATCTCGTCAATGTCATGTGGCCGCTTACCCCCTTCACCGAGGAGAATGGCGCGACGATCATCTGGCCGGACAGCCATGGCGTCGAAGCGTTGGTGGAGGAATCGAAGGAAACCCCGATCGTTGCGGAGGCCCAGCCCGGCGACGCGATCGTCTTCCTCGGCTCGACACTGCACGGCGCCGGCGGAAATCGGAGCGGCAGCGTCCGCCGCGGAATCATCGTCAGCTACTGCCTCGGCTGGCTCAAGCCCTACGAGAACCAGTGGCTGGCCTATCCGCCGGAGATTGCACGGACATTCGCGCCAGACCTCGCGGCGCTTGCCGGCTATGCGCAGCATCGTCCCAATCTCGGCAATTTCGAGGGGCAATGTCCGTCGGTGCTGTTCAATGGCTACCCCGCCGACCCAATCGCCGCGGTCGATGCGCTCCGGCCCGATCAGCAGGCCCTTCTCGCCGACTATGTCGCCGGGCAGCGGCCGGAAGGAGAAGGCGAGCGCGGGGCGTTGGCGGCATGAGCCCTGGTGCCACGATGGAGCGGGTCTATCTGGATTTGAAGGCACGCATATTGTCTGGCGCCTATCCGCCAGGCACTCGCCTCGAGGCCGCGCAGCTTTCGAGAACGCTTGCCTCGAGCGCCACTCCGGTCCGCGATGCCCTCTACCGCCTCTCGGGGGAGCGGATCATCGAGAGCTGGCACCAGGAGGGGTTCCGGCAGCCCCTCCTTGGCGAGGCCGATCTCGTCGACCTCTATGGCTGGGCCGGGGCGCTCCTGTCGATGGCGCTCAAGGGGCGATCGCCGCGGCCGGATTTGCCCGGCGGCCTGATCGAACTTGCGGCTCACGACTCCTATCCGGAGGCGATCGAAAGTCTCTTCCGGACCATCGCGACCGGCAGCTCGAATGGCGAACTTCGCGCCGCGATCGTCAATATGGTGGAGAGGAGCATGACAATTCGCTCGCTGGAGGTCCGCGTTGATGCCGACGCTGGCGAAGCGCTCAAGGCGATGGCGGAAGACTACCGCTTCGGGCGCTGGAGCGCTTTGCGCAGCAAAATCACGCGCTTCCATCGCCGCCGAGCCGGGTTCGCCGGGCGCGTTGCTGCCGAGATCCGCAAGCGCTCGGAGCCGCTCCGATAATATTCGGAAGATATGAGTCGTATAAAATTCCTATACGGCGCCGCCGCCCTAGCTTCGATCGAGCCGCAATTCCGCGGCATCTTGGAAGGAAACGATCATGGATCGCGAAACCAATGAACTGATCGAACTCGGCACCGTCACGACGGACACCGCCGGCGACGATCCGCTGGGCATCGAAGGTGCCGGCAAGTTCAAGGTCACCGGGCTCACCCAGGACTGACCACGGCGCCGGGGGCCGGGCAGCCGGCTCCCGGCATCGCCCTTCGATGATCGAGGAAAGGAAATGACCATGGAACGCGAACCCCAGGAGCTCGTCGAGCTCGGCACTGTCACCACCGATACCGCCGGCGACGAAGGCCTGCCGATCGAATCCGGCGGCCGCATGCTGCGCCCCGGTCTCGTCCAGGACTGATGGCACCCCGGGGGCCCGGTCGTGCCGGGCCTCCGGAAGTCCCCGGCATCATGGCAACGGGTTGGCAACTGGCGACCGGGACGGGGTTCTGTGAGGTGGGCGGCGAGCCTGTCTTCCTCGATCTTGCCCGCGACAGATATGTCTCGCTGCGCGGTGCGGACCGCGCGGCGTTCGATCGCCTACGGGCCGGAGAACCAAACGATAGCGAAGCCATCACGCGGCTCGAGCGAACCGGGCTCATCATGCAGTCGGGGACATCGACCAGCATCGGACCGACCGAGATCGAAGTGCCCGAGGATGATCTCATGGCGACGGAGGGACGAACGGGTCTGCGGATGGTTGTCTCGGCGGCTCTCGCGCTTCGCTGGGCGCGGCGGGCGATGAGGCCCGAACATATTTCCGCGACTGTTGCCCGTCTTGCCGATCGAAAGCGTGCGATCGGCATTCCGGGAGCCGAGGATGCGGCCGCTTCAGTTGCAGCTGCCTATGCCGCGAGCCGCTGGCTCAATCCCATTCCGCCGCGCTGCCTGATCGATGCGCTCGCGCTCGATCGCATCCTTCTTTCGCGCGGGATCGTCGCGAGCCTCGTCTTTGGCGTGCGAACGTCGCCTTTCAACGCTCATTGCTGGCTCCAGACCCCGGAAACCATCCTGACCGGCTCGGCTGCCGAGGCGCGGAACTTCACGCCGATCCTGGCGGTCCGGTGAAGCGGGGGCTGCTCGCCTTTCTGGGAGCGCCCGACCGGGCGGCGGATGTCGCCGCCGCCGCCGAGCAGAACGGGCTCGGCGCGGTCGCGATCGAGCATGACCATATCCTGTTCGCAGGCACGGACCTGCCGTCGCGGCGCCTCGCGGACGGCTCGGTCATCTTCGGGGACATCTTTACGCGAACCGGGGTGAGTGTTCAGGCTCCCTCGGACGGGTGGGGCAATTTCATCGCGGTAGCGCGGCGGGGTGATACCCTGATCGCCGAGCGCGCGGCGCTGACCGGGATGCCTTTATACTGGTGCCGCCGCGCTGGCGGAATTCTCTGCTTCTCGCACCTCGAACTCGTCCGCGACCTGCTCTCGGACGTTTCGATCGACTGGGAGTTCGTCGGCCAGGCACTCGCGTACAGCAATCTCAGGACCGAGCGGACGGGCATTGCGGGCGTGCTCGAACTGCTGCCCGGTTGCAGCCTTTCGTTCGACGGTCATGCGGCCGAGGTCCGGGAGGTCTGGTCGCCGTGGGTGCATGTTGCAAAGCCGGCGGCGGGCGACGCTGCCGAACTCGCTGCAGCGCTCGAGCGGCGCATCGACAGCTGTGTGAAGGCCTGGAGTTCGGGGCGCAGCGATATTCTTCTCGAACTGTCGGGCGGGCTCGACAGTTCGATCATCGCCGCCTCGCTCGCCGCGGCGGACGCGGATTTTTCGGCGATCAACTTCGCGACGCCGGGCGCCGATGGCGACGAACGCCACTTCGCGCGCGCGGTCGCCGAGCGCGTTGGCGCGGCGATGATCGAGGCCCGGAACGACGACACACGGATCGACCTTCTGTCGCCGCCGGCTATCCTGCATCCGCGCCCGGGCGCCTATGGTGTCTTGGGCGGCCTCGACCAAGCCTTCGAGGAGGCGGGCGGGGGAAAGGC
Organism: Sphingopyxis sp.; assembly: GCA_041939405.1. Lineage (GTDB taxonomy): Bacteria > Pseudomonadota > Alphaproteobacteria > Sphingomonadales > Sphingomonadaceae > Sphingopyxis. The sequence continues at coordinate 27,894 of JBGTUD010000004.1, read as the reverse complement.
CAAGTCGGTGATCGGCGGTATCGGCGGCGACAATGTCTTCGCCTTCGACAGCTCGATCGGACCCGCGGTCGATGCGTTCGAGCAATATGGCGTCTCGCGGCGGACCTTTGCCGTGCTTCGCGACGTTGCGCGCGCGGGCGGAGCGACGATTTGGGAGGCAGTTCGTCTGCTGGTCCGTGCTCGTCGTGCCGGGCCGCGCCGCGGCTGGCCGCGCGAGGCTAGCTTCTGCAATCAGGCGGCGCTGCCTTCGGCACCCTTTGCCCATCCTTGGGATGCGGGCGCGGCTGACGCTTCGCGGGGCAAGCGCAAGCATGTCGAGGCCATTCGCCGGATCCTCGACTTCGCCGACCGTCCCGATCGCTGGTACGATCGCGACGTCGGCCTGCCATTGCTGTCGCAGCCGGTCGTCGAGCTCTGCCTGTCGATCCCGAGCTGGGTCTGGTTCACCGGCGGCCGCGACCGGGCGATCGCCCGCGCCGCCTTCGCGAACCGTTTGCCGGCATCGGTCGTGTGGCGGCGCGACAAGGGGCGACTGGAATCGCTCTGCACCGCCGCCTTCCTGCGGCAGCGGCATGACCTCGGCGAGCTGCTGCTGGACGGCCGTCTCGCCACGCGCGGGCTGCTCGATGCGGCGAGCATATCGGCCTATATCGAGGCTGCCGACGTCGTCGGCAATTTCGACTATTTCCGGTTGCTCGAGATCGCCGATGTCGAGCGTTGGATCCGCGCGGTCGAGGCATCCTCCTTCTTCGGCGCGAGCAGCGACCAGCGCTGATACTGCCCGGCCTTGGCGGGATCGGGGTCGATCGCGTCCTGAAGCCAATAGCGGAACCAGTCGAGATTGCGCTGATAGGCGGCGAGCTTCTGCCGTGGCTCGGCCTTGATGTGCGCCGCGAACGGGAAAATGTGCATCTCGGCGAGCCGGGCGGTCGCGAGCTTGCTGAACAGTTCGAGCGAGAGCCGCGCTTCATGTTCGGGTAGCTGCATCAGCAGCGGCGCATGGATGTTCTGGATGTCGAGCGCCGCTGAGAGCCGCTTCCAACCGTCCGGCGATTCGTCGGGTGATCCGACCTTCCACACATCGCGCACATTCTCGATGAAGGTCTCGCGCCCGGGCCGCGCATTGAACCAATAATAGCTCGGTTCGAGCTGGACCGAGGCGATCGAGGCGGCCTTGAGCAAGTCGCTGTGCCTGAGCGTCCACGTCGTGACCTCGCTCCCGAAGCTGAGCCCGCCCATGCCGACCCGCGCCGGATCGACGATTCCGCGCTTCGCGAGGAGATCGATCGCGGCGCGAACCGCCTCCATGCCCTGTTCGTAGCGTGCCTCTCCGACCGCGCCGCTCGGCACCGAATTGATGCAGAGTGCGGCGATCCCGTTCGCGGCAAGCGCGCGCAGCGGCCATTCGTCGCCGACACCGCCGCGCAGATATCCCGCGCAGCGATAATAGGTGACGAAGAGCGGCAGCCGCCCGGGGATCTTCGGGCGGATCAATACGCCCGACGCACGGCTGCCGCTCACCTGCCACGCGATGGTTTCGGCAAGGAGCCCTTCGCTGTCAGGATCTGGATTGGGGGAGGAGATGACGGTCTTGCGGCCGCTCTCGCCGATGCGGACGAGGCGCGGCGCGATATCTGGTGTGGCTTCGACGCAGAAGATCACAGCCTGCGCTACGGCGCATGGGAGATAATGGGTACGTCCGCCCGAAAGCTGCCCGTCCGACGCGGCAAGGCGTGTCAGTCTCGTTGGTTGTGCCGACCAGTGGAACAGGGTCTGGTGGAAGTCCGCGTCATGGAGCGCGACGACCGCGCTTCCATCGCTTCGCGGCACCCACCAGGAGAGGCGCTGCGCGCCCGGCGCGCACTGGCTTTTTGCCGCGCACATACTGCGGGCTTCGAGCGCGGTGCGCAGCGCGACGGGCAAATCGGCTGGCGAAACGAGAGCGGGATGCGGCTGTGGTTCGAGGAGCGCCTGATCGGCAGCATCGGCGGCGACGGGCTCGAGGGCTCCGGCATCGTAGCGAAGGAAGTGGCGCGGCGCGGCAGCGAGCAGCGGCGCCCGATCGAACCAGTCGCCCGAGAAGCGCTGCGTGGCCGGGCGCTCGTTGATCAGGGCGCCATGATAGAGCGGCTGGGCAAGGTCGGTGGCGCCATCGACGAGAATGCCGGTCTCGCGCTCGGCATCCTCGGCGCGTGCGATTGCGGCCCGCGACGGTCCCTCGCGCGTAACGAGCCCGCCGTCGGTCCGAAATGCGAATGCCTCGATATCGCTGTCGCCGTCCGAGACGGCCCGAAAGCCCGAGCCATCGGTTGCGCTGGCCCAGAGGTCGACACGTCCGTCGACGAGCGCGCGAACGACGAGGCTACGGCTGTCCGGAGCCCATTTTGCTTCTCCGGCGATGATCACACCGGCATCGTCCCACATCGCGGTACCGAGACGACCGAGCGGGCGGGGAGCTGACCGGCCGTCGGCCGCGACCAGATACCAGTCGACGTCGATGCGGTTCGTGGCGGTCGATGGCCTCTCGATCCTGTAGGCGATCCAGCGACCGTCGGGAGACGCCGCGAGCCCCGAAATGTCGGCGGTCTCGACGATCTCCCTCGGCGTCGTCTGACCGGCCGCGGGCGATGCCGCGGCCAGCAGGGCAAGGACCAGCGTCAGCCGTCCTACCATTTGATCGTCGCCTGGACCGAGACCATCCGGCCGACCGGGCTCGCCTTCTCGGGATCATAGCCCATGGCCGACGTGCTGCTCCGGTTCATGACATAGGGCGGGTCCTTGTCGAACAGGTTGAGGACCGAGAGGCCGAGCTGCAGCCCGCGACCGCTTGTCCCACCGTCGCCGCCGAAGCGCTGCGAGATGGTGAGATCGACCGTGATCCATGACGAGACCGGCTCGGCGGGCACGACGATCTGGTTGATGTAGCTGTCGGTGAAGTTGACGAAGGCATTGGCCGAGAAGCCGCCCTTCGACCAGCCCGCGCGCCCGCGCAGGCGCCACTTCACGGGGCTGGCGTAGAGACCGACGACATCGGTGCTCGGTGCGCCGGGCGTCAGCTGCCGCTTGATTGAGAAGATATGCGTGCCGCTGACGCCGAGATCGAGCGTCCCGCCGGCCAGCTGCGGCGCATAGCCCACATCGAAATCGATGCCGCGCTGGCGTTCGGCGGAGAGGTTCCGCGTCTGCCCGTCGAGGATCGCGACGATGTCGGTCGGCGCGAAGCCTGACGGATTGAAGAAGGTCGGCTGGTTGAAGTAGAAATTGACGAGGTCGAGCGGCGGGTTGTCGATGATCACGCCGCCGAACACGTCGCGATTCGACAGGAAGCGGAGATAATCCTCGGTCACCGTTCCGATGCGATCGCGATAATCGACATCATAATAGGTGAATGACGCGCGGAGACCCGGCAGCGAGGGCGGTGCGAGATCGAAACCCGCGGTCCAGGTCGTTGCCTTCTCGGGCTGAATGTTCGGCGCATAGCCGAACAGCGCAAGGACGGTAGATTGCCCCGTCGGCGACGCGGGATCCGGCACATTCTCGACCGAGTAGAGCGAGAGCGCGGGGCCGATCAGTTCGTCGAATAGCGGGGCGCGGAATGAGGTGCCGTAGGAGCCGCGGAGCGCGATGCCTTCGGTGGGCTCCCAGCGCAGGCTGAACTTCGGATTCTCGGTGCGACCGAACTGATTATAGTCCTCGATGCGGCCCGCGGCCGAAAGCTCGAGGCGCCGGAAACCCGGTATCTCATTGTCGGGGCCGAAGATCGGGACCAGCACTTCAGCATAGATCGACTTCACATGTCGTGGACCGGGGAGGCCGGGGTAGGGCGCATTGTTCGGGATCGCGGCGCTGACGTCATTCTTGACGAAATAATCATAGGCCTCGCGCCGATACTCGGCGCCCGCAGCAAGGCGGACATCGCCCGCCGGGAGACGGAACAGTGGGCCGTCGGCGCGAAGCGCCGCCGACCAGTTCGAATAATCGTCGATCGTCCCATAGCTGCCCCGAATACGCGCGAGCGTCGCGGGATTGTTGGCGGTTCCGTCGCCGAACACGTTGAGGGCGGTCGCCGGATTGGTGTCGGCGAGCGCCGCGGTGAGGCGGGCATTATTGACCAGATTGGTCGCATCGAACTTGCCCTTTTGTCGGCCGTAGGCGCCGCCGAGCTGGATGCTCCACGGCCCGAGACGCTGTTCGAGCCCACCCGACAGGTTGATCGCGCGCACGCGGCCCGAACGGTTCTCGCGACCGAGATCGTTCGCGAAGCTGTAGGTGACCTGCACCGGCTGGTTCGTGCCGATCGGATCGACATAGAAGGGATTGGTGACCGGCACCCGCGATACGCGGAGGAAGTCGCCCTTGGCGATGCGGCGGAAATCGCGCTGCGCGGCGAGCGCGTTGAGTTTGAACGTCAGGCCATCGGTGATTTCGAACTCGCCGCCGGCATAGAGGCTGTGGACGCGCTGGCGAGGCAGAATATCGCTCTCGGCGCGGCCATCGCGTCGGTTCTGGACGCCGGGAAGGAGCTGCGCAGCGGTGAGCGCCGTGCCATTCTGCCCTGCGGGAATCCCGAAAATCTGACCGTTCGCGGCTCGGATCGTGCCCGGTACAGCGGTTGTCGACCGGAAGTCGGGTCCGCCAAAGGGGCGAAGATCCTCGCGGGCGAAATCGCGCTTCGCGCCCGCGAGCGCGCCGCGGTTCGAGAACTGGTAGGCGAGCATGACATGGCCGCCGCTCCACCGCTTGCCGAGAAGCTGGCTGAACTGCACTTCGCTGAAGTCGCCATCGGCGGTTCCCGCGCGCATCGTCGTCTCGGCGCCTTCGAAGCGATTGCGAATCCGGACGTTGACCACACCGGCGACAGCGTCGGCGCCATAGATGGCCGACGCGCCATCGGTCAGCACTTCGATCCGCTCGACCGCGCCCATCGGTATGAGCGAGATGTCGGCGAAGAGGCCGCCGACGCCGCCAAGCGCGGGCCGCGAGCCGTCGATCAGGACAAGCGTCGACGAGGTGCCGAGCCCGCGGAGGTTGATGCTCGATCCGAGCGTCGCGTCATTGCCGGTGCCGTTGCGCGTCGTCGCGCCGGTCGTCGCCTCGTTCGAGCCGCCACCGAATGCCTGCGGGAGAGATTGGAGCAGCTGCTGGACCGTGCTGTAGCCGCTCTTCTCGATGGCTTCCCGGTCGATGGACACAACGGGCGACCCGGTGGGACCAGCCCCGCGAATGCGCGAGCCGGTAACTACGATTGATTCCCCGCCGGATTCAGTCGATCCAACTTCCTCGGCATGGTCGTTTCCCGAGCGCAGCACCCAGGCCCCTTCGACCAGTTCTACGTTGAGGCCGGTGCCAGCGAGGAGCCGCGAGAGGGCCGTGTCGGGCGTCAGGCGGCCCTGGACACGGGCGCTGCGCTTGCCTTCCACGAGGCTCGTCGAGGCGATCACTTCGCGGCCCGAGATCTGCGAGTAGCGTTGCAGCGCCGCGCCGAGATCCTGCGCGGCGATGTTGTAGCTCTGCTGAGTCGACGTTGACTGCGCGTGCGCGGCCGGGACCTGAATCGCGATTGCCGCGGTGCTCACCGAGAGCATCGCCGCCAGAAACTTGTACTTCATCTTACCTCCCCAAGCGGCCACCGATGGCCGTCTGGGGGTGCAAAACACCGGAAAGGGCATTCCCCCCTTTCCGATGGGAATTATTTTTTACTGAGCGTAGTGGCGTCCGATCCCTCGACCGCCTCAAGGCCCAGTGCCGCGGCGAGTTTGCGGGCCAAGCTCGCGCCGTTGGCGACGTCGAAGCGTCCGGTCACCGGGAGCGATGCGAGGGCCGGGTCCGCGAGGCGGATCGGCTTTGCGTTCGCCTCGTTGGCCGCGTCGATAACTGCGCCGAGTGGAAGACCGTCGGCCGCCAGCATCGTCGTCGGCTCTGCCGATTGGACCGGGCTGCTCATGGCAGGAAGGAGGCGCGGGCCGCTTGCCGCCACTTCGGCGCTTTCCCCGGGGGCGAGGCGGACAGTCTTTGTCGTCCCGCCGAGCCGGACCTCGACTGAGCCGCGCACGAGTTTGACCTTCGGGACGTCCGACCGAGCGTCGACCTCGAACACCGTGCCAAGAGCTTTCGTCTCCGATATGCCGGCGATGACGATGAAGGGGCGGGCGCTGTCGTGCGCAACATCGAACCGTGCGCGGCCACCGTGCAGCCGGACGCGGCGCTCGGAGTCCGAGAATTGCGGCTCGGCCCATGCGCCGTCCATCAGCGTCACGGTCGAGCCATCGGCGAGGCGGAGTTGGCCGGGAAGCATGGGGCCAGCAGCTATCTGGGGCGTGTCGCCCTGCCGGCCGACGTGCCAGGCGAAACCGACAGCCACCGCGAGCACGGCCACCGCGGCGAAGGCCCAGCGAAAGCCGCTTGGTGCTTTTTGCTCGTTTCGCGCGATCGCCTCAATGCGGGTTCGGGACGCAGACCCGGTCATCACGAAATCGTCCTCAGCCACCGAGAATGCTTCGGCGTTACCGGGTTTCGCATACCAGAGTTTGAAGGCCTCGCGGTCGGCCTCGGTGGGGGCACCTCGCATGCGCACGCCCCATTCGATCGCTTCGCGCTCGCTGGATTTCACGACTGCGGGTCTCGCGCCTTGCGAACCGCGACCAGGGCTTTGACGATATGTTTTTCCACGGCTTTATTGCTCATGCCTTTGATTCGTCCGATCTCGGAATAGCTGAGATCTTCGAACCTGTGCATCAGGAATACATCCCTTGTGACTGGATTCAGGCTGGCGATGGCTTCCTCGGCGCGGCGAAGCATGTCGCGGTGCTCGAGCGTCGCATGTGGGTCGGGGCCCGCAACGTCATGATCTTCGAAGCTGTGATGAGCATGCAACTGGCTGCGGACCCCGGACCGCTTCCGGTTTTTCAGGATCGTTCGGGCTGCGGACGCTAGATAGGCCGCCGGGGCTTCGAGGAAGGTTGCGCTCATGCCCTTCGCGGAGAGGAGGCGGCGAAACGTCTCCTGCACGAGGTCGCCGACTTCCTGCGGCGGGACATTGCGACGGAAGATGCCTGCTACGCGGGCCTGGTGTGCGACGTACAGCGCCTCGGCGCGATCCGCATGGTTGAACCCCGCCCAATCGGTTGGAGGCAGGGGGGCGCCCAGTGCGATACCTCGCCGGTCCGTCGGGTCATCGTCATAGTCCATTCCATATCGCCTACCGGTCGAGCCGAAAGGCGATGAAGCCGGGAGGTAAGAACATATTCGGAAATATGCGCCGCCGCCTTTAGCCCGAGGGCCTGGACATACGCGTCGGCCACCCGGCAGCGGATGGGAATGTCATAAGGCTTCCGAACGAGATTCTTACGTCTCGGCATCGCGCGCCTTGCTGCCCGATGCGTTATCAGCATAGCTGGACATAGCGTCAGGACAAGTTTTTCGTGATTGTTCCGTCTATAACGGACGAACTTCTGGCAATTGAGAGGGGGCGGCGAGATGGCGAAACTTACCGTGGCGGGCCTTCCGTCAAATGATGCTGGTCGACAGATTATACGGCTTCACCACAGTCATCGTGGCGGGGCGCCGCGCTACGGTATCGTCAAATTGACGAATAACGGTAACGGGCGGGAGGTGCGTGCGGTCGTGCTGGGGCACGAGGACGACAAAAACATCTACATGCCGTTCGACATACGTACAGCTTTGGGCGTCGACAAAAATGGTACGCTCGATTTCGAGGTTGTGGAAGTCGGCTGGACCGGGAAGTTGCGATGGTATCTGGGGGCGGACGATCCCGCCGTGCATATTCCGGCCTGGATTGCAGTGATTGGACTGTTCCTCGCGGTTGCGGGTTTCGCTGCGAGCGTCATTCCTTTGCTCTGCTAGTGTTTCCAGCCAAGCAGCGCGTTGCGAGCCGTCGATCTAAGACTTGCCTGCACCGCTCTTTGCACGCTGCCAATGCGCTTTCTTGCCCACTGCCATCCTTGAACCGGCGTCGTCCTCTCTTCTATTATCGGTAGCCACGTTTGGGGCGGCGGCGGATATCTGAAGAAGCGGCACGCCAAGAGGAAGAACGGCAGTTGATCGAGCCTTATCGCGGATATTTCGCTGTAATGGTCTGTTGCACCGGCCTCTTTCTGGACCGCTTCAAAAAGTTCTTTCCCGTCCTTGCCGATCTTGAGTCCGCCGAGAGCGCTGCCGTTCCGCCGGCCTGACCAAAGCTTCGCTTCGCTTCGCGCGTTCGGTACCCAAATCTGAAAATTGCAATGCGGCAGATCTTCCGTCTGGAATTCTCCAAGCTCGGCGACAAGCTCGGAGTTCCCGAACGCCAGGGCAAACATGGCCACGTGAGGATAGAGAATACTTGCTGCGGTTAGTTCCTTTCGAACCTCCTCGTTGTCCCTGTCGGTGGCGCGGATCAGCGACGCATAGTCATGTTCGATGACGGGATAGAATTCTCCCCAACGAAAGCTGATCATCGTCGAGCGGGCCACCTGCGAAACGTAATGGGCGGCCGCCTCCTGCGTTTCCGGGACGATGGCGAGCAGCATTATGGCGAGTATTATATCGATGGCCTGGTCCTCGTGGACTGGCGTGTACAGACCACGGTTAGCTTCTATCATCGCGGCAATGCCTTGGGCCGCCTCGACAAGTTTCGCACTGGGATCGGTTACGAGGCCGAGTGTCTTCCCTGCGCTCGTTTCGAGCCATGCACGAAACAGTCCGCCAACCGCCAGGCGTCCAAGGGTTTCGAACAGGGCAAGATTGATGTCGAGAGCGTCTCGCGATCCCACGGCGTAGCTCAAAGCGTGGCGCGCCCCGACATGTTTGAGGATTTTATCGCTATAAAGTTCGTCCCAGATCCGAAGGTAAAGGTCGGTCGCCTCGAATAGGCAGTGGCTTGCCTCCAGCTTCCGACCCTTGTCTTTTTCGACCAAAGGCCAAAGCTGTTCCCAACCACGCAACATGACGTATTCGGCAGCACGATATGGGGATTCGAGGTTTCCCGCCTCTCGCCCCCAAACGAGCAGGATCCAGAGAGCGAGATAGAGGCTTCTGACTCGCTCTACGGGAGTTAATTTTGCGTCGGCTTCGACATCGCGGACCAGTCGAGCGAACTGCTGGAACGAGGATTCTGGCTCTTCGACGAGGGCCGCAGCACGGCGCAAATATTTCCTCCGCTCAGCAGGAAAGACTTCTTCACGGAGCGCGCCATCGACGAGCATTCCTGTGAGTGTGTCTCCAGTCCACACGCGATAATCGATCCGTTGTGTCCGTTCCCGTCTCATAAACCCATCGACGAGGGGCTTCACGTTTTGAAGGACGACGCCCCCGACGGTGATGCAGACGACGACCGGGAGCTGTTGATGTTCGGGGGCGAGTGTGTCGAGATAGGCGTCGCGCAGTTCGTCGAGCGATGGCCTCACAGCTTGTGCGCCGACATTCCAATCGGTTCGAGTAAGGTCGCCCTGCTTGATGACGAATAGAAAGAGCTTGCGGGTTCCGTCGGCATCCTTTCCAACAGCCGCGACGTCGACACCGTACTGCCTGGGGCCGATTTGCGGCCTCGATATAACCTCATAGCCCGTTGCAGTAAGTAGCTCCGGGACGATCGCATCAAGCTCGTCTCGCTCTCTCAGGCCGCGGAAGAACTCCCTGACGATGGACCTCATTCATCATTCTCGCCGCTTAGAAGCATGTCGCGTCTGTATTTTGCCCAGAAAGGCTCAAGCATGTCGTATCGCAGAATTTCAGTCGAGAAGCCTTGCGACACCATTTCGGTCTCCTGCCGAACGCTCGTGTCGTCGGACTGATAAACGTCATAGATCGCGGCATCACCATAGAGCATCATCGACGTCGGGAAAATTTCGCCAAATATTGACGTTTTCATTGCGTTCTTCGATAGCGCGCGGCTCTCTTCCCGTTGCTTTTGGTCGACCAGATTTCGATGATGTTCGGACGGTGCAAGTTCCTTGATCTCGTAGGCCGCTGCGATCGCCGCCTGATAGTCATCATGGGCCGCGAGCACGTTTCGGAGGGTGTCGCGGGCGTGTTTGGGCCCGGTTTTGGCTGCTTTCTCCAGAACGGCTCTAGACACGGTCCAGAATGTCATCAGCAGCGGGTCGGCAATCAAATGGGCAGCTTGGAGACGCACACTCACCGGTGCCGTGCGCAACGCGCTCACCAATATCGAAGCTAGAGTGCCCGGAAAGGCGAGAAGGATCGCCGATGATCGACGGACCGACCGCAAAGCTTCATCCGGCGTCCACCCGCTCATGTCGATGTCGAACTTCGGCGTGTTTTCGCCAACGCCGCGACAGATATCGAGTACCGCGTCGAAATGGCGAAAACTCGGAGAACGTAGCCATCCTCCAATCAGAGACGACCGCGCGACTTGATCGCTGTTCAAAATTGCCATTGACGTGGCGTCGAGCTTTTTCATGCGTGCCGACCTGCTGGTGAGCAAATGATCGAGCAATGCATGTGCTTCCGTGGCTAGCGGTCCATCTATGGTTTTGGACAAAATCTGATCGACGACGTCGACGGTATCATCCTCGCCCGGGCCGATCGCCATCAAGGCGGCGAAGGCCGCTCGCGCTAGCGCTGGAGACGCTTTCGACATCGAGAACATCATTTCCGAGGCTATGGCATTGCGAACATGCTCGTCATTGCTCATGGACCGATCAGCAATGGCAGCAATGCCTTCCTTATCTTTCCCGGTCACGCTGGCGGCCACATGAAGAAGCGAACGCAGTGGTGCTACCACCGCGTCTTCCGTCTCGCGCCGGATGGAGGCGCGCAATGCCTTTACGGCGCGATCTTGCTCCCGAGGTTGAAAGCCATCGAACCGGCCGAGGAGATTTGCGGCGCTCCATCGCTCATTATTTGAGCCATGCTCGATCAATTTGATAAGAGCAGGGAGAAAGCGCCGCCGACTAACTTTTAGGCCAGAGTGGCAGACCGCATGCCGGATGAAATCTGGCGCGGAGCCCGTGCGAATTTCTTCCAAAAGCGCCCACGGGCGTGATGCCTTCGCCTCGCACCAGCCGCTAAACCACGAGGAAAGATAATAGGGTAGCCCTTGACCTCTCGATCGTTCGCTCAATCCGATGACCAGTTCAAGAACCTGTGGTTGATCCAGCTTAAGCCTCGGGAGCACCTCTTCGAGAAATTGTTGGCATCCGTAAGATAGCCGTTCCTCGGTGGCATGCGCGAACGCCGCGATAAGATCGATTGCGCCCCCACGGTGAGCTGCAGTCGCCCCCGTCACGAGATCTTCCCAGTTATTCTCGCTTCCTGGAAATGCGTCCGACACATATTCAGGGAGCGCCCCGGATTTCGCGGCTGCAATCATAAGGTCGCGACTATAGGTGAAGGAGGTTTTCGGTCTCGGCACCGCAGAAACAAATCACCAACATCAACAGATCGCAACGGCATTTTGATCCACCCGAGAAGTTATCGCGAGGCCCTGCGTGAACTGGCCGAAAAGCTTGGGCAGAGCATGTGGCGGGTTGCCGATTTCGCGACTATATTGTGGCCATGAAGGATTACCGTTCCGCCATCGACAAGGCTCTGATGGACCAAGCGCGGCTCGCCAGCATGAGCGAGGCCGCGTCGCTTGCCCGTTTCCAGCAAGAGATGTTTGGCGGAGTCACACGGCAGCAGCTCGCTGAACTGAGTCAAACGGCGAGCGCGACACAGAGGGCTCTCGAAGACGCAGCGAAGCCATATGGCGGTGTGGCTCAAATGATGCGGGAAATTGAGAACCAGCGGCGATCGGTGGATGAGTTTCTCAAGGCGCCGGGTATTTTGGAAGCGATCGAGGAGGCTCGCCGCGGCCATTGGGCGAGCGCCTTTGCAGGCTATAAGATTTCCGACTTGTCAAAGCTGTATGGTGGCTCGCTCGACACTGTGCTGAGTTCGGCAGCGGAGCAGTCACGGCATATCCTTTCCTCCACGCCCGTCGCTGACGCCGCCACAGCGGCGGCCATCAAGGCGTCGTACCCGCTGGACAGCTTGATCGCGGGGGTGAGCGCGAAGATGACGGTCATCGCGGGCGTGACGGCGGTAAGCGGAGTTGAAACCCCTGCCTATGATGCGGCTTTTCACGGCCTCCTAGGTGACTGGCGTTTGCGACCCGATCTTCCCGAACGATTCTGGAACGACAAGTCCTATCGCGAGGACCGCTATAGGCGGGCCGACGTGGATGCGGGCCTAATCGACGTAGAGCCGCAGGTCGCCGTTGAACTGATGATATCAAGTGGCCTTATTGGGGGCACGGTGGAGCCTGATGGCGCGGTCGCGCTGCTGAGCTTCGGAAGCGTCTCAATGGCGATCCGGGCCACCGACGCCGAGGTTGACGCATATAGGGTCATCAGGTCGTTCGAGCGGCGCTTGCGTGATTTCATTAGGGGTAAACTCGAAGCGCACGCGGGTCCGGGCTGGCTGAAGCGTCGCGTCGACGGCGCGATCGTCAAGAGGGCGACTGATAAACGTGACGCTGCATTGAAGTCCGGGGAGTCCGTGACCGACTTGCTCGAATTTACCGATCTCGGGGAGCTGATGGAGATTATTCTGCGTGGAGACAATTGGTCGGACACATTCGAAGCCGTATTCGTGAATCGTGATCGCTTCCGGCAGGATATGCTGACACTATTGGCTCTCCGCCGGCCGGTTGCGCATTCGCGCGTTATCGACAGCCCACAACTCGCCGAGGCTATGCTGGTGATGCACCGGCTCGACGCGCGGATGTCTGGCGCCTAGTCGCCACGATAGGTCGGCGCGGCAGGACCGGCTCAAGACGGCCGATCGCGGCTTCGATCATATTTGGTTTCCAGTTTTCCATCGATCCAGCGCGAAGCAAAGGGCGCCGGGGCAGGGATGCCGAAGTTCTTCTTGATAAATGTCAAAGGTGGCGTTGATCTCGCGAATACGAAGCGGCGCGCGATACCGACCATGATGCGGTTGAACCGTGAGACTCCTTGCGAGTTAAGTCTGAAAATGAGGAGGCCGTCCCCCCTAATTGGCGGGAACGGTATGACGTTTAAGGCAAGCTTCGGAGTGAGGGGAGCATAGAGTTCGAAGGGGATCGGCCGTTTGCTCCAAGGTTCCCGAGCAACTACTCCTCCGTCGGAGAAGAGGAGTTCTCGATCGCAATCTGCGACCATAAGAGTGATGGCGCCGTTCGCAATCGCCTCGCGATAAACATCGTACAGAAAGAGCATGTTCTCCAGCGCAAAGGCGCGGTGTGTGTCTGGGTCAACGGGAAGCGCTCCAAGGTGAGAATTGTTCGACTTGTGCCACTCGGTGAGCTTCGAGAGATAAGCTGGGCTTCGTACCACGGCCGCTGCGAGATAGTTTGCGATCGCAATACGGTCGGTTTCATCGACGGGGAGCCGCTCCTCATAATCGGAAATTAGGAAGCCGAGTTCTTGCATTTCCCTGCGCTTCGCCGGATCGCCACGATCGGGATAGGCTCGCCTCTTAATGTCCGGCAACGGAAGAATATTGGTGAGCGCTCTAGAAAATGGTGTCTCGATTTCGCGCGAGAACCACCGCTCGATGTCGCGATCTTTGGTACCAGTCGGATCGACACGGGTATAGAGTTCACCTTCTACCCCGACTTTCGATGGCGGCGCGCGAAAGGTGCTTCCGTCGGATCGGACGGCCGTTAGATTGCCATCTACGCCGGCCCACTGGCTCGATTGAACTTCGGGCCACCAATGATGGCGTTTGGGCTCCGTCATATTGTTGTGCTGACACTTCGCATCGATAGTTGCAATGGCGCGCTCCCAGCAACCTCCGCTTTATCAGAACCCAAATCACGCGCGTTTGGCGAAGTCTGCCTGTCCTGCCTATACTCGCTCCATGCCTGAACCTGCAAAGTTCAAACCCGCGCCTGACCGCCCCTCCACCTTGCCGATGGACGCGCAACTGGTGGTGCTCGCTGACGCCGTTGAGAGGATCGGCCCTGCGCGTGTCAGACATTCCGGACGTAACGCGTTCAACCATCTACGAAAGTCGTGGGAACTACACCCGGTTGATGCCGAGATGTCCTATTTTCGCGCGCTGACTGCCGAAGAGGAAGCGGCGAGCGCGCTAATCCTCGCGCTTAGACAGCAGCGATATCCGGGAGCTAAGCGGCTGGATCCGCAAATTCACGCTCATAAAGCTGCCGTCTGGGTGATCCTTGAGGCCATTGTTCGTGGATATACGGACAAGAAGATGCCTAGGCCCCAAATATCAATCGGAAAGGAAGGCCGACCGCGTATCAGGATCGATGTCGATATCGGTCCAATGATCGATTCCGATGGCCCATATTGGGTCCATTCTCCCGACCCCTTCCATACTGTCATTCATTCGGACGAGAAGGGGCCGTTCGAGCTCCACCGCTGGGCTAAGGAATTGGCGCAGATCGCAGGGCCGAACAAATCGATAATGAGATATGTTCGCGAACTTGCGAACAATCGGAACCGCGTTCTCTACGCCAATGAAAAAGGTGTTCCGAGTATCATTTTTCCGGACGAACTCATCCTCGAGCGGCTGGAGCGTGTAAAGTGGATCATGGTTGTAGTTATCGGCGTTCTGCAAACGAAGACCCTGCAGCTACTGGTGATCCAGGCACTTGAGGCGCTGCTCATCGCGGTGGAGAGGTTCGAGGGTGAGGGATTTGCGTTCCCGCAGTTCGATCAGTCGGCCGCCAATTTGAGCATCGAGCAGCAACCCGACGGAAGCTTCGTATCGGGTTTTAAGGCCTGATCACTTCGGAGCAGACCTTTGAACTGCCAGGATATACGCGGGCATTGCGCATGATGTAGGGCTTACAAAAGCGATAAAGGATGGAACCGGGACAGCGCCGGGGAAACGCCAAGGCCGTTCATCCTATCCTCCGCTTCAGCTGAACTTCCGTGATAGCTTACCGTCCATGTTGCGTCGGGACGTATGCGTCTGATAACCTCGTGAAGGTAAGGCGCGTCGATTTCCGAAAGCGAGTGACCGAGGACGAAAACTTCATCGACGTTGGAGATGCGGCCGAAGAATCCGGAATTGCGTTCGATGAGCGCGATGGTCGGTTTGAAGGTGTCGGCGAAGTAGCTGTCGATCAATCGATAGCCCCCGGCAAATCGTGTATCGGTGTCCTCATGAACTTTGGGCGACAACTTCTCCTCGTCCAATCGCTCCCAGCCGTGGCCGAGTACAATTTGATCACTCGCGACACTCGCGTTTCCATGAATGTGGAGCACGTTCGCAGGCGTGGCGCCGTAAAGTGTCTCGAGGGTGGGTGTGTAATTGAAAGTGAGGAATAGCGCGCCGGGATCCACGCTTCGAATGAGCGAATACGTCCCTTCGACCGGCGGTGGAAGTTGCCGTATCCAGGCCGCGAAATGGTCACGGAGCTTTCGGGAAAGTGCATCGACAACCTGTTCGATTTCATATTCGAAGTCGTGATGATAGGCGTCGCTCCAGTCGTCTGCGCCATAGCTAACCAGAAACTGCTCGGCATAGTCGATGATCGCATCCTCATCGAACGATGCCAAACGCTCTTCGAAACAGGCCCAGAAGTCCTTGTCGACGAATAGGTACTCGCAGATTGTCCGCCACGATGCTGGGTCCACGTTCAGGAGATAGTCTCCGAACTGCGAATATCGGGATGGGATGCCGTGATGGAGGTCAAAGCCGTTGCCGATGATGTACAGACGTTTCGTCATGGAAATGCTTCTCTACCAGATGGATGCAATTGGGCTGGCAGCGGCACTGAGATGCCCGCCTCTATCGTAAAGTAGGGGTGCGACGCCGCGGATTGCTACGGATCGCCAAGACCGGCTCGCTTATATTGCGACGGATCCGGCCGCTCGATGTAGAATGCGATCGGAATATACTCTAGATATGTGTCGACGCTCGACATCAACAGCAGCCGATTGATGCTGTTGTCTCGGATGCCTCCAGGCGGGATGACGCATTTCATTCTCGCCGACTGCGCCAGATCACCAGTCTGCATGATGGCCTTTGCGGTTTGGGCTAGTGATGTTCTCAAGCGCTTGGGCAACTGCGCTTCCCAATTTGGCTTGGGCCCCTTGTGCGCATTGGCGGTGAGGTAGCGAAACACGTCCTGCATCAGAATCGTGTATGATCGGGCTTTCCCCTGACTGTGAACGTCGGCGATTGACCATTGATTTCCTAAGAACAGATGTTCGTTCTGCTCGATCTCGGAGCGGAGTCCGGGCAATTGATCGGGCCGTCGATTCGACTGCATCCAACCAGCGGCGACAATCTCGCACCACCGATGCGGGCTGTCCGTTACAATGATCGAACCTGTAGCCTGTGCGATGAAGAGCGACATTTCGAAATTGGGAAGCATATGATGCCCGATGAGGAGGCCTCCATCTTCCCCGCTCGGAGCGGGTTCGTCTTGTAGTAGTGCCAGTGGATCGCGGCGCCGCTTCTGGCGGTTGGCTTCGAGGACATCCTCAACCTGGTCCAGCGTCAATTCCGGCATCGCGCGCTTGATCATCGCGCGCTGCGCATTCTCCGGCATGCTCCAGATACCCCGCGCCATATCGTCGCGCTGAAGCCATTTCAGTCGGAGGTCTGGAACGGCAGCCATATCAAGGCCATCGGTGCGCTCGGTCGCCATTTGCATCATCTGGTGGCGGAGATTGAAGTCGAAGTGGCATGGGTCCGGGAAAAAATTGACAATCCCGGCGTCAATGAGCGGCATCATATCGAGCAGTAGCGCGACATTTTTGACCGTCTCTTGGCGGTACTGTGCAGGATGCTTTGTGGGGTCGAATTTCTCGTTGATGCCCGCGGGATGGTGAAACGGACTCTGGATGAGGATTTCACCGAAGTAGTTGGCGCTGCCAAGCGCATATTCGATGACCATTCGCGGATCGATTATGCCGGTGTAGAGTGCACGGAGCCGGCCATCGGGCTTCGGAAGCAGAGAGATCAGGTCGGTATCCGGAGGCCATAGAACCCGGAATACTTTGTGAATCTCGGCGATCTTTTCGTCGGTCAGCTCGCGGCGGACCTCTTCCCAATTCTTGCCCTCGGCAATTCCCAATATTTTCCCGATCGCACGAGCGTGCATGACGTTTCTCTCGCGAATGCTGAGTTCGCTCCAGGATGGGCGTAGCGAGGCGGGTATTTTAGAGCAGCACACGGCCCACGCTTTACCCGAACCACAGCCGCAGTCGTCACGCGGGCGCAGTCGCGCAGAATTCGCGTCTTTCGCCAGAAATGGCGCACGGGGTTCGGTTCGACCGAACTCGTCCTGATAGCCGACGCTACCGTCCTTGTACCCGACGTAGGTCTCGCCGCCAAATCGCCAAAGCTCGTCATTGGGCGGCAAGAGCGTGGCGCCCATGCTCGCCCATTCGCCGGTGACATACCTCTCCGGATAGAGCCACTCCTCTTGGCCCGCCGCTATATAACGGTTCGCTCGCGCCTTCAGGATGTAATTGATCTCACAGACCTGTCCGTCGGTCAGCTTGCGTCCATGGATGAAGGCGTCCGTACGGATGAGCGACTGCCGAAAGTTTCGGGCGTTGGTCCGTTTGCTGCAGGGGTCGGGAAGGTCGGGATTCTTCGCATATTCAAGGTTTGTGAGGATCATGCAAAAATTGCGATCCAGCGGATATATCGTCTGACTTGCCTTCCAGGCGATCGGAGGATCGTTCGGATAGGCGCATGTTTTATGTTCGGGCGCGACCGAGTGATTGAAGACGGTGACCGGGTGGTCGCTGATTAGGAACTTGGTGCCGGCATCCTCCGCCGACACGATCTCGCGGACGCCCTCCGCCCACATTGTACAGTGCATCATCCGCACGCCTTGCATCTCGAACATCAGCTGGTTCTGGTCGAGAGACGGATAGTGGCGACGAAGCCATTCCAGACCCTTCGGTGTCCTGAGCTTCTGTGCGTCGATAAATTCGAACAGGTCCTCGAAGTGGCGCATCCACCCCTCGACCGCTGAGTCAGCGAATGCTCGAACAGCGGGGGCGCCCTTATTGTCGATCGCGCCGAAAAGCCGGCGTTCGATTTCATCATTGATCTCGAAGCCAAAGGCGGTGGTGTATAAGTCCGTTTGGACGAAGCATTGCGACGGCGCAGAATCGAACAAGGATTTTCCGAAGACTTTACTTCCATCGCGTCGCGTGTGCGCTGGCGGCTTCAGATCAAGGTACTTGAGCTTGTCTCGGTCGGGCTCGATGAAGCCGCGCTGATACCATTCCGGCACATAGTGGTTGTCGCGAGCTTTCGACATCCGGGTGATTGTGCAGCCTTGTTCGCAAGCAGCGCAAGATCTTTCACGAGCCGACGCATTTATCACAGGACGCAGGGGCCTCCCTGGGCAGTCGATCAACATGACGCCAATCGAATTGCGATCCTTTGAACGCTCTGCTTTCAGGGCGATCCGACCCGCCGCGAAAACGCTTTGGACGGCGGCGCTTCGGATGCAACAGGAGCGCTGCTCCTGTTCTTCGCTTCGCTGCGACCCTGCGGGTGCATCCGCCGCTGGTACCGCCGCCCTCTCGCTTCTGCCGCGGCGGGATCGGCCTGCGCGCGAAGCAGGAGCAACGCAATGGCAGCGATTGGCATGGTGAATGGCAGCATCGAAAAGGGCTTCGTCGGCCAGCTGACGACTCTGTCGATCAGGGCACCCATCGAAATCCGCCCCAACCGGGCGAAGGGGTCTGAAATTCAGCCCGACTACCGCCTCTGGTCCGACGGAGTTGAGATCGGCGCGGGCTGGATCCGCATCGGCGCCGGCTCCGGCAAACCCTACGTGTCGATCACGATCGAGGCGCCCGAGTTTGGCCCGCGCCGCCTCTACGCGAACCTCGGCCGCGCAGCTGGCAGCGATGACGAGAGCAACTTTGCCATCATCTGGAACGCGGTCGACTGAGTTGACGCGAC
Organism: Sphingopyxis sp.; assembly: GCA_041939405.1. GTDB lineage: Bacteria > Pseudomonadota > Alphaproteobacteria > Sphingomonadales > Sphingomonadaceae > Sphingopyxis. The sequence continues at coordinate 8,997 of JBGTUD010000004.1, read as the reverse complement.
GTTATGGTATAAACTGTGAAGCTGCGCTTGCATCGCTCATGCAATCGCTTGTTTCCCTTACGGCATCTGTCGCTCTAACCGGACCGCGTCGGCGCCGTCGGGGGACCGCGCCGATGGGGGTACATCTCTCAGCAATAACCTGTCGGCCGAGCATGCGACCCGCTCGGCCGTCACTCGGCGGCATCCTCGCGTTCCGGATCAATATCGGGGTGCAAGGGTGTCGCCACCTTGTTAGGGTGTCCGCACATGCGTAGCGGTATCGATCATCTCCCACCCCAGAAGCAGCGCGAGCTTGAACGCGTCGTCGAGATCATCTTCGAGGAATTCGACGATGCCTTGGCGCTCGCGACGCAGGACTGGAAGCGCAAAGGGCGCATTTCGAAGATCATCCTTTACGGAAGCTACGCCCGCGGCGGCTGGGTCGACGAGCCGCATACGGCCAAGGGCTATCAGTCGGATTATGACCTTCTCATCATCGTCAACGACAAGCGGTTGACCGACCGGGTCGAATATTGGTCGAAGCTCGACGACCGCCTGATCCGCGAGTTTGGCGTGACGAAGGCGATCCGGACGCCGGTAAATTTCATCGTTCACAGTGTCGACGAGGTGAATTCGGGCCTAGCTGAAGGCCGCTACTTTTTCATGGATATCGCCGGTGACGGCATCGCCCTTTATCAGCAGCTCGACGATGACTTGCCCGAACCGCAGCCAAAGTCGCCGCATGCGGCTCTGGAAATGGCACAAGAATATTTCGATGACTGGTTTCCCAGCGCCTCGGAATTTCAGGATGATTTCCAGTCAAATCTCGATCGCGGTCGGTTGAAGAAGGCGGCTTTCGAGCTGCATCAGGCCACTGAGCGATTCTATCACTCTGTCCTTCTGGTGTGCCGGTTCTACTCGCCGCACGTTCACAACCTCGCCCATCTCCGCACGCAGGCTGAGCGCATCGACGACCGGCTGATCGAGGCCTGGCCGCGCGAGGCGAAGGCCGATCGCGCGCGCTTCGAGAAGCTGAAGGAGGCCTATGTGAAGGCCCGCTACTCTAAACATTACCGCATCACCGAGGAGGAGCTGGCGTGGCTCGGCGAGCGTGTTGCGGCCCTGTCGGCGATCGTCCAGACGATCTGCCGCGAGCGGATTGCCCAGCTCGAAGCCACCGCCCGGCAGGCGGGCTGATATGGTAGCGACACCGAGCGCATCCGAGCTTTATGCCGCGCTGCATATCCTGATCGCGATCGATGACGACGCCGGTCTCTTCGATCGCGGTGCCGAAGAGGGCGGATATCGGTCCGAGGAGCTCGAGAAGGCGCTCAAGGTCGTGCGAGCCGCCTTGGGGATTGCCGACTAGGGATCCCGCATTTGCTACTCGGCTAGGGTGACCGAGATCGGGCAATGGTCCGAATAATGCTTCTCGCCGGGCGCGTAGGTCGTCTCCACGAATGCGGCCAGGTTGTTTCCAGCGCGCTTGTCGAGCACGATATGGTCGATGAAGCTGTCGTAGCGGGGGTCGCACTTGGGGCTGATGCCATTGTCGGCGAGCTGGAGGTCCGCATTGGCGGGCTGACTGTCGTCGATGTCGCTCCAGAGCGGATCGCCGGCGAGGCCGAGGCGGCGGTTCCAGTCGCCGAGGATGGCGAAGCGGTCAGGCCCCGCTGCAGCAGCGTCGATCCACGTCTCGAGCGCGGGCCATTGTTCGAGCAGAACTGGGCAGGCCTTTGCCTCCGATCCCGCAAAACAGCCCGATTTCAGATGCACGCCGAGGAGGCGGATAGGGGGATTGCCCGCAGGTCGGAGCGTGATGTCGATGCCCGAGCGGAGCTGCGCGTTGCCGAGCATCAGCGAGGTGACGTCGGCATGGCGATCGAAGGCGATGCCCTTTTTGACGGCGAACCCGACAGCTTGCCGGGTGACCTTCTGCTCCGGAAACTTCCCGCCGCAGGTGCTGCTCGGTGCGCCGGGACGGCTCTCCATGATGATCGTGAATTTCCCCGGGTCGAATACGCGCGCGGCCGCGGCTTCGTTCTCCACCTCCTGGAAGGCGATCACATCGGCATCGAGGCCGTTCGCGATCCGGCGCATGGCAGCATAATCGCTGTCACCGCGCGGGTTGCAGCCGACGCCGTTCTGCTCGGCGAGGAACTCGAGGTTCCAGCTCGCGAGCTTGAGCGGCCGGGCTGCGCTCGTCGGCGGCTGCGCAGCGGCAGGGGTGACGGAGCAGGCGACGAGCAGGGCGGCGGCGATCGGGCGATAGGTCAGCATGGCTCGCTAGTGGCGCAACCGCTGTGCGAGTTCAACTCGTTCTCTTGGCTGGGACAATGTGCCGATGGCGCAGCCGCTTTTGCGCCGCTATAGCGCCCGTCCGGCCGGGATCCTTCCGGCCGTATAGGGAGAATATTGATGAACCACGCCGAACTGTCGGACAGCGTCGCTGCCTCGCTTGGAGTGAGCAAGGCCGACGGCAAGAAGGCCGTCGATGCGGTGTTCGCGGCCATCACGGACGCTGCCGCCAAGGGTGAGGAAGTGTCGGTCAGCGGCTTCGGCAAGTTCAAGGTCTCGACCTCGGCTGCGCGCGAAGGCCGCAACCCACAGACCGGCGCGACGATGCAGATCGCTGCCAAGAAGAAGCTCGGCTTCGGTGCCGCCAAGGCGGTCAAGGATCGCCTCAACGGCTGAGCCGGTACGTCCCGCCGGCAGGACCGGCGGGACGGCCGCGCGGCGGCGTGTCGAGCGCGGCACCTGATGAGCGCGCTCTGGCCTCGCAGGCTCCGGCCAGGGGTCGCGGCATTGTTCTGGCCGCGCGAGCGCACTTGGGCTCGCTGTCCTTGCGGCGCGGGCGCGCGCGTCCGGGCCGGGTGGACAGCGCTGCCGCGCTGCCACGGTCCTGGCTGCGCCAAGACCTACCCTCCCGTCCGCGCGCACGCCGCGCCGCTGCGGGCTCGCCAAGAGCGCATCCTTTGGCCCTGCGGGGCCGGGCGGCATTGCTGGCTAAAGCGGAAGTTCGGCCTGCGATCGCAGCGGCTCGACGAAAAGCGTGTGCCGGGCCGGCTCTTCGAACAGGACTTCGTTAGGGAGCGTGCCGTCGAGCCAGTGCATCACGTCGCGGCGATGGATGATGACGCCATGACGCTGCTGATAGGGGATTACATCGGCGCCCGCGGGAATTGTGAGGATCCGGTAGGAGAGGGGCCAGTCGGCGAGCGGGGGATCCCATACGCCCGCGAGGTAGAAGAAATTGCCGCTGTCGAGTGTTACCCGGTAGCGGTGGTCGCCGGTACCCATGCGGAACTCGGACGCGGGGATCAGGCAGCGGCGCTTCGGGAAGGCGCGTCCTTCCGAGCGGACAAAGCGGTAGTTGACGCCGTCGGAAAAGCGCGGGTCGCTTCCCCAGACCGCCTCGACCATTTCTATCTCGCTTTCATCCTCGGGATTGCGTCTTATGAGCGCACGGCGGCCGCCGTCCGGGGCATCGGGATCGAAAGGGGTTGGCGCCGTGCTCATGGTTGGAACATAATGGGAACGACTTTGAGTCGCAAGCATCAGGGGCTGCACGATAATGTGTAACGATTACAAGCTGGAAGTCGACGTTGCTTCGATCATGGAAGACTTCGACGACCTCCAGATCAAGATCAAAATGCCCGAGGGCGCGCCGAACGTGCCGGCGCGCGAGGATGTGCGAATCACCGATATGGCGCCGATCGTGAAGGCGAGCGATGGCGACGCCATCGGCGAGCTGGTCAACCGGCGGTGGAGCTGGCCGGGGCAGGGCGGCAAGCCGGTCTATAATGTCCGCTCCGAGGGCCGCGATCTCGGGACGCAGCGTTGCCTCGTGCTTTGCGACGGCTTCTACGAGTTCACCGACCCCGCCGATCCGTCGCAGAAGCGCCTCGATAAATGGCTCTTCACGATGAAGGATCATCGCTGGTTCTGCATGGCGGGCATCTGGCGCGATGCGCATGTCGGTGAGGCCTTCAGCCTGTTGACGATGGACGCCGGCCCCGACATCGCACCCTATCATCACCGCCAGATCATTCCGCTGCCGCGCGATAAATGGGCGGCCTGGCTCGACCCGCGGACCCCCGCCGAGGATATTCTGCAATGGCTGCCAGCCGGCATGCTCGAGGTCGCACAGGTCTATGGCAAGCCGCCGGCCCAGGGAGCGCTGGCGCTATGACCATTACCGACGCCGAAAGGCTCGACATCTTCGTGCATGCGCAGGAGCAAATCTATCCACGCGCACTCGATGAGATCCGGCGCGGGCGCAAGCGGACGCACTGGATGTGGTTCGTCTTTCCCCAGCTTGCCGGCCTCGGACGCAGCGCGATGGCGCAGCTCTACGGGCTGGCGGGTGCCGAGGAGGCGCGGGCGTATCTCGATCATCCTTTGCTCGGGCTCCGCTACCGCGAATGCGTCGGCGCGCTGCAGGATCTGACTGGTAGCGATCCCGTCGCCGTCTTCGGGGAGACCGACGCGACGAAGCTCCGGTCCTCGCTCACCTTGTTCGAATCGGTGAGCGGCGAACGGCTGTTCGCGGCGGCGCTCGATCGCTGGTTCGGCGGCGAACGCGACTCGCGCACGCTCAAGAAGCTGAGGTTGGACGCAGTCTGAACGGCGCTTTCCGGCGGCTTTGCGCAGCGCGCTTGACGAACGGCCCGACTCGCGAGAACATAAAGGGAACATTTGAAGCGATGTTGCCCCATGACTGTAGCGCCCTCTCTCTCGTCCCGGCCTTCTGCCGAACAGCTCGCGACGCTTCGCGAGGCGGTCGCGCGCGTCGCCGCCGCGCGCGGACCGGTGCTGCCGTTCGGGATCGGCCCGCTCGATCATAGCCTCGCGGGCGGTGGGCTCGACGGCGCCGGCCTCCATGAGGTCGCCGGCGCGTCGGCGAGCTGGAGCGATGACGCCGCTGCAACGCTGTTCGTGGCCGGGATTGCCGCGCGCTTCGCGGCGGCGCCCGGTGTCTCGGTGCTCTGGGCGCTGACGCGCTTCGATCTTTATGCGCCGGCGCTCGAACAGGCAGGACTTGGCCCGGGCGCGATCCTTTACGCCCAAGGCAAGGACGACCGCGATCTCCTGATGATGTGCGAGGATGCGCTGCGTGACGGTGCGCTCGCTTGCGTCGTCGCCGAGGTGAAGGCCGCCGACCAGACCGCGACGCGGCGCCTTCAGCTCGCGGCCTCCGAAGGCAAGACGCCGATGCTGCTGTATCGTCGGTACCGGCGCTACGGCCAATGTCCGCTCGCCGATCCCTCGCTCGCGATGACCCGATGGCGCATCGCCACCTTGCCGTCAGGGCGCCTTGCGACGCCCGGCGTCGGGCGGGGGCGATGGAATGTCGAGCTCGTCCGCCAACGCAGCGGGCCGCCTTTCTCCCTCGAACTGGAGGCGTGCGATGACCAGGGTCGCCTCGCTCTTCCTTCCGCAGCTCGCCATCGAGCGGCTGCGGATGGCGGAACGGCATCCGACGCGATCGAACGCGCCGCCTGACCGGGCGCGGGCCGCCCCGCGCATCGCCGAACCCGTCGACGACAATCCCGGCACCTGCTCGGTGCCGCGTGGTGGCGGCTGGCGTCCCGGCGCGCGCTGGGCGCAGGACAAGGGAGCGCCGCTCGCTGCGAGCGACACACTTCCGGCGCATCAACGCCCGACAATGCGCGAGCTGGGTCGGCGCAGCGAAGCGGCTGCGCCGGTTTTTCGCAATGTGCGTTCGGACGATGGCGTCGGCGGCGGTTCCGTCATGCCGGTGCCGCCGCTCTGGGGTGCACGTCCGACCATCGTGATCGCGCGCGCCGGCCAACGCGAGGTCGTCACCGCGGCCTGTCCGCTCGCCTTCGATCTCGGCCTGTCAGTCGGCATGGCCGCCGCGCATGCGCGGGCGCTCGTCTCAGATCTCGATGTGCTCGATGCCGATCCGGCGGCCGACGTCGCATGGCTTGCGCGGCTCGCCTTGCACGCGGCGCGCCACTGGACGCCGACCGCCGCGGTGTCGGGCCGCGACGGCCTATGGCTCGATTTGACGGGCGCGAGCCATTTGTTCGGCGGCGAAGAGCGTTTCGCGGCGCGTCTGCTTGGTTTCCTGAAGCGCCTTGGGTTCAGCGCGCGTGTCGCGATCGCCGGGACTCCCGGCGCCGCGCACGCACTCGCGCGCTATGGCGGCCGCGACGTGCGGGTCTTGCCGGAAGGGAGGGAGGGGGAGGCGCTGGCTCCTTTGCCGCTGGCGGCACTCCGGCTGACGCCCGAGGCGCTCGCCGCCGCGGCGCGCTTCGGAATCGAGCGGGTTGCCGATCTCTATCCGATGCCGCGGGGACCGCTCGCGCGGCGCCTCGGGCGCGCCGCAGTTGAGCGGCTCGACCAGGCGCGGGGGTTTGTGCCCGAGCCGATCGTTCCGGTGGTTCCATTCGATGTGCCACGCGCGGAGCGCGGGCTTCTCGAGCCGATCGGGACGGCCGAGGCGATCGAGCTGGTGATCGCCGACCTGCTGACCGATCTTGTGGCGATGCTCGAACGCGATGGGCTCGGGCTGCGGTCGGCTGTACTGACCTGCGAGCGGGTCGATGCGGCGAAGCAGGTCGTGAGTGTCGGCACGGCGCGGGCGACGCGCGATGCTACGCATCTCCTGCGCCTGTTCCGGCTGCGGATCGATCGTATCGAGCCGGGACTCGGGATCGAGGCGATGACGCTCGCGGCGCCTGCGGTCGAGCGCCTCGCTCCAGTGGCGCTTGGCGTTCCGTTCGATAGCGAGGCGCGCGCGCCGGACCTTGCACCGCTCGTCGACCAGCTCGCCGGCCGAGCCGGCGCGGACGCGCTGTTCCGGCTGCGGGCGATCGAGAGCGATGTCCCCGAGCGCGCGATCGGGCGGGCGGGGCCTTTGGCCAAGCCTGCCGGCTGGCCGAACTGGCCGCGGCCCGTCCGGATGCTCGATCGCCCCGAGGCGCTGTCGGGCGTGGTCGCGCTGCTTCCCGATCATCCGCCGCGCCGCTTCGCGTGGCGCGGGCGGAGCTATGCGGTGGTCGCGGGCGACGGGCCCGAGCGCATCCATGGCGAATGGTGGCGCCGCCCCGGCGAGATGTGGGCGGTGCGCGACTATTTCCGAGTCGAGGCGGAAAGCGGCGAGCGCTTCTGGCTCTTCCGCCGCGGCGACGCGATCACCGGCAACACCGGTGATTTGAGCTGGTACATGCACGGCGTCTTCGGATGACGACGCCCGCGACGACCTATGTCGAGCTCTACGCCACTAGCCATTTCTCCTTCCTGCGGGGGGCGTCCTCGCCGGAAGAGCTGTTTGCGGCCGCCGCGCACCTCGGCCATACGGCCCTCGGGCTTTGCGACCGGGGCAGCGTCGCCGGCATGGTGCGCGGGCTTTCGGGACAGGAGGCGACCGGCGTCCGGCTGATCGCCGGGACGCGCGTCGATCTTCGCGATGGCCGCTCGCTTCTCCTCTACCCAACCGACCGGGCGGCCTGGTCGCGGCTCACCCGGCTGCTGTCGCTGGGCAAGGCGCGAGGCGGCAAGGGCCAATGCTGGCTCGACTGGCCCGATATCGCCGCCAGTTCGCAAGGCCTCGTCGCGATCCTAGTGCCGGACGCGGCCGATGGCAGGACCCGGCGCGATCTTGCCGAGCTGCGCGCTGCCTTCGGCTCGCGCGCTTTTCTGGCGCTCGCGCTGCGCCGGCGGCCCGGCGATTTCGCGCGGCTGCGCGCGCTCGACGATTTGGCGAGGGAGGCCGGGGTTAGAGCCGTCGCCTGCGGCGACATCCTCTATCACACGCCCGAGCGGCGCCCCCTGCAGGACGTGCTGACCGCGATCCGCGAGAAGACGACGGTCGATGCGCTGGGGTTCAAGCGCGAGCGCTTCATGGACCGCGCCCTGAAGAGCCCGGCCGAAATGGAAAGGCGCTTCGCGCTCTTTCCCGACGCGATCGTGGCGACCGCCGATATCGCGGCGCTATGCCGCTTCGACCTCGGCGAGATCCGCTACCAATATCCCTATGAACAGGTCATGGCGGGGCGGACGGCACAGGAAGCGCTCGCGGCCCTCACCGAGGAAGGCGCGGCGCGGATGTTTCCGGGCGGCGTGCCGCCTGCCTACCGGAAACAGATCGATCACGAGCTGCGACTGATCGGCCAACTCGATTACGCACCTTACTTTTTGACGGTAAATTCGATCGTCGCCGAAAGCCGGCGCCGCGGCATATTGTGTCAGGGCCGCGGGTCGGCGGCGAATAGCTGCGTCTGCTTCCTGCTCGGGGTGACCTCGATCGATCCGATCCGCCACGAGCTGCTCTTCGAGCGCTTCGTGTCGGGCGAGCGCAAGGAGCCGCCCGACATCGACGACGATTTCGAGCATGAGCGGCGCGAGGAAATCATCCAGTGGATTTACGAGACCTACGGCCGTCATCGCTCCGCGCTGACCGCCGTGGTCACGCGCTACCGCACCCGCGGTGCCGTCGCCGAGGTCGGCAAGGCGCTGGGCTTGCCGCGCGATCTCACCAAGATGCTGACCGGTCTCGTCTGGGGCTGGTCCATGGACGGCATCCCCGAGGAGCGGATCGCCGAGCTCAATCTCAATGCCGATGATCATCGGCTGCGACTCTGTCTCGATCTTGCGCGCCAACTCATTGGAACTCCGCGCCATCTCTCCCAGCATCCGGGCGGCTTCGTGCTGACCGAGGAGCGGCTCGACGATCTTGTGCCGATCGAGCCCGCGCGCATGGAGGATCGCCAGATCATCGAATGGGACAAGGACGATATCGACGTCCTCAAGTTCATGAAGGTCGACGTGCTGGGTCTCGGGATGCTCGGCTGCATGAACCGGGCGTTCAATCTGCTCCGCGAGCATAAGGCGGTGGATGTGGGCATGGCCGACCTGCAGGACGACGACCCGGCGGTCTATGGCATGATTCAGAAGGCCGACACCCTCGGCGTAAAAATACAAAATCAAAAATTTCATAAAATAAGAAGAGAAGGTGATATAATAATAGTTGAAGCGGATGATCCAGTT
>JBGTUD010000003.1:0-70379 GCA_041939405.1 Sphingopyxis sp. | reverse complement strand
TCCGCGCGGATGCGCTGGAAATAATCGATGGAGTCGGTTGCCGTAATCAGCCCGTCCTCCCAGCCGTGGAACAGGATAAGCTTGCCGCCGCGCGCCGCGAAGCGGCTGAGGTCGGGGTTCATCGCATTGACCTCGGCGGCCCATGTGTCGTCGAGCGTCGCCATGTCGCGATCGAAATCGAAGCTCGTGTAATCGCGCTCGGACGGCAGGATCCAATTCGTCATGTCGAAATTGCCCGAAAACAGCGCTTCGCCATAAACCATCATCAACTGGCTCTCGCTGCCGCGAAGGTCGCCGAAATAGATCATCTCGCCGGTACGCGGGTTGCGCGTGCCGTCATAGATTTTGCCGAGCGCGCGCGCCTGGACCTCCGAGAAGCAGCCATCCTTGGCGTCCCCGGCTTTGCAGGCAAGGCGGCTCGGCGCGAAATTGCACTGGAAGGGATCGGTGAGAAAGCTGTCGCCGGGGGCACCGCCGTCGCGGCCCGCGCAGGCCTTGAGCATCGCCGCACGCCAGGTCTGCATAAAAGGATAGGGCAAAGCGGCGTCCGCCTCGCGGCCGAGGAGGCGAAGCGCCGCGAACCGCGTGTGGAGGCGCGTACGGTTGTGAGCGGGCGCCCCTGCGATGATCGCATCATAATCGTCGGGGTAGCGCTGTGCTTCCATGAGGGCCTGATGACCGCCGGTCGAGCATCCCGCGAAATAGGATTTGCTGGCAGGCTTCCCATAATAGAGGGTGACGATCTCCTTCGCGAGGACCGTCATCTCGTGCGTCCCCCGAAACGCCCAGTCGCGGATCATCTCCGGGCTTCCGTCCCCGAAGCGGAAGCCGACCCCCGACTGGCCCGCGGGATAGGTGCCAAGGTCGGTATTGGCAGCTGCATAGCCGCGCTTCAGCGCACCCGCGAGGCTGCCGGTACTGATCTTGCCGGCTTCGCCGCCGTTGCCCGTTCCGAAAAGCTTGCCGTTCCATGCCGCGCCTTCGGGGAGCCAGATTTCCACGAGAACGCGCGACGAGGGATGCGGCCGGGTGAGTGCGAAGATCCGGCAGAAGGCCGGAAGGTCCTTCAGCGTGTTGCGCTCGTTGTCCGTATAATCGCCCGCCGCGACAGATTTGGCGACGAGAATGATCGCATTCCCGATTTGCCTGCCATTGCCAAGGCTTTCGCATGGCTGGCGGGCGGAGGCGGGAGAGGCGGTGAGCAAGATGGCGACGATGAAGGTGACGAGGGCAGCAACGGAGCGCCGGACGCGCGTTCCTCTCTGCGGATGAAGGGGATTCGACAGGCCCAATTGTTCCTCCCTGGTCTTGCCGCTGACCAATGTGGTGCGACTTTCCGTGCCGTCCTTGGCCTCGACCACTTGTTGTGCCCGAATCGCCGCGGGGTTGGAGAGGGTTTACGGCCTAGGAAGGGCGATAACAACCAGTCAGAACAGATTGTAAATTGGGTTCCGACACGGTCGGGACGGCCGCAGCGAACTCAGAGTGCCAAAGCCCAGTTGGAAAACCATCGGTGCACATGCGAGACTGCAAGGCTGCAATCAGAGGGACCGATCCTATTGCAGCATCACGATCGAACGGGAACGCGGCGGTGCGAACACTTCGGTTCACTGGTTCCGGGTTTGAGATATAGGTTTAAGAATAATCGAACTTCGCTCGCCGACCCGAGCACGACCGGTATTCGCTGGTGAAGCGACCGGGGCTCGATGTCCAAGATCGCTTGCCCATCGCTCCAAGCCAGCCCGCCCGCTTGCTCAATCAAAAATGCCATCGGGGCTCCTTCGTAAAGCAGGCGCAGCTTTCCGTTTGCCATGCCTGGGCGACTGTCTGCCGGATACAGAAAGACACCGCCGCGAGTGAGGATGCGGTGCACATCCGCTACCATCGATGCCGTCCATCGCATGTTGTAATCATGGGCAAGTCGCCCGGCCGAACCGGCAATGCAATCGTCGAAATATTGCCGGATCGCGTCGGGCCAGTGGCGCCGGTTCGATGCATTGATCGCAAATTCCCTGTTCGTGTCGGGTATTTCCATTTGCTCGTCGGTCAGGATGAAAGAACCGATGTCCCGATCGAGGGTGAAGCCGGAGACGCCCCGGCCGCAGGTCAGGACCAATATCGTCTGCGGTCCGTAAATCGCGTAGCCTGCGGCCACTTGGCGACGGCCCGATTGGAAAAAGTCGGCTTCTTCTATTTCGCGGCCAAGGTGCTCGGGTGCCTTCAGTACCGAGAAGATTGTTCCGACAGACAGATTGACGTCGATATTCGATGATCCATCGATTGGATCGAAAACGAGAAGATAATCACCCTTTGGATAGTGGTTCGGAACCGGATGGATCGTTTCCATCTCCTCCGAAGCGAGCGCGGCAACTTGTCCGCCCCATTCATTGGCTTCCAGAAAAATCTCGTTCGCGATGACGTCCATTTTTTTCTGGACTTCGCCCTGTATATTTTCGGTCGCGAGGGTGCCGAGAGCGTCGCCGAGTGCCCCTTGGCTGATCCGATGGCTGATCGACTTACACGCGCGTCCGACCAACTCGATCAACAGGCCCAGATCGGCAGGGATATGGCCGGATCTTTCGGCCTCGACCAGATATTGCGATAGGGATTTTCTTCGCGCGCGGGTCAAAATACCGCTTCGCCTGCGACCGGAGGGATCGGCTTGCGCGCGCGCGCAAAATGCGCGGTGAGCCAACGGCGGAGCGGCCTGTCGTAAAGAATGAAGGCGGCGTAGGAGATGATGAGCGTCGCGGGTAAAATGAATATCCCGTTGAGCAACGGATCGGCAGCAAATCCGATGCCGAGCGCCTTGCAGGCGCCGCTCATGGTCCAGATCAGCGGGACATGGAGCGCATAGAGCGGGTATGACAGGTCGCCGAGTAGCTTTTCAAAGCCGGCGCGCGATCCTGTTTCCACCTTGGTCCCTGCCGCGATGATGTAGGGAAAAACCAGGGCGAGCAGGGCCATGACGGCCAGCGGTGGCAGCAGTGTTCGGGGCAGGATCAGCGCTGCGACCAGGACGAGCGCGAGCCATCTTCCGCCGGGCAGCGCGGCCTTCGCGATCCGGTCCCGTAGCCGATAGACGATCATGCCCAGCGTGAAGGAAAAGGCGACGCGGCTGAACGCGTGAATGTAACCGGTGGTGCCATCGCCCGGGTCTGCGTTGCCGAAGGTCATTGCCGCCCAGGCATAGCATCCGGCGGCTGCGACGGCGGCAATCACGGCCAGGCCGGCGGTGCTCATCCGGTAGAGAATCATCCAAAAGGCCAGATAGGCGATGAACTCGAAATGGAGCGACCAGAGCGCGTTGTTGAGCGGAAAAAAGTCGGAGACGCCTCCGCTCCAATCAAACGGAATCATCGCAAGCCCCTGCGCCAACTGCGCCAAGAGCGATGCATTGAAGGGGGAGGCGCCTTCCTGGAAGGCGAGCATCGCGAAGCGGACAAAACCGAGCAGAACGCCGGCTGCGATCAGCGGATAGAGCCGGATGAAGCGCTGGCGGACGAAGCGCGCCGATTTGCCTTCGCGGAGGAGCCGCTGTTCATAGGCGAATGCTACGACGAAGCCGCTGAGGATGAAGAAGAAATCGACGGCCAGCAGGCCGGATCCGAACCAATCACGCCCATGGCCCTCGAACCAGTGGAGAAGCAGGACCATGATAGCCGCCACGCCGCGGAGACCGTCGAGGAAGACATAATGTCGCCTTGACGCCGGCCGGCTATCGGACATCGGAGCTATCCGCCAGCGGTAGATGCGCGATCCGCGCGAGAGGTTCCATGGTCCATAACTCCATCGAGTCGTGACCCCGCAAAGCTGCCATCATTTCGCAGGTGCAGCAATTTCTCTTTTCGCAACTGCACAATTTTTTCGGTAGCGGGATGAAAGTGAAACTCCGCAATTTTTTCCCGGAAAAGGGGCGGGCCCCCATGTCAGATATGTTGCAATAGCGAACAATAGGAGGCATGAATGGAATCAAATACAAAGACGGGAGAGAATGTCGCCTGCTGAGGGGTGCGACAAATGAATGTCTTTGTTGCCCGTGGGACCGGGATATTATCTCGAACCGCAGCGTGCCTAGCGCGTATCGTGGTCTATTGTGACGGGGCTGCCCGGCAGCCAGCGATTCTCACCGGAGCTTCCGGCATATGAGCGGGGCGGCGGATTCGACCGTCCTGAATGCGTCGGAGCCGCTTTCGGCGCGTATGCGCCGCTTTCGCGAGCAGAGCGGTCTCAGCCGGGCCGAATTGGCCGATCGAACGGGCTTAAGCCGGCCAACGATATGGGCGTGGGAATCGGGTAAGAGCATACCCCGCCAGAGCAATCTCGAAACGCTCGCTCAGGTGCTCGGAATCTCGACGCAGGAATTGACCGGCAGCGAGCATGGCGACCCTGTGTGGCGTGAAATGGATGCGATGGGCCTTTCTGCATGGCGCACGCTCGGCGTGCCCGCGGGAGCCGGAAACGCTCATCGGTTGAGCCTCATCGTGTACGCGGCGCAATTGGTGATTGCGGCTCTCGCCGGGGTCGACGCCCGCAACGTGCGCATATCGATCAGGCGTTGAAGCCTGACCCTAGGTTAGTCGAAGGCGGCAACCGGACGGGATAGCCGGTCGCCGCCTTCGTAGGCACGATCCCCACCGGCGGGCGGCAGACTTAATAGCAGCCGCGCGCGCCGAGGATCGCGGGGATCGTCCTGGCGCAAATCTCGATATTCGAATGGAGGTTTCGCGTCTGGACGTAGCGCACGTCGAGGGCGACCCGTTCGTCATAGGTGGTGTCGTTGCGGCCGCTGATCTGCCAAAGCCCGGTCAAACCCGGCCGTACGGCGCAATAATATTCGAAGCTGCGTCCATAGCGCGGGACCTCGCCAGCAACGATCGGTCGCGGACCGACGACGCTCATCTGACCAGCCAGAATGTTGAAGAGCTGCGGAAGTTCGTCGAGGCTGGTCTTGCGGAGAAAGCCGCCGATCGCGGTGATCCGCGGGTCGTTACGCAGCTTTTGGTCCGCGGCCCATTCGCGCGCCGCATCATCGTCGGTCGCGAGCAAAGTCGCCAGCCGTTGTTCGGCGTCGACCGCCATCGAGCGGAATTTCATGCAGGGAAAGCTTTTGCCATCCTTGCCGATGCGTTGCTGCACGAACAGCGCGGGGCCCGCGTCGGTCGCTTTTATGATGACGAAGATGACGACGAGGAGTGGGAGGAAGAGCAGGATCGCCGACAGGCTCACCAGAAAATCGAACAGGCGAATGATCGCATCTTCCGCCTCGTCGCGATCCCAAAGGCCCATGTCGATCGCGGCCGGTGCAGCTTTCGGATGGTGAAGCGCGCCGAGTACCGAATCGCCGAAACGCTCGACGCTTGACCGCGGCAAATCTGCGGTACTCATCGGACTATCGAGTGACATAAACGTTCCCCTGTCGAAGATGACGCTATGCTTAAGTCCGCTCCCAGTCCCTTTTCATCTCGGGCCATTTCTTGCTGGCAGCGTCAACTCTATGGAAAGCTAACTGGCCGTCAACATTTTTTTGCACTGCACCATATTTTGTGCTCCGAGCAGGCCCGATTCTAAATATTTTCGCCGTAAACTGCCCCAAAGCGAGGCAATGAAACCATTCAGAAAATACGTTCCGGAACGCGAATCGTGTCTCCGGGCTGGACGGGCGTACCCCCGTCGACGGCATAGAGCTTTTCTTCCTGTTCGGACTTGTGCCGAATGAACACTTTCTTTTGAGTGGCACGATAAGAAAATCCGCCCGCGCGTGCGACCGCGCTGAAGATGGTCAGGCCATCGACATAAGGATATTCGCCGGGTTTTCCTACCTCGCCCAGAATATAATAGGGGCGATAGTTGGTGACTTCGACGACGACATTGGGATTGTTGAGCAGTCCGTCGCTGAGCGCCTTTGTCAACGCCGCTTCGAACTCGCTGATCGATAGACCGGCCGCCGTGACCTGATCCACCAGCGGGAAGGAAATCTTGCCTTCGCCGTTCACCGGATAGAGGCCGGTCAACCGTTCCTCGCCATATACCGTGATTTTCAGCTGGTCACCGCTTCCAAGCCGATACACCGCCTGTTCGGGCGACATGGTGAGCGTTGGCAGAGCGCCCGCGGATGTACAGCCCGGCAAAAGCAGGGCAATGGCCAGGATCATTCTTCGCATATTCGTCGTTCCTCCCAACGCTTGTTGTTCATGGTCAGCGAAGCCGTCATTGCGTCGCTGACGCAGCTGCGCGCGACAAACATCCGCGCGCCGTCGCACGGCGCGAGACGCGATGGGTCGCCTGTCACGACGCAGTCTCCTGGTCGTGCCACGCCGTTGTCGGTCTCCAGCTCCCCCTCAATCGGAACGACATAATAGGGGCCCCGGCCGTCGAGCCGCGGGATTTCGTCGTGTGCGATCGAGAGTTTGAACTTGGGACCATCGACCAGAAGCGCCGGAGCTGCGGTTGAAACTCTGCGGCGCAGGGCGGCCGGATAGGGGCGTGCATCCGCGACTTCGACGCCCTGATCAAGATGCAGTTCGCGTGGACGGCCATAGTCGTAAAGCCGATAGGTAAGGTCGGCGTTCTGCTGAATCTCGACGAGCGAGATGCCGACCCCGATCGCGTGGACGGTGCCCGCGGGAATATAGAAGAAGTCGCCGGGTTTGACCGGAATCCAATCCATCAGGCCCTCGATTTCGCCGCTGCGGCAGGCGTCGGCAAGTGCCTGCGCATCAAGCGGATATTTCGTCCCGATGCCGACGCTGGCCCCCGGTTCGGCGTCGAGAATATACCAGCATTCTTCCTTGCCTTGCCGGTGGCCGGCGCGGCGCGCTTGGTCGTCCGATGGATGGACCTGGATCGACAATTTTTCGCTGGTGAAAATATATTTGACCATCAGGTCCAGCGGCCGACCGGGCAACGCGAACCAGATTTCGCCGACAGGCTCGGCAAGCGCGCCCGCGGGCGCAGCGAAGGGTGCAGGGAGGTTGCGGCGGCCCCATGGCTTTTCGACGCGGAGCGCGTCGAGCTTCAACGACGCGATGGGTATGCCGCTATAATGCAGCATGGCTTTGCCCCGCTTCCATCGCGTCGGCGAGGGGACTGCGCATTTGCGCCGACCAGAAATCCTCGACCGGCCCGGTCATTCCGGGGCGTGACAAGGCGACCGCGAGATTGGCGATGACGAAACCGGTCGCATCGCCGCAATCATATCGCCGGCCGCTGAAATTATATCCGAAGCTGCTGCCCTTCGCCGCGGCGCGCGCCAACGCGTCGGTCAACTGGATTTCGCCGCCGGAGCCGCGCTCCTGTGTCGCGAGCAAGGACATGATGTCGGGTTCGAGGATATATCGTCCGACGATTCCCATGTCCGAAGGGGCCTCGGCAGGCGCCGGCTTTTCCACCATGCCGCTGATCCGCGTCACCATGCCGATTTTTTCTTCGGGAATGACGATCCCGTATCGCGGGCTATGTTGGGGATCGATCCGCTGTGTACAGATGATATTCCCGCCATGTACCGCGTGCGCGGCCGTCATCTGGGCGAGGCAACCGGGTTCGCCGATCATCAGATCATCGGGTAGGAGAACGGCAAAGGGTTCGTTCCCGACCAGCTCGCGCGCGCACCAGATAGCATGGCCGAGGCCGAGCGGCTCTTGTTGGCGAACATAGGAAACGCTTCCCGGTTCGAGCCGCGTCTGTGCGAGCGGCGCACGCGATTTTCCGCGTGCGTTCAGCGTCGCTTCAAGTTCGAAAGCGATGTCGAAATGATCCTCGAGCGACGATTTCCCGCGTGAGGTGACGAAGATGAAATGTTCGATGCCGGCTTCCAGCGCCTCCTCGACCGCATATTGGATCAGCGGCTTGTCGACGATCGTGAGCATCTCCTTCGGTATGGCCTTGGTGGCAGGCAGAATGCGCGTGCCCAGCCCGGCAACGGGGAAGACGGCCTTGCGGATCTTTTTCACGACGCGGACACCTCCTGATGATCTATCCGCCTCTTGGATCCTCTCTCATATATTCTGCGCGCCGGATCGTCGGTCCGACTGGAAATTTCCGTTGAAGTCTATCCATCTGGCGCGGTCGGCGCCCAGGCACTGATTGCTGCTCTGCCGCTCGAAATGCGAACAATTCCAGAAAGCGCGATCGACACCGGTGCGGCGATCGCGGACATAGAGAAAGGCGATCGCCTCGCGGTCCGCCGCCAACATGGGCACGGCATGGCTGCGTCCGCTGTTGTCCAACCAGCCGATGACCTTGCAGAAATTCTGACTGCCACAGACATTCAGCGCCTGCATCGCGAGCGCGCCGCCATGGCCTTCGCCGCGGGCATTTATGAAATACACGCCCTCGGGTACCGGTACCGGGTCGGCAGGCGAGGATGAGGCAAGGCTATCCGCGCTTTCGGAGCCCGTGGGCCCCGCAGTTCCCAAACTCGACTGCGCCTCGGCGAGCAGGATCTCCGCATCAGAGAGAGCTGCACGGTGCGGCAAGGAAATGGCAGCGAGTCTGGCAACCGGCATCTCGTGCGCGGCATAGCTCTGTCGCATCGCCCCGGGCTGGCCCCACTTTCCGCTCCAGCGGAAGAAAAGATGGGTGTCGACCTGTGCGATCTTTTCAAGCTTTGCGCTCCAGATCGGATGAACCCAGTCGGTGTGGTAATGAGTGGCAAGGCCGACCGGTGCATAAACATCGCCGGTCAGCGCCGCCCGCGCCCGCGCACGCGCTTCGGTCCAGGCCCGATCCGACGGCACACGCCGCAGTGCCCCGTCACAGGTGAAAGTGAATTGGCATCCCGTGGTCCGCTCGCTGCCCTGAAAGACCGCGCCGCAGATTGTCGCGGGGAAGGCGGGATGCCGGACACGGTTGAGCACGACCTGAGCGACTGCGCGCTGGCCTGCGTCGTCGTCGCCCGCCTCGTACCACATTGCGGCGGCAAGGCAGTCGACCGCCTTGTCGCGACTGGCATTGTCGCCCGCGAAAGCGAAGGCGCGAGCCGCGTGCAACGGGTTGGTGCTGAAGGGGATGGCGGCATTGATCGTACGCGCAGATTGCGGATCGATGTCGCTGAAGAGGAGCGGCTCGGGAAGCGGAAGATCCCGCGCGCGCCGCTTGTCCGTATCGACCCAGGCGGGCGCGGGGGAAAGGCTGGGCGATATTGGAGCGGGCCCGCTCGTAAAACTGGTGAGCGCGACAAGCAGGATTAGCGCCGCTGCCACGTGAAATCTCCGGTTCTGGATCGCAAATCGTGCCATCGGACCCCGATCGACCAAAAAATTCCGGCCCTCCACCCGTGCGGAGAGCCCCCTTCAAGATCACTCCAGGAGTGTGACACATCCAAAAAAATATTGCAATGCAACAAAATGCGTCCGGAGCGGCCGCTGCCCAAAATTTGATCGCCGGGGAATATAAGTTGAATAATTTAACTCAATGATTCAGATGCTTGAGATGATATCTGGTTCAGAGAGATTTGTCCCGATCCGGTACCAGCGGGCTTCGATCGCCCCGACGCGCATAAATATGTTGCATCGCACAACGAGTCGGCATTAGCATGAGGCGATAGTCGTCTGGGAGCTCTCCCCTTGAACCAGGCCATGATAACCCAGGTGGAAAATGGGCCCATGCGGCCCTTCTCGGTTCGCGCAGATCACACCGTTCCGCGCGCCCATTGCGCGATCTCGTACCGGCAACGCGTCCCCCTCCCGTCGGTGCGGGAGGGCTGAAGCGATGGCCCGGCTCGAGGTTGCTGTTATCATCGCCAGCACCGGGCGACCTGCCAATCTCGCTACCGCACTTCGTCATTTTTCGAGCCAGAGCCAATCTCCCGCCGCGATCCTGTTGTCGGTCGCATCGAGGGAAGATTTGCCGCCCGATCTCGACGCCTATCCCGGCGTTTCGCATGTTATCGGCCCCAAGGGCCTTCCTGCCCAGCGGAACACGGGGTTGCGGAACCTGGGCGCCGATGCCGACATCGTCGCCTTTTTCGATGATGATTATATCCCGTCGCGACGCTGCATCGAACATGTCGCCAGCTTCTTTGCTGCCCATCCCGATGTCGCGGGAGCAAACGGGCTTCTTCTCGCCGACGGGATCAATACGTCCGGCATCGCCACCGCGCAGGCGGAAGAACTCATATCCCGCCACGATAGCGCGACGTCTGCGCCCGACATGTCCATCCGCAGGGATCTGAAAGGACTCTACGGCTGTAACATGACCTATCGCCGCCGGATGATCGAGGGCATCTGGTTCGATGAACGGCTCAAACTTTATGGTTGGCAGGAAGATATCGATTTCGCGGCGCAGTTGCTCGGGCGGGGCAGGCTGGTCCAGACTCACGCGTTCGCCGGGGTACACCAAGGGGTCAAGGGAGGCCGCGCATCGGGCGTTCGTCTTGGCTATTCGCAGATCATCAACCCCCTTTATCTCGCCGACAAGGGAACGATGCGTACCGGCTTTGCCCTGCGCATCATCATCGGCAATTTATTGGCGAATCACGCGCGCGTACTAAATCCGGAGCCATGGGTTGACCGGGCAGGGCGCGTGCGCGGCAATTGGCTCGGCCTATTCGACGCGCTGCGCGGCAGGCTGACACCGGAAAGGATCGAAGCCTTGTAACCTCCCGCGGCGCCGGTCGCGACCAATGGGGCCGTCCGTACCAACCACCACCGATTCAAAGGTAGCCGATCCGATGTTGCTCCAGCCGAAAAGCAATGCTCCGCAAGCCGAGAAAGTCGGTCTGCTGAAATATGCCTGGCGCAATTTCGGGATCCGCAAGCTGGTGCTGGAACGGCGCTTCCGGATGCTCGAACAGGAATGGCAGGCGGCGCAGGCGAAGGTGGTGCGTGCAGCGGGGAACGTCGCGAACATCCTGATCATCCCCTCCGATCCAGAACTGCTCACTTCGTCAACCGGCGATCAGGCAATGCTGGGCGCGATCGTCGCCTACTGGCGCCAGTCGATTCCGCGGGCGCGGTTCAGCGTGGCGGTCGCCACCGATCGGGCGGCCGGCGCAGCGCACGCCCTCGGCCTCGTTCCACTACGACTTCTGACTCCGGCCTCGACCTTTGAATCGGCGCTTGAACAGGTTCGGGCGAGCGATATCGGAACGGTCGTCGTGATGGGCGCGGACGTGCTCGACGGCAGTTACAATGTTGCCTTCTCCGGACGGCAGCTCATGCTCCTCGACCTCCTCGCGCGCGGCGGGGCGGACAGCTACATCACCGGTTTCAGCGTCAGTCAGGATTTCCATCCGCGCGTTGTGCGCCTGTTCGATGCGCTCGATCGATCGGTCCGGATCAACCTGCGCGATCCCGTGTCGTTCGCCCGGTTCAGGGCGGCCTCGACCGCGCCCGCGAACCTCGTCGCCGATGTCGCTTTCCTGCTCGAGCCAAGAGCGTCGGAACTGACCGAGCGTATCGGCGGCTGGATCGCGGCGCAGCGGCAGGCGGGGCGCGTCATACTGGGGCTCAATTGTCACCCCTTGCTGCTCGAACTGGCAGAGCGCCACGAGCTCGATCGGTTTCTGGGCACCTTCGTCGAGGCGGTCGCGGATTTCGCCGCACAGCGCGAAGTCGCCTTGCTGATGGTCGACCACGACAATCGCGGATCGTCGGCCGACGCCATTTGCCTGCGCCCGGCCCATGATCGGCTGGTCGAACGCTTGGGCGCGGCGCATATCTACTATCCCGATGATCGGCTTTCGGCCGACGAGATCAAGGCCGTGGTTGCCGATCTCGACGGCGTTATTTCAGGGCGGATGCACCTTATGATAGCTGCGATGGGGGCGGGGACACCGGTTTTCGGTATCGATTACAAGGACAAGATGGAGGGGCTGCTCAACCATTTCGGCCTCCCGACCGATACGCTGTGCACCGCTGCCGAGATCATGCAGCCGGGACATGACATCCCCGCGCGCCTTGCCGATTTCGTCGATCGCCTCGACATGATCCGGGCTCGGGTGGCCGAGGCCAAACCGCTCGTGCGTACGGCTGCGGAGCAGAATTTCGGAGCCGGTGCCTGATGCTTGCCGTCGCCAAGTCCTTCGCGAAATTGAACCGCAACCTCTTTTACGATGCGTTTCGCTATTTCCGCTTTTCGTCGATGTTCGATCGCGAGTCCGAAAGTGCGCGGTTGGCGGCGTCGATAAAGATGGACGCGCATCGGATCGAAAAGGGCTTGGCACTGCCCCAATCGCGACCCGGCTTCGGGAAGGATGTCGTCGCCCGTCTGATCCGTGATATCGCCATCTATGAACGGCGTTTCGGTGCCGATCGGGTCACGCGGCTCGCGCGCGCGGCGCTCGCCGATTACGAGCAAACCGGGCGCAGCCATGGCGTGCCGCATGACGATCTCGGAAAATTCCTGGCCGCCGACGATTTCGCCGAAGCCGAGCGCGCGACGATCCAGCTCGATGCGGCGTCGGTCCGGGAGCGTGCGCAGATCGATTTTGCGGCATTCGCGCATTCGCGACATTCGCTGCGCCAGTTTTCGAAGGAAGCCGTCGATCCGGCGGCGATCGACGCTGCCGTTCGCGCGGCCGAACGCACGCCGTCGGTCTGTAACCGGCAGTCGGCCAAAGCCTATCACATCGTCGACCCGGATCTGCGTCGGCAATTGCTCGAGGTGCAGGGCGGGAACCGCGGCTTTGGCGACGACATCGCCGAACTTTTGATCGTGACTTCCGAACTGCGCAATTTCGTCAGCGCGGCCGAGCGCTATCAATGCTGGATCGACGGCGGCCTGTTCGCCATGTCACTCGTCTACGCATTGCATGCGCAGGGCCTTGGCACCTGTATGCTCAACTGGAGTGTCGATCCCAGTCGCGACATCGCGGCTCGCAAGCTGATGCGCCTGCCGCCAACCCAGAATATCATCGTCTATATTGCGGTTGGGCATTATCCCGCGAACTTCGCGGTTGCGACCTCGGCAAGGCTTGGCATCGACGATATTCTCGTCAGGCTTTGAGGCATGGGGTCAGCGGGCGGGGACGGTACGCCGGTGGACTGCGTTCAGGATGAATACGCCTGTGACGACCGCGTAAATAAGGATTCCCGCGGTGCCGAGCGCGAGTATCTGGAGGATATGCGGCAACGCGTTTACCGCGCCACGGCTTTCAAGGAACCAGAGTGCGAGCACCATCGCAAAGACACCCGCCGCCGGCGCGGCCAGCCGCCTCAGCAAACGATAGGAAGCAAAGTCGCCATGGACGCGGAGCGACCATAGGGTGACCGTTGCGATCAGCACATTTGCCCCGAGTTGTGCCCACGCGACGGCATGGAGTCCGAAGGGGACAGCAAGTATCGTTGCCACGACCGACATGATCGCGGCGGAGATAGCGAGCTCGCGCGCGCGGCCCGGCTGATTGTCGAGCGAAAAGACCGGTTCGCTCAGCGTCGTGATGAAGCCGATGAGATAGGCGACGGCAAGGATCGAAATGATCGGGGCGGCGGGCACCCACCGCTCACCGAGCAGCGTCAGGATCAGCGGTTCGGACAATTCTGCCATCAGGACGAAAACCGGCGCCGCGACGCAGAAAAGATACCAGGCCGAGTTTTCCGCGCTCCGCACTCGCGCCGCGCGGCGATCCTCGCCATCGGCCTTTTTCATCGTCGACCAGAAGATCACGCGCGCCGGTTCGCGCAGCGCTTCGGCCGCAGCGCCGGCCACGCGGGTCGACGCGCGATAGAAACCGACCGCGACGGGGCTGAGCCCGAAACCGATGACAAAGACCGATGAATTGCCGCTGAGAAAGGAGGCAAAGCGCCCGACGAGAATCTGGCCGGCAAACGCCATCATCTCGCGGTCATGCGGTTGCCGTCGCCACTGGCATCGGACGCGCTCCTGCCCACGCATCAGCCAGATCAGCGCGGTCGCTTCGAGCACGAGTTTCGATACGCCGAGCGCCAATATGCCCTGACCCGCCCAGAGTGCGGCGAGACCCGCGAGGCAGCCGGCGGTTTCGGAAACGATCGAAGCGATCGAGATCCGGTGAATATGCCCCGCTTTGGTCAGCCGTCCGGCTTCGAGCGTCGCGAGACTGCGGAACGGGACCCAGAGCGCAAGCGCGAATATCGTCGGGGCGAGGCGCGCGTGCGGGCCTATCAGCCAGAACAGGATGGCGATGCTTGCGATCAGGACGAAGATTGCAGTCGAGATCGTGATCGCCAAGCCATAGCTTCGGCGTATCAGCGGCTCTTCGTCGTGGCAGATCAGATATTCGCGCCACCCGCCCTCCGCGAGCAGCGACAGACCGAGCGCAAAAGCGAAGAGCAGGCTGAAGGTACCGAAATCGGCGACGCCGATAAAACGCGCGACGACGAGAAAGAAGGCGAACTGTACGATCTGGGCATAGACGCGAGCGAGGAACAGGCCGCCGGCAAGGGTCGATCGGCCTGCCGTCGATCGAAGCTGCCGCCATATGCTGCCCGCCGCTTGAAACACGATCGCGAGACACTCCTGAAACGCCGGTTTCAACGCTATCACAGCGATGTTGCGTTGCAACATAATTCGGCTCAGGCGGTTGCATCATTTCGCAGGTGCAGCATAATCTCGGCAGGCGCCGCCGCGCCATCGGCGAGTCGAAACGACGGAGCAGGCCTTGGCTTCAAATCCCCGGAAAGTGGTCATCAACGGCAAGTTTCTGTCCGGCATCCCCACGGGCGTGCACCGGGTGGCCGAGGAACTGATCCGTCACGCCAAGCGCCTGATCGATGAGGACCCGGAAATCGCGCGACGGATCGATCTGATGATCTGGATTCCCCGTAATGCGGAAGTGAACGCCAAGCGGATGGGCATGCCGTACCGCATCGTCCGACCCCTGACCGGAAACCTCTGGGAACAGCTGACGCTGCCCGTGCGTGCGCGGGGCAGAACGGTCGTCAGCCTCTGCAACGTCGGGCCGATGCTGACCCGCAACGCCGTTACGATGTTTCACGATGCGCAAGTGCATCTGGCCCCCGACAGCTATTCACGTCCATTCCGGATCTGGTACCGGCTGCACCAGCCGATCAGCGGGCGCCGCCATCGCCGGATATTGACCGTGTCACATTTTTCGCGCGAGCAGCTTGAGCGGGTCGGCGTCGCGGGTCTCGATCGTACCGCCGTGGTTCATAACGGCGTCGATCATGTGCTGTCGACGGCGCCCGACGATCGGATTCTCGATCGTCTCGCGCTCGGCGGCGACCCCTTTGTCGTCGCGCTCGCCAATACGCAGCCCCACAAGAATGTCGGCCTGCTGCTCAGGGCTTTTTCGCGGAACGAGCTAAAGCAGGTCCGGCTGGTGCTGTTCGGCTCTGCGCACGCCGGGGACTTCGCCGCGGCGGGCCATATGGTTCCGGACAACGTCGTTTTCGCGGGGCGCGTAAGCGATGCCGAGCTGCGTTCCTTATACGGCCATGCGCTCTGTATCGCCTTTCCATCGCTGACCGAAGGTTTTGGGCTGCCGCCGCTCGAGGCGATGACCACGGGTTGCCCCGCGATCGTTGCCCCGCACGGTGCGCTTCCCGAAATATGCGCCGACGCGGCAGTTTATGCGCCGGCGGACGATCCAGAGGCATGGGCCACCGCCATCGGCCGGATTAAGGACGATGACGATTATCGAGAGGGGTTGCGTGCCGCCGCGGCGCGGCAATCGGCATCTTTCACCTGGAGACGTGCCGCCAGCCAGTTGGTGGAGGAATTGCTGAATCTTTGAGGTCCGTGGGCCGTTCGGATGATAAGTTCAGCATCGTCGCCCGCACCTTGAGCGCGATGGCGATGCCGGCAAAGCAGCCGAAATCCACGCCGGGATCGGGCGATGGTTGCGTGAGCAGCGCTGGAATCAGCGACGCAATGGCGGCCCAGCCGATCGAATCGGCGATGTCCGCCGCCTCGGATTGCGGGTCTGTGGGGCGCCGCGGCCATCCGACGCGCAGAAGATAGGCGGCAAAACTGACAATTCCGACCACGCCCATGCCGCCGAGGATGGCGGTCGCGATACTCGAAGAACGAAAACTGCCGGCGCCGATGCCAAGACCGTAGGAAGCAAAGAAGGCGTCGAGCCCCTGCCGCGCCCAGAAAGCGCGCTGCAGCCCGGAATCGGAGCTGGCCTTGTCGACCGTCATCTGGCGTATCATCTCTTCGAACGCCTGTGCCGCCTCGCTCGATGTGATCATCAACAGCGCGGCAAAGGCGACGCCGAGCAGCGCAACGGCGCCGATCGCGATAAGCTTGTCGCCGCGAAGATAGGGGGGCATTAGAGCGGCACGACAGGCGAGAACGAGTGCGTAGCCTGCAAATCCCACATAGGCCGTCGACGATGTCGACAGCATCAGCACGATCGCCATCAACGCTGCGGCGAGTCCGGTCGCTGTCGGGCGGATATGACGGAGCCAGAGTTCAAAGCACAATATGAACCACAGAAGCCCGAAATCGGCGTAGACCGATGGCTCGGGCATGATGCCGTTGATACGGATGAAGCTTTTGGTGTGCTGGTCGAGCTGCGCATAGGAGCCGTTTCGGAAGAATTCGACGACCTGATCCCATGGTGTTCCTCGCAGCGCCACGCCCAGAATGCCAAGGGCCGAATGGATGACGGCAATGTAAACCGCAGCGGTTACGATCGCGCCCAGCTTCTGCGAACGCAGGACGGCAATGTAGCAACAGAGCGCGCCGAGACCGGTACCGATCAAATATATGGCGGTGGTAATGTTCTGGGACGAAAAATAGAGCGGGATCGTATCGAACTGGTGCTGGAGTCCCACCGGCCGCAACGGAAAAACCTCCATCGATCGCGCGAATATCCGCGGCAGCAGAAAGGCGCCGATAAAGCCGTAAAGGCAGAAAATGACCAACCAGCCATTGTCCGCGATCGCCTGGCGGAACAGGGCAGCGTCATTCCTGATCAGACCGATGCACGACAAGATCAGGAAACCCAGCATGATCCGGCCAGGCGGAATCGACGATCCGCCGAGGCTTGTCAGAATGATAGCCGCCGATCCATCGAACAATCCGAATGCGAGGACGGCACAGAGCAATTCCATCGGACCGCGGCGGAGCAGGAGCCATCCTCCAAGCAGGATCGTCGCGACGCCGATCAGCGTCGGTGTCATTGCACCGCCTCCATCAGCCCTGCGACAGAATCGGTTGCGGGCGGCGCGAGATCCAGCGCGCGCGCGACAATGCGCGCGATCCCCGCATCGAAATTTTCGGGTGCGAAGCGCCGGGCGTTGGCGACCGCGGCGTCGGGATCGAACGCGGGGAGCCAGTTTTCGAACCGCTCGATCGTCGCGATCAGCGATTCGGTTTCCTGCCGGTCGAAGAATAATCCAGTTTGCTGGTCGATGATCGAATCGCGCACCCCGCCGCGTCCGAAGGCAATCACCGGACGCCCTGCGGCATTGGCCTCGACGGGGACGATGCCGAAATCCTCTTCGGCCGGAAAGACGAGCGCGCGGCAATCGGCATAGGCGCGCCGCAGCGCGGCATAGTCGAGGCGCTCGACAATACGGATATTGTCGCCTGCCCGCCGTGCGATATCGGCCGCAAGCTCACCCGTGCCGACCATCAGCAGCGGCAGCCCAAGCCGGGTGAAGGCGTCTGCGACAAGGTCGGCGCGTTTATACGGCGTCATCTGGCCGACCCAGAGATAATGGTCGCCGACCGTATCCGATTTTCGAAACATGCCGACGTCCACCGGCGGATGAACGACATCGGCTGTCCGCCCCCAGCTTTTCCGGATGCGGCGCGCGATGAAATGGCTGTTTGCGACGATATGGTCGATGCCCTGCGCCGAGGTGACGTCCCACCGCCGCAGCGCCGGGAAAAGCGCCGACATCGCGGCGCGCGAGAGCGGACCGGCGCTCGCGCGATATTGATGATAATGGTCCCACAGATAACGCATCGGTGAGTGGCAGTAGCAGAGGTGGAAAGCGTCGGGCCGGACGATAACCCCCTTCGACGGCCCCGACTCGCTACTGATCACCAGATCATAATCGCTGAGATCCATCCGCTCGAGCGCGCGCGGCATCAGCGGGAGATATTTCTGATAATGTTTCTTCGCGCCCGGCAGGTCGTTAATGAAGGTGGTGCGCACCCGGTGCGACGCGATGAAGTCCGAAACGGCCGCCGGGTCGTAGACATGGGTGATGATATCCGCGCCGGGGTAGAGCCGCAGCAACCGCTCGAGGACTCGCTCGCCGCCACGCATCGCAACGAGCCAGTAATGAACGATGACAGTCCGTGGGGGCGTCATGCGGGCGCCGACACATATTGCTGATAATGCGTGTAGTAGCTGGTCGAATCGTCGGGAGCATAGCGGTTTTGCTTGCGCAGATCGACGCGGGTTAGCGCGACCCCCATATAGTGCGCGAGACGCGGGGGAAGCAGCCGCGCCGCCGTCGCGATCGCGTCGTCGGACGTCGAACGCCACTTTGCCGCAAGGATAACGCCGTCCGACAGGCCGGCGATCTCGCGTGCTTCGGCAACTGCCAGCAGCGGCGGGCAGTCGAGGATGATCAGGTCATAGCGCTCCTTGAGCTGCGCCACGGCCGCCTGGATCAAACCCTTGTCGGTCAATCGGTCGCCCTGGCTGCCGCGCGCCACAATCGGAAGAACGTGCAATCCTCCGCCGACCGTGCGGATGGCGGGGTCGAGCGCGTTCGGTCCGCCACCGACTTCGATCAGCCCGGGCCCCTCGTCGATCCGGAATTCGTGCGACAGGCCGCGGCGGAAAATGTCGCAATCGACGACGATTGTTCGATGGCCCATTTGGGCAGAGATCAATCCCAGCAGGGCCGAGGTGATGCTTTTTCCTTCGGACGGCAGCGCCGACGTCACCGCGATGACCTGCGCGCGATCAAGCCCCGGAATCTGAATCGAGGCGTGAATGTTGCGGAGCGATTCGGCGAGAATCGAATTGGGCATGCTGGTGATCGTTTCGATCGGGCTGGGCGCATGGTGCCGCGCCGTGCCGTTTTCCGGAACCATGCCGAGATAGGGGAGGCCGGTGCGCTTCTCGACGTCAGCGGCTGTCGTCAATCCGCGGAACTGCATTTCCACCACAAAGGCCGCAATGAGACCCAGTCCCACGCCGCAAATCGATGCGAACAGCAGGTTGAGGATGATGTTGGGACTGGTCGGCATGGTGGGCGGCGACGCGAGGGTCAGCACGCGCGCGTCCGATCGCTCTGTACCACTGCTCGCCGACGTTTCGCGATAACGCGCAAGATAGGATTCATACAGGCCCTGCGAAGCCTCGGCGCGCCGTTGCAGGTCATCGAGGGCGACCATCGCCTTGTTGTTGTTGAGCAATTGTCCTTTTGCCGAGCTCAATGTGCCCGAAAGCGAAGCTAGGCGCTGCGACGAAACGGCGGCCTTTGCCTCGAGGTTGGAGATGACGCGGTCGATCTCCTCCTGGATCTGTTTGTCGAGATCGGCCATCTCCTGGCGCGCGCGTTGAAGATCGGGGTGACGGTCGCCATAGCGCACACGAAGGTCGGCCATCTTGACCACCAATTGTCCGCGCTGCGCGCGCAGAGCCGAGATCACTGATGATTCGAGCGCCTCGCCGACATCGTCTCCCGCCGAGCCGCGACGAAGCTGCGCGCGTGCGGTTTCAAGGCGGGCGGCGTCGGCCGCCGCCTCGGCCCGCGCGGTCGCCGCCTGCTGGTTGTAGACGGAGATGTCCTGTTCGGTGAGTGACGCACCGGTGGTGCTGGGAAGGCCGTTACGGATGCGGTAGTTCTGCACCTCGGCAAAGTCGGCGGTCGCCTGCGCCCGAAGTTCCTCCACCTTGTTGCCGAGGAAGGCGATCGCCTCTGACGTTGCAGTCTTCTTTTCGTTGACCTGCGACTGGGCATATTCATTGGCGTAGGCATTGGCCAGCATCGCCGCCATTTCGGGATCATGGTGCCGATACGAAATCGCGAGCGAATAGGATGTTCCGATCCGCGTTGCGCCCAGTCCGCTGCGAAGATAGCGGATAAGTTGCTCCTCCATCTTTTGCCGCTGCTCGGGCGTTAGCCGGCGGGGATCGATCGACGATCCTCCGCCTCCCAGCAGTCGCGACAGCGTCGAGGTCGGCGGGTTGACGAAGGGATTGAACCGGCGATTGTCGACAAGATCATATTTGCGGACGATCTGGCGGGCCATCCCGAGCGAACCGACCACCTGAATCTCGGTCGCGACGTCGGCGTCCCCCGCCATGGTAAGTTCGCTTTGGTCGCCGACCTTTGCCGCCAGTTCGCGGTTCGATCCCGTGAGTCGGACGATGGCATCGGCAGTATAGATTTTCGGTTGCCACAGCGTGACGAGCAGCCCGATGAGGAATATCGCGAAAGAAACCGCGATCACCAGCCACAAGCGTCGCCGCAGGATGTTGATCAGCTTGGACAGGCTGAGCCGGTCGCCGGCTGGCGAGGGGGTGCTCTCGCGGAGGCTCCTTGCGCCCGGACCGTTGGCCAGATCCTGGGGCTGGGCATGCGTGGCGGGGAGAGTCATTTCGTGCCTTTCGCTTATTTTCTGCGGGCGTGAGCTGTCGATTAGAGCGCGAGCGTCATGCGAACCCCCGTCTGCACTGCGGAATAATCGCGGATCAGGCCGGAACCTGAGCCGAAGCGGCTATTGAACGTCGCGTAGCCGCCAAGCCGGAGCCAGCGGTTCACTTTCCATTCGACGCGCCCGGTGAGAGATAGGCGCTTCGCTTCCAGGCCGATCTGTCCATAATCTTCAAAGGCAAGCGCGCTTTCGGCGGTGACCAGAATATTGCGGCGAAATTCGTAATCGGCACCGAGGCTGAAATCGGTGACGGTCACGGCGCTCACCTGGTCGAGGGTGCTTGTCGTGGTGGATTGCGCCAGGTCGGCGCGAACGCTGATCAGCGGTGTCGGATACCATCGGAGGCGCCCGAAAAGCGCGACGCCCTTGATTTTCGCGAACAGGGGGTTCTCGAACCTGTGCTGGCGAATGCCTGCGTTGAATTCGGCCGTCAGCAGCTGCGTGATCTGATAGCGCAAGCCGATCCCGATCGCGTAGCTTTTGGCGTCCCGGTCGAAAAGCGGGCGCGGATCCCCGTAGCGATAGATATCGTAAGTAGCCCGCGTTTCGAGCGCGAGCAGGGGACTAACCTCGTAACCCAGCGTCACCGTGCCGCCTGTGCGTCGTCCGTTGCGGAAGCTCTGATCGATAACCGAGCCGTCTTCGAGTTGGACGTCGTCGTAAGTCGATCGCGATGCCGAGAAGCCAATCGAGGCATAAAGACGGTTGAAACTCTTGCGCACCGACAGGCGCGAGCGAAGTTCGCGCACCTTCAGCGGGTCGCCGATCGAGAGGTCGTTTTCGACGGTGCCGCGCGCCGCGGTCGTATCGGCCCAGCCGATCCCGGCGTTGAGGACAAGGCCCGAAGATAACTCCGTCGATCCGCTGGCGTCGATGCGGTACTGTTCGTCGTCCTGCGAACCATAGGTGGCGTAGCGCCGCAGGCGTGCTTCGCCATAGAGAGAGAAATTGGCGCCGGGTTCGGCGATCGTCGCTGCGATTGCGGGAACGACCGACACGCTGACGTCGGATCGGGGATCGTCGGCGGTCGTAAACAGATTGGAAGAAAAATCGGGTGAGATGGTCAGGCTGGGCCGGATCATCAACTTGCCCACCCGGATCCCGACAGGGTCGTAAGCAGGCTGTGGTCGATTGCCGGCAACGTCGGTCGGTTCGACATCGAGCGTTTGCGCAAGCGCGGTCTGCGCGCCCCAGCCGATGCTCAGAATTGCGATAGCGATCACATGGCGCCAGCTCGCGCTTCCCGGTCCGCCGGCCCGCCGACCGCCGGCGATAGCTTTCTGGAAACCGGCCGCCTTGTGCACCGCAACGCCTCCGAAAAACCGATATGCTGATCGTAACCGAATACGGATATGTTGCAATGCACAAAAAGCTGAAGCATCATTAGCTGTGCAGAAAATAGGGAAGGGGCACGGCCCCCACCGCAAGTCTCGGCGAAAAATGGCCGGTTTTGCCGGCCCGTCGATCCTTGCCCTGTTACTGCTCGGCGCATTTCTGGGCGCGGATATCGAGATATTGGATAGCATCAATATCGTCGCGCCGGCGTGGATCGGCCCTGCACTCTTCTACCTTCTCTATCGCTTCTGGCGTTGTTGGCGGGATGGGCGCCGGGCGCATGCGATCGTCATGGCGACGCTTGCGGTCTGCTACGCTGCCTTCGCTCTTCTCATTTTTCGTCCGCTATGGGACAGGCCGAAGCTCGTAGCGCGAGGGGGGGACAGCTTCCGAATCGTCAGCTTCAATGTGAACAAGGATAACCCGGATCAGGGAGAAGTCGCGCGATGGATCGAGAGCCAATCGCCCGATTTCATCATCCTGCTCGAAGCGCGTGACGGGCCCGGATCGGCATCGCGCCTTTTGAAAGCGCACTATCCCCATCAATATGACTGTCGCGGCGATGGAAGCTGTTCGACGCTGATATTGTCGCGAACACCCGCGCGCGCTGTGACCCCTCACGCCCGGGGCGATGCGGAAAACCGCAAGTCGATTTCGGCCCTGACCGCGCATTTCCGACGCAACGGCCGCGACCTGTCCCTTACGGCGGCGCATATGCCGCGGCCATGGCCGCTGGGGCGTCAGGCATTGCGGCTGCGCGAACTGGCCGACGTGGCGTCAAGGCCGAGCAGCAATCAGATTGTCGCCGGTGACTTCAACAATGTGCCATGGAGCTTCGCGATGAACCGCCTGGCGGTCGACATGGACGTGCGCTTGATGAGCCGCGCCACACCGACCTGGCCGACGGCGGGGCCGGGTGCCATGCTTCCGATCGACAATATTTACGCGCGGGGTTGTATCGATGTGATTGGCCTGTCGCGCGGGCCCGAAATCTGGTCCGACCATCATCCCCTGGTCATGAGCGCGCGCTTGGGGAAGTGTCATGCGTGACGAGGTTTTTTTCGCGCTGCTCGCAGTGATAAATCCGCGCGGCGTTCCCGATGTCCGCGCTGTCGAGGCACAGATGCACCGTGCCGGCGGCGTCGGCGGATGGCCAAGGCTTGTCGAATATGCCGAGCGCCACCGCGTCCTGCCGCTCTTTGCCAACCGGCTGCGCGCGCTGGGCTGGATGGAGGGCACGGGCGCGGCCGTCGATGCGGCGACGCAGGCAAGCCTCGAAGGGGCGATCCGCGCTGCGACGTTTGCCGAACTCGCGTCGCTTGCCGAACTCAAGCGGATATGCACGCGCTTCGGCGGGGAGGGGGTGGCACCCATATTGCTCAAAGGGCTCGCCCTGTCGCAGCTGTGTTTCGGCAAGATTGGCTGGCGGACCAATCACGATATCGACCTGCTGATCGATCCGACGCAGATCGCGACTTGCGACCGGCTGCTCGCGGCGATGGATTATGCACGTGTCGAGCCCGACCCTCTCCTCGACGAACTACAGATCGAACGCTGGTGCCGGTCGCACAAAGACTGGGTCTATATCCATCGAACCCGTCGCACGATCGTCGAGCTTCATTATCGCTTGTTCGACAATGTCCCGCTGTGCGCCGAAGTCGACCTGGGCGAGCTTGAGATGATCGACCTCTTCGACCAGCATCGGATGCTGACACTGACAGGCGGCGCACTCCGCTCCTATCTGGCTCTCCACGGACTATTGCATAGCTGGTCGCGTCTGAAATGGCTGATCGACTATGAACTTGTCCGTTCCGAGGCCGGCGAAACCGCGCCGTCGGTCGCGGTGCGCGTAGCGGACCGGCTGGGCGATCTGCTGTTTATGCCCTCAGCGGCGGCACCGGTTGAGCGGGGTTACGGGCGACGATCGATACTGGTCAGATCCTCGCTCGCAGCCATGATCGGCGGCGGCGCAAATGAGCTGGAAGCGACAAAATTCGGGACGACCATCAAGAATATGAGTCATTATCTCATATCGATGCGGCCAAGCTATTGGACCGCCGAGCTTGGTTACGATCTGTCCGACAGTTCGCGCGATGGCGCAGCGGAGGCAGGGACATCGGGCGTCGCGGGGCGGATTGGTCGGTGGCTGCGGCGCAAGGCAGGGTTCGACTCGCGTTCGCGGAATTAGGAAAAAGCTAATTTTGCTCGCTCGCGCTTCCTTGGTGGCCGACCGAAAATGGGACGATATCCGTTAAGTTGCGTAAGGCGAAACTGGAAAGCCACGCATCTTCATAGCCGTAAGTGTCTGGATATGTTTAGTTGTTTAGTTAGCAACTGCACAAATTTGTGCGCCGCAACATATTGACTTGGTTAAGGATTCGTGAAAATTTTCGATAGGCGGGCACTTCCGCCCGTCGAATGATGATGGAGGGTATCCATGCATACACTTCCGAAATCGGCTTATACGAAGCCGGAACTCGTCGAAGTCGGTTCTTTCGAAGAAGTGACTCTCGGCGGCGCATCGGGGTCCAATCTGGACGCCGATTTTCCCTCGGGCACCCCTTTCAGCGACCTCACCTTCTCCTGACCCGTTCAGGAAAGGAAGGATCGTTTGGGATACCGAAATAGTGGGGGGCGGAAGGGTCGCCCGTCCTCCATTACCTGATCGGGTCGCATCCGTCAGGAGGACAGACGTGAAATGGATAGCGAGCCCTTCGGCGGTCTATAGCGATCTCGACGGGGTGACTGCGCTGCTCGATACGCAGGCGAACATCTATTATTGCCTCTCGGGCATCGGGCCATTCGTTTGGGACAGTCTGCGCGAGGGCGCGAGCGCCGACGAGATCTGCGGTGCGGTGACCCGCAATTACGATGTCTCCGATGCGGTCGCGCGCGCCGACGTCGCGGCGTTGCTCGATAAACTTTCCTCTGCCGGCCTGATCGTCTCGGTCGATGCGTAGCGGAAAATGGAATGGCAGCCGACGCATCGCGGCCCTGTGGCGCGACAAATGGCTGCTTTTACTGTCGTTAATAATTTTGTGGTTTGTGAGGCTCTCCCTCTCCCTTGCGGGCTATAACCGGATGATCCGTCGCGCGTCGCTCCATCCACCCCGGCCTTTTCCGAGCGATGCGCTTGCGCTGCGTGTTGCTACCGCCGTTCGCGCGGCTTCGGTGCTGGTGCCAAAGCCGACCTGTCTTGTTCAGGCGCTGGCGGTCAAGCTGATGCTGATGCTGCGAGGCTATGGATCGGAGATTGAAGTCGGCGTCCGGCGCAGCGGCACGACTTTCGGCGCTCATGCCTGGCTGACGAGCAATGGCAAAGTCGTGATCGGGGGGGACAGCGAAAATATTGCTGCCTTTCGTCCGCTCTTGAGGATCGAATAGCGATGAGCGGTATATGCGGCATCGTCCCTGCCAAAAGCGATGGTGCGCGCGGCGTAGCGATGCTCGAGCGGGCGCTCGACGCGATGGCCCATCGCTGCCGCGACGGCATGTCCTGTTACCATGACGAATATGTGTTCATCGGCCATGGTTTGCTTGACACAGGGTGCAACGGCTTCGCGCTCGACGACGATGGCTATGTTGTCGCCTTTGATGGCCGGCTGGACAATGGCGACGAATTGCGGGCCATGTTGCGGGACGCGGCAGGACTGCATGCGCCGCTGCCGGACGCCATGTCCGATACCCGGTTGCTCCTCGCGGCCTATCGTTCGCTTGGCGACCAGCTGGCGCAACATCTGCTGGGGGATTTCGCCATCGCGATCTGGGATCCCATAAAGCAGCAGGTCTATCTGGCGCGCGATCATATCGGGGTAAAGCCGCTCTACTATCGCGTCATCGACGACGAACTGCTGTTTGCGTCCGAGATCAAGGGGCTGCTGGCGATGCGCCCCGACATCCCGGGGGAACGGCGCGATGCGGCGATGGCGGATTTTGTCCGGGGAGACTTTCCCGAGGCTGACCGCGACCGTACTTTTTTCGAGGACATCTACCGCCTGCTTCCAGGCCATTATGCGATCGCCCGGCGCGATGCATTCGCGACGCACTGTTACTGGCGTCTCGATACCGAGGCACCGGTCGCGCGCGAGGATGTGGGCGGCGAATTCCGCGCGCTGTTCGTCGAGGCGATCCGTCGCCGCCTTCGCGGCAATTCGGCGGTCGGATCCTTCCTCAGCGGGGGGCTCGACTCGTCCTCGATCGTTAGCGCACTCGCTTCAGGTCGCGCCGATGGCGATCCGCCTGTGCAGGCTTTCTCACTGATATTCTCCGACCCTGACGTCGAGGATGAACGCGACTTCATCGCGTCGGTGGTCGACCAATATGCGATCGGACATACCACGGTCGATTGCAGCGGAGTTTCCGGTCTTGGCCACGCCGATGCGATTCTGGGCGAGCAGGACCAGCCCCCGGCCGGCCCGAATGGCGGCATCTTCCGCTATTTCCTGAAACAGGTGGCCGCAGATTTCTCCGGGCGCGTCATCCTGCATGGGCACGGCGGCGACGAGGTGATCTCGCATGGCGGTGGGCTGTTCGGCGAATTGGCCGCGTCGGGCCAGTGGCGCAAGCTGTGGAGGGAGCTGCAGGCCGTTCGTCACGTCACAGGGGCGCCATGGCCGCATTTCCGGCGTCTCGTCTGGCGGCGAGGCATCCGGCGCAGCGTCGGCAAGCTGCTCGACCTACCGGCCAGCTTCCTCGTCCGCGGCACTTCCGTCCAGCGCGATCCGCTGGTCACCGCCCCCGACGGCCGTGAGCGTCCGATCGAGCAGCAGGCGCATCTCAAAAAATTGGCATCGCCGATCTTTGCCCATTCGCTCGAGGTGATCGACATCGAAGCCGCCTGCGCCGGCGTCGAACTCCGGATGCCCTTCCTCGACCTCGATGTCGTCCGCTTCTGCGTGACGGTCGAGGCGCAGGAAAAATGGAAGGACGGCCGGCCCCGCTCCGTGCTTCGTGATGCGATGGAAGGTGTGTTGCCGGAAAAGATCCGCCTACGGACGGACAAGCATGATTTCGCGACCCATCTGCGGCAGTCGCTGCTCCGGTTCGATCGCGACGTTATCGACGAGGCGATTTTAAAGCGGCCCGAATTGATCCTGCCCTATTGCAACCTTGCCCAACTTCGCGCCGACTGGTCCGATTTGCGGAATAGCGGAGAACTTGACGGCACGGCGCTGATGCGCCTTTGGCGCGCGGTGATGCTGTCGCGCTGGCTTGCGATGGAGAATCCGCCTGAACGCCCCCCCTATATCGAGGAAGCGGCGTGAGCAGCGGAGCTTTCCTGTACCGGATTTACGATCTGGCGGTATGCTCCGATTTCCGGCTGGAAGAGGCTGACATCTGTTCGGCAGGCGAGATCGATCTCCACATCGTCGCGGCCGATCTTTCCCGCTATTCGCAGCCCTTCGAAGGATTCCGGCATTTCGCGGTGCTGCCCGAAGGGGACCTGCTTCGTTTCCGCAACGTGGGCGTCTTCCTCGTGCGCGCAGGCGGGAGGGAGATTGCGGTGGATCTCGATCCGGGCTTCGACGAGCGCCTTCTGGCCTTGCCGCTGCTCGGGCCGGTGCTCGCAATCCTGCTACACCGGCGCGGTTATCTGGTCCTGCACGGCAGTGCGATCGAGATCGATGGCGAGGCGGCCATATTTCTGGGCGACAAGGGGGCGGGCAAGTCGACCACGGCTGCCAGCCTGGTTGCAGGCGGCTTCCGGCTCGTGGCCGACGATGTCGTCGCGATTCGCCTCGGGGCGGGGGCGCCTGTCGTCGCCGCAGGCTATCAGGCAATGAAGCTCGACGCCGATATGCAGACGCGGTTCGGGCCTGTGCCAGGCTATGTCGTCGAGCCGTCCGACGGGCTCTTCACGAACGGCAAAATCCGCTTCCGGCTGGCGCGTACAAACCCGCGTTGGCCGTTGCCGCTTGGCCGCGTCCATGTCCTTGATCGCGGTGCCGCGAATGAATACCGGGCGTTCGCTGCGGCGGATGCGCTTCGGGCGCTTATCCGTTTTTCCTACTTCCCGCGCCTAGGAAGGGCCGCAATGGGCGGAGGGGAGGCCGCGGCGCTGTTTGCGAAGGCGGCCACGCTCGCGCGGAGCGCGCGTGTCGGGCGGCTTATCGTCCGCAACGACCTCGACGCACTTCCCGAGCTTGCTGACTTCCTCTGCCCGGCCGACAGGCGCGACCATGCGGTCGCATGACGGCATAGCCGATTTCGTTCGGCTGGTCTGGGCGGGCACCCGTGGCGCCTTTGCAAAGGCTGCGATCCTCCAGACTCTCGGCAGCCTCAGCGAGATCGTCTCGATCCTGCTGCTGATCCCGCTGCTTCGGTTGCTGGATCCGGCGCGTCAGGAAATTCTTATCGATTTCGACCGCATCCCCTTTGTCGTGACCGACCAGACCGTGGCGATCACGCTGCCGATGATCATCGGCGCTTTCGTGGTCGCGACCGTAATCCGTTCGCTGCTTCTTGAAACCAAGGAGCGCTATAATGCGCGCGTCATGTTCGGCTTTGTCGCCGATTTCCAGCACCGCTTGTTCAAGGCGGTGACATTGACGCGCTGGCAGGTCCTCGGCCGTTATCGCACGGCCGACCTCGCCCAGATACTGACGTCGAACATCGACCGGCTGCTGCTGGCAACGCACCAGTTGCTCCAACTCGTGCAGTCGGCGTTGATGGCGGCAATATTCGCGCTCGCGTCGCTTGCGATATCGTGGCGCATGACGCTCGCGGCGATCGTGATCGGTGTTGCGGTTTTCGCTTTCACCTACCGCGCCCGGCGGCGCTCGTTCGAGCATGGCCAGACTGTCGGCCGGCAACGGCGCGACGAATTCCGGCTCGTCGACGGATTCCTCGGGGGGCTGCGCACGGCCAAGCTTTTCGGTTTGCAAAAGCAGCATCTCGCCGCGATGGATGATGTGCTGTTCCGTATCTATCGTCACAATATCCGCTTTGCTTCGGCGCGCGCGCGCAGCGCGACCATATACCAAACGCTGACCGCGATCGCCGTCGCGAGCTTCATCTTCGTCGCGCTCACCTTCCAGACGATGGAGTTGCCGGTGCTTCTGGCAATGCTCTTTCTGTTCATGCGGCTCGCGCCGCGGATCATGGCGCTTCACTCGGTCAGTCAGGAACTGGCCGCCAGCCTCGGGCCGGTCAGCGCCGTCGTCGACCTTCTCAAGACCTGTCGCGAAAACGCCGAGCAACCGGCGCATGCCCCCGCTGGACGCGAGATACGGCTCGACCGCGGTATCGAACTTTCGCAGATCCGTTTTCACTATGGCGATGAAGGCATGCCGACGCTCGATCGCATTTCGGCCGTCATCCCGGCCCGCGCGATTACCGCGATCAGTGGCCCGAGCGGGAGCGGCAAATCGACCCTGCTCGACATCATCTCGGGGTTGTTGCCGCCGTCGAGCGGACGGATCGCCGTCGACGGCCTTGCGCTCGACCAGAAACTGATGCCGCTGTGGCAGCGCCACGTCGCGCTGGTGCCGCAGGAAACCTTTCTGTTCAACGACAGCATTGCCGCCAACCTCCGGCTTGCCGACGCGGACATCGACGATGCGCGATTGTGGGAAGCGCTCGAACTTGCCGATGCAGCCGATCTTGTCCGGACGAAACCCGCGGGACTCGAAACCCCCGTGGGCGACCGGGGCCAGGCGCTCTCCGGCGGTGAGCGGCAACGCATTGCGATTGCGCGCGCGTTGCTGCGACGTCCCCAACTGCTCATCCTCGACGAGGCGACCAGTGCGCTCGATCATGCGAGTGAGGCGCGCGTCGTCGAAGCGATGCGATCGCTGCGCGATCACATGACCATCGTTATCGTGACGCACCGCCCGGCAATGCTCGCCGCTGCGGACCATGTTATCGGGCTCGAAGCTGGACGAACCACCTCGAGGCGGCCCAGCCTCGAATGGATGGACGGCGGCCGTATCGCGATCTAAAATACTCTCGTGGGCATCTCGGCAGAAGATGCCGATGATGACGCGAGAGGAAGACGCTCATGGACGGATCGCGCGACAGTCCGGAGTCCCGGGAAGGGACAAATTCGGCGCCGCGCGTCCGTGATATTCACGACAATTTAACCGGCGAATCGGCAATTGGCCCTGGGGACCGCAATCGGGGGCAAGACATGCGTAGTTCGACGATCGATGCGGCCCAGCGGACGGCTGGCTCGAACCCGATCCGCTGGTCGGGATGGCTGGTCGGACTGGCCATTTCGTTATCACTCTGGATCGTTATATATCTGATCTGGAACGCGATTTAACCGATCTCGCGCTAATCCTTCTGGCATGCGACGATGGCTTCGATCACAGCCAGTGTTTCCTTGGGGTCGCGAACCCGGACGGTGTCGAGGCCTAGTTCCTTCGCCGGATAGTCGTTGCCACCGGGAAAGATCGCGTCGCCGATGAACATCATCGCCTCCAGCGGAACCCCGCTCGCATCGCGCAGCTTCTTGAGGCCATAGGCCTTGTCGACCCCTTCGCGCGTGATGTCGATCGACGTCGCGCCGCCCATATTGATCGACAGGCCCGGCAGCCGGGTGCGCAGGTCGGCTTGGATGACCTTGCGTTTGGCGAAGTCGGGATCCCAGATTTCCTTTGCATGGATCGGTGCCTCCTGACCCAGCGCCGAAAAGGTGATCTGGCTTCCGCGATCCTCGATCCGATTCCCCCAGGTCTCCTCGGGAACGAACCCGGTGGCCTCGAGCGATGCGTCGAAGGCATCAAGAATCGCTTGCTTCTGAACTGCGTCGAACAATTCGGCGTAAACGGGTGCCCAGGCACCCCCGCGGTGCGTGAAAAGCTTGGTGCCTGTGGTGGGCATCAGCCACAGCCGAGACAGGTCGGCGTGGGGCGGCAATCGGCTTGCGACCTGCTTGTCGAACTGGGGCCAGTCGCCGCCGGAGATGACGGCGACGTGGGCGACCTGTAAAAGGCTGGCGATTGCCTCGGCCATCCAATCGGCAAGTGGCTGTTTGCTTTCGGCGAGCGTTCCATCGAGGTCGAATGCGACAAGCTGCTTCATCGGAAAACTCCTTCGGGATGGACGCGCGGACATTTTCACCCACGGCCTTTCGACAGCATCGAGATCCGAAACGGTCGTGACATCCCCCCGGGTCCGATCGGTCGGGCCGACCGGGATTCGGACCACCTCGCGGCGGCGCCGACATTAACGATATTGCCGCGAAAATCGGAACGATCAAGTTTCTCTTCGCACATGCAGCAAAATGGGTTGAAGCCGGCCCTTTTTTGCCCTTATGTTCGCAAACAAGGAGAGGCGTGCTTTCTGGCCAACCTAGATTGGATCGGAGCCTGCCCGATGATTCAACCGGTTATTCTCTGTGGTGGTGCGGGGACGCGGCTGTGGCCGGAATCCCGCGGGCATCGTGCAAAACAGTTCCTGCCGCTTGCAGGTTCGGAAAGTCTTTTCGAGCAAACGGTCAAGCGCACTCCGGCGGGGCCATCTTTCGCACCGCCGATGATTCTGTGCGGTGGCGCGCATGTCCCGGTGGTGCGCGAGCAGCTCGGTCGCCGCGACGCTATGTTGATTGTTGAACCGATGCCGCGCGGAACCGCCGCCGCTATCGCTCTCGCGGTCGCGCAGGCAGACCCCGACACGCTGCTGCTCGTCATGCCGAGCGATCAGGTCATTCTCGATCTGTCCGCCTTTCACGCCGCAATCGAAAGCGGGGTCGAACTCGCCAACCGGGACTGGATCGTCACCTTCGGTATCGCACCTGATCGGCCCGACACGGGATTTGGATATATCGCGAGTGGCAAAGCCCTGACCAAACACGGGTTCATCGTCGAGCGTTTCATCGAGAAGCCGCCTTTTGAGGAAGCAAATCGGATGCTTGCCGCCGGTGGTTACAACTGGAACGCGGGCATCTTTCTGTTCCGCGCCGGACGCATGCGCGATGCGATGCTGGCGTCATGTCCGGCGATCTTCGGCGCTGCCGTCGACGCCATTCGCGCGGGCTTCGTGGATCGCGACGCGATCCACGCCGACGCGCGCGAGTTCGGGCATGCGCCGAATGACTCGATCGACTATGCGGTGATGGAGAAGGACGATCGCGTTGCGGTTGTGCCCGTTGCAATGGGCTGGTCCGATCTGGGCAGTTGGCAGGCGGTCCAGCTGCTCGCCGCGAAGGACGAGATGGGCAATGCCGCGGTCGGCGACGTCTTCCTGCATGGCAGCAGTAACAACCTAGTTCGCGCCGGGGGGCGACGGGTCTCTATCGTTGGGATGAACGACGTCGCGGTGGTTGTGGATGGCGACGACATCCTCGTCATCTCGCTCGCCTGTTCGCAGGATGTTCGAGCTGCCGCGAAAGCCCGGGAATTGTGACTTGGAACGGTAGCGGTTCTGAACAGCTGTCAGTCTGAAATCGGCCACTGCTGACAGTGGAAGCTGTCATTGAAATGAGATGTTGCTTTCATCGTGGTGCAACGGTCCCGTCACCTCGCTGACGCCACACGAGCCTATCCGCAGCCCCCGACAACACACCTTCTTGGGGAATCACCAAAATGAAACCGTCTCTCCCGAATTTCCGGGCCGCTTTGCTGTGCTCGGCCGTCTTCTTCTCTGCGCCGGCGCTGGC
Organism: Sphingopyxis sp.; assembly: GCA_041939405.1. Taxonomy (GTDB): domain Bacteria; phylum Pseudomonadota; class Alphaproteobacteria; order Sphingomonadales; family Sphingomonadaceae; genus Sphingopyxis. The sequence continues at coordinate 37,927 of JBGTUD010000003.1, read as the reverse complement.
TCAGTCCGAACCACCGGTCGACCCCGCGCTGGAGAGCGAAGCGGGCGCCGATGGCGACACGATCGTCGTCACTGGCCAGCGCCGCGCGCAATATGAAGCGACCGCCGAAAAGCGCGACGCCTTTATCGTGATGGACGCGATTTCGTCGGACGATATCGGCAAGTTGCCTGACCATAATACCGCGGCCGCGCTTCGTCGTATCCCGGGGCTGTCGGTGCAGGAGGACCAGGGCGAACCGCGATTTCCCGTGCTGCGCGGGCTTCAGTCGACCTATAATCGCACGACCGTCGACGGCGCGCTGGTATCGGGCGTCGACTCGTCGGGGCGTACCGTGCCGCTCGACATCATCCCTTCGGTGATGGCGGCGCGGATCGAGGTCATCAAGACGGTGACACCCGAAAACGATGCCAACGCCATCGGCGGCATCATCAACATCGCGACGCGCAGCGCCTTCGATGCGGGGCGCGCCTTCTTCAACGGCGTTGCCTCCTACGGCATCTATGAACAGAATGGCGACGTGCGGAACAGCAAGCCGTCGTATCGCATCGCCTTCGCCGCCGGCACGACCTTCGGCGCGAACGACGAATGGGGCATCGTGGTCGGTGCCAGCCATGAACAGCTCGATTACGACATTCCGCAGATCGAGGTCGCGAGCCCGTCGGTGCGCGAATATACGGCGGGCGGCGCGCCGGTGAATTCGGGCGCGGCGAACGGCAACGGCATCCAGGTGCCGACGCAGCACCGCCTCTTCTGGTACAACAATACCAAGCAGCGCACCGGTGGCAATGTGAAGATCGAATGGCGCCCGTCGGACCGGTTCCGCTGGGAGCTTTCGGGCGTGGTTGCGCGGACAGAGGATGACGAGGAGCGCATCGAATATCGCATCGAACCGCTCGGCAATGTCGCGAACCAGACGCCGACCAGCGGTGATTTCGCGCGCGGCCGCATTATCGTCCAGCTCAACCAGCCGATCACCAAGCGCCTCGTTGCGCTCGGCCGCACGGCGTTCGAATGGGATGCCGACGAAAAACTGAAGGTGGACGGCGACGCGGTCTTTTCGCTCGGCCGCCTCCGCGTTCCCAACGAAAGCATCGAGTTCCGCACGCGCGACGCCGACGGCGCACGCTACGCCTTCCATTACGATACGTCCGATTTCTATCCGGTGTTCACGCCGACCAATGCGGCGGCTGCCGTCGACCCGACGAACTTCTATCTTCAGCAGCAGCGCAGCGATCTGCAGAAGTCGCTCGAGAAGAGCGGCCAGTTCCGCCTCAATCTGACTTGGGGCGACGACCGCGATGACGGCGGGGTCAAGCTCAAGACGGGAGGTGTCATCCGCCTGACGGACCGCGAGAACAGCAACCCGCGTACCGACTATCGCGCGGCGAGCGGCTTTACCTACACGCTGGACGAGGTCGTTACCAACGGTCCGAGCAAGCCGATCCGCGGCCAATTCCCTATCCCGATCCGGATCGACGCCGATGCTTTCCCCGCCTTCTACGAAGCGAACAAGGCGAGCTTCACCACGACGGTCGCCTCGGTGGCGGGCAATTACGACGTCAGCGAGGATGTCTTTGCCGCCTATCTTCAGGGCAGCACACGCATCGGCAACGTCACCCTGCTCGGAGGACTTCGTTACGAACGCACCGAGGTGTCGTCTAATGCCTATCGCGCGGTCGGCTCGGCCTTGGCCGAGATCACGGCCGACGGCAGCTACGACAATTGGCTGCCCAGCTTCCACGTTCGCTGGGACGTCGCCGACCGCTTCGTCATCCGCGGCGCCTATACAAACACGATCGGCCGCCCTGATTATGGATCGATCGCCGCGACCGAAACGCTCCGTTTCGACGGTAGCCAGCCGACGCTGGCGCGTGGCAATCCGGGGCTGAACCCCCGCGAAAGCCGCGGCTTCGACCTGTCGTTCGAATTTTATCCCAAGGACGGCGTCATCTCGGCCGCGCTCTTTCACAAAAAGATCAAGAACGAGATTTTCACCCTGTCGAGCGTCGAGGCAATCGACGTCGGTCGCGGGGTGGAGGATGTGCTGGTATCCGAACCGCGCAACGCCGAAAGCGCGACGATCAAGGGCCTGGAGCTTAATCTCCAGCAGGCGCTGACCTTCCTGCCCGATCCGTTCGACGGCCTCGGCGTCAGCGCGAATGCGACTTTCCTCGACACGAAATTCACCTTCCTGACCAGCGTGGGCCCAAGGGTGACCGGCCTGTTCCTCCAGCCAGATACGGTGTGGAACGCGTCGGTCTATTACCAGAAGGACCGGTTCGAGGCGCGGCTGTCGTATAATTATATCGGCGGCTTCCTCGAAACGATCAACGACACGATCCCGAACGCCGACCAATATTGGAAGGATCGCGGCACGCTCGACGCAAACGTCAACTTCCGCCTGACGCCCAATTTCACCCTCTATGCCGAAGGGCAAAACCTCACGAACAAGGGCCGCCGCGAACTTGTCGGGCCGGGACAGGCCTATCTCCAGGAATCGGCCGAATATGGCCGCACCTTCTGGTTCGGCGTGGCGGCGAATTTCTGATGCTGGGCGCCATCCTGTTGCTCGCCTCGATTGCCGCGCCGCCTTCCTCCCCGGTTCCGCAGGGGGAGGCGGCCGAGACCGTCCGCCGCATTCCCGCCGCCGAAGCGCGGCAGGGTGTGGCGGTCGGCCCCGCCGGCATCTACGCCGTCGCCAACTGGACGATCGCCCGCTACGACCGCAAGACCGGCGAGCGCATCAATGTGTGGGAGGGCGATCCCGTGCGTTATCCGCACATCAACAGCTGTGCGCTCATCAAGGGCGAACTGGTGTGCGCGGCGTCGAATTTCCCCGCCGTGCCGCAGGCGAGTTCGGTCGAAATCTTCGATCCCGTCACGCTCGTTCACCAACGCACCGTGTCGCTGGGGCAGGGGACGGGCTCGCTGACGTGGATCGACTGGCACGACGGCCACTGGTGGGGCATGTTCGCCAATTATGATGCGAAGGGCGGCGAGCCGCCGCGCGACCATCGCCACACTACGCTGGTCAAATTCGATCCCGAATGGCGCCGTACCGAAAGCTGGGCGCTGCCCGCGACGATCCTGGGCCGCATCGCGCCGATGAGCATTTCGGGCGGCGGCTTTGGACCCGACGGCAACCTGTGGCTGTCGGGGCATGATTTGCCGGAACTCTATGTCACGCGGCTGCCAAAGGGCGGCGCGACACTCGACCATATCGCGACTGTGCCGATGGAGGCGGAGGGGCAGGCAATCGACTGGGACGAAAGCCAGCCGGGTGTGCTGTGGGGGATTTCGCGCAAGAGCCGTGCCCTGATCGAGATGCGCGTCCTGACGATCAGGAAATGATTCTATTTCGACCAGCCGCGTAGCGGCAAACCTTGGCGGCCGTCTCTTTCCGCCCCGTTTGGGCGTCAGGCCGTTGCACGGCTGAAGTCAGCCTTCGATAATCGACGCCAGCGCCCGCGCGACACGACGCAGCGTTTCGGGATGCGACCACATCGGATGCTCGCGCGAGCGGTCGGAAAGCTCGGTTTCGCGTCCGGCCAATATCCCGCCGATCGCGCCGCCCATGAAGACGAGGCGCTGGTTGAGGAGGTCAGCCGGAACGTGCGCCATCAGGCGCCGGACCTCGTCGAGGCAGCGCTGATAGCCCGAGTTCCAGCGCCCTTCCAGTGCATCCATGAACAGCGCGCGGTTCGACAACTGGAGCCCGACAATGAAGCGGTTATAGCATTCACCCCCCGCAGGAGGGTTGGGATCGACCGAGGTTTCGACCAATATCTCCATCACTTCGAGCACATTATGCGGACCCCCCGCGGCTCTGGCACGGTCGAGCGCGGCGTTGCGCCGCTCGTCGATGGCCCGCGCGCCGTCGACGACCAGTGCGCGGATGAGCGTGTCCTTCGACCCGAAATGATAGGTGATCGCGGCATGGTTTTTCTGCCCCGCCGCCTCGGCGATCTGTCGGACAGTGACCCCGTCGATCCCGCGCTCGGCAAAGAGTTTGAGCGCGACCGCCTTCAGATGCTGCGGTGCTTCGGAATGCGCGGTCGAAGGGGGGCGGGCCATGGGCCGCATTTGCCATTGACAGCAGGGCGCGTCAAATGCATTTATCCAAATGGATAAAAAGAGAGGATTGGGAATGATCGAGGGAGTCGACCTCGTGGCGCTCGAACGCTGGATGGAAAGTCAGGGCGTCGGGGCGGGGCCAATTGCCGACGCGCGGCTGTTGTCGGGTGGGACCCAGAATATTCTGATGCGGTTTCGCCGCGGCGATGCGGTCTATGTGCTCCGCCGCCCGCCGCCGGTTCCCCGCTCCAATTCGAACGACACCATGCGCCGCGAGGCGCGTGTGCTTGCCGCGCTCGACGGCACACAAGTTCCGCATCCGCGGTTGGTGGCGGCGTACGGTCAAGAGGATGTGCTGGGCGTCGCCTTCTACCTGATGGAACCCGTCGAGGGCTTTAACCCGACTGAGGGGCTGCCCGCCCTCCATGCGAACGACGCGGCGGCCCGCCACCGGATCGGGCTGTCGATGGTCGAGGCGATCGCGGCGCTCGGCGCCATCGATTATCGCTCGGTTGGGCTCGACGGCTTTGGAAAGCCCGACAATTATCTGGAACGGCAGGTCGGACGGTGGAAAGCACAGCTCGCCAGCTACGCCGATTTCGCCGAATGGCCCGGGCCCGCGGCGATCCCCGGCGTCGAGCGCGTCGCCGACTGGCTCGACGCGCATCGCCCGGCGGACTTCCGCCCCGGTATCATCCACGGCGATTTTCATCTTTCGAACGTCATGGTTCGACCCGACAGCGGCGATCTGGCGGCAGTGGTTGACTGGGAACTCAGTACGATCGGCGATCCCTTGCTCGACCTTGGCTGGCTGCTCGCGACCTGGCCGGAGGATGATGTACCCCGCGCGACCGATGTGGCGATCACGCCGTGGGAGGGGTTCGCGACCCCGGACGAGTTGGTCGCGCATTACGGCGCAGTGAGCGGGCGCGATCTGTCGGCCCTCGACTGGTATGTCGTGCTTGCCTGCTACAAGCTCGGCATCATCCTCGAGGGCACCCATGCGCGCGCCTGTGCCGGCAAGGCGCCGAAGGAAACCGGCGACCGTCTCCACGCCCACACGCTCGACCTGTTCGACCGCGCGCTGCGCCGCATAAGCTGAAGGAAATGACATGAAGGACGATACCGATTTCAAGGACCGGCGGGTGCTGGTCGTCGGCGGATCAAGCGGCATCGGAAACGGCATCGCGCACGGTTTCCGGCTGCGCGGCGCCGAGGTCCATGTCTGGGGCACGCGCGCCTCGGCGGCGGATTATGACGCGGCCGACGGATCGGACCTGACCGGGCTCGGCTACACCTGCGTCGATGTCGGCGATCCCGATGCGATCGACGCCGCGCCGCTGCCGTTCGATGGGCTCGACGTGCTGATCCTGTGCCAGGGCACCGTCGTCTATCGTCGCGGCGAGTTCGAGCGCGAGGGCTGGGACCGCGTGATGGCGGTCAATCTTGACAGCCTCATGCATATCTCGCGCAAGTTCCGCTCGCAGCTTGCCGACGCGGCCGGCTCGATCGTCATTGTGAGCTCGATCTCGGGGCTGAAGGCCAACATCGGCAACCCCGCTTATGCCGCGTCGAAGGCGGGGGCGATCAGCCTGACCAAGACGCTGGGGCAGGCGTTCGCCGTCGACGGCATCCGCGTCAATGGTCTCGCGCCCGGCCTCGTCGACACCAAGCTGACGAAGGTGACGACGCAGAATCAGGCGCGGCTCGACGGCGCGCTGGCGAATATTCCCCAGCGGCGGATGGGTACGCCCGAGGATATGGCGGGCGCCGCAATCTTCCTCGCATCGCCGCTCGCTTCCTATGTCACCGGCCACACGCTCATCGTCGATGGCGGGCTCTCCCTGTAACGAAAGGCAGACAGATGAATTTCGAATATAGCGACAAGGTCGCCGGGCTGATCGCGCAGGTCGAAGCCTTTATGGACGAACATATCTATCCGAACGAGCAGGCCTATTACGACTTCGTCCACGACCAGAATAATCGCTGGCAGGAATGGCCGGGGATGGAGGCGCTGAAAGGAAAGGCGCGCGAACAGGGGCTGTGGAACCTGTTCCTGCCGCACGAATATGGCGAATATTCGCCGGGCCTCACCAACCTCGAATATGCGCCGGTCGCCGAACTTTTCGGCCGCGTTCCCTGGTCGAGCCAGGTGTTCAACTGTTCGGCGCCAGACACCGGTAATATGGAGGTGCTCGCGAAATTCGGTTCGCCCGAACAAAAGGAAAAATGGCTGAAGCCGCTGCTGAATGGCGAAATACGCTCGGCCTATGTGATGACCGAGCCGCAGGTCGCTTCGTCCGACGCCACCAACCTCGAACTGTCGATCATTCCTGACGGCGACGATTATGTCATCAACGGGCGCAAATGGTGGATTTCGAATGCGATGCACCCGCGCTGCGACATCTTCATCGTGATGGGGAAGAGCGATTTCGACGCGCCGCGCCACGCGCAGCATTCGCAAATTCTCATCCCCCGCGACACGCCTGGCGTCACGGTGGTGCGCCACCAGACGGTGTTCGGCTCTTATAATTCGCCCGGTGGCGAAGCCGAGCTGCGCTTCGACAATGTCCGCGTACCGAAGGAAAATCTGATCCTCGGCGAAGGCCGCGGGTTCGAGATCGCGCAGGGGCGCCTTGGGCCGGGCCGCATTCATCACTGCATGCGCTCGATCGGGCAGGCGCAGCGCGCGCTCGAATATATGGCGCGCCGCGTCGACAGCCGCGTCGCTTTCGGCAAGAAACTCGCCGATCAGAGCAGCATCCGGCAGGATGTCGCAAAAAGCTTCTGCGAAGTCGAAATGGCGCGGCTGCTGACGCTGAAAGCGGCTGATGCGATGGACCGCTATGGCAACAAGCAGGCCAAGGATCTGATCGCGGCGATCAAGGTCGTCGCGCCGACGATGGCGCAGACCGTGTCGGACCGCGCGATTCAGGCGCATGGCGGCATGGGGGTCAGCGAGGATACGCCGATCGCCTATTTCTTCACGCTCAACCGCTACGTCCGTCTCACCGACGGACCCGAGGAAGTGCATATGTCGCAGCTCGGCAAGCAGAAAATCGCCGAATATGTCGCCGCAAACCGGCGCTGAACGGGAAGGGGAGCCACATCGATGAAAGCCCTCCGCTATTACGGCGCACACGACATCCGCTACGAACACATGGACGACCCGACGCCGCAGGCGGATCGCGACGCGATCGTCAAGGTCACCGCCTGCTCGATCTGCGGCAGTGACCTGCATATCTATCACGGCCACGGCTTTTCGGACGATGTCGGCTTCTGTGTCGGGCATGAGGCGGTGGGCGAGGTCGTCGAAATCGGCCGCGGCGTGTCGCGGCTGAAGGTCGGCGACAAGGTGATGATACCGGGCGCGGTCGGCTGCGGATCGTGCCGCCAGTGCCTCGCCGGCGTCGTCAACCTCTGCGAGTATGGGATGGGCTCCTGCTACGGCCTGTCGGCAAAGCTGCAGGGATCGCAGGCCGAGGCGGTGCGCGTACCCGCTGCCGACGCTAATGCGGTGCTGATCCCCGATGGCGTCACGGAGGAACAGGCGCTGCTGATGACCGACGCGCTCGCGACGGCCTGGTTCGGCGCGAGAAACGCCGACATCGCGCCGGGCAGCAGCGTCGCGGTGATCGGGCTGGGGCCGATCGGCCTGATGGCGGTTGAAAGCGCCTTCGTCATGGGCGCGCATGTCGTCTATGCGATCGACCCGATCACCGAACGCCGCGCACTCGCCGAAGAAGCGGGCGCAATCGCGCTCCATCCGGGCGAGGCGGTCGAGACGATCCGCGAGGCCACCAAGGGACGTAAGCTCGACTGCTCGATCGAGGTCGTCGGACGCGACGAAACGGTCGATCTGGCGCTTCGCCTCGTCCGGGCACGCGGCACCGTGTCGGTGATCGGAGTGCAGCAGTCGCGACGCTATGCCTTCCCGCTCGAACGCTTTTTTACCGCGGGCCTGACTTTCCGCGCCGGCACCTGTTCGGTCCCCGAGGAACTGCCGACGTTGTTCCCGCTGGTGCAGGCGGGGCGCTTGCGACCCGAAAAATTTATCAGCCATCGGCTGCCGCTGAGCGCAGGAGCAGAGGCTTATCGCTTGTTCGATACCCGCGATGCAGGGGCGCTCAAGATGGTGCTCACGCCCGATTGAGGGATGATTGCGAGCGCGGTCTGGTCCGATCGGTCGAAACATCGGGAATCGATCCGAGTGGAGCGGGGGTGAATATCCGTTTGGAGCGAGTTGTCGGTGCAAAGTCTGACGGCGGCTTGGACGGGGTGCTTTTCGGGTGCTGACGGCGTCGGCGACATGCAATTTTTCGGTTGCTGGGCAGGGGGATGGTCATCACATCTGCAATAACCCTGCCTTCGCGGCCCGCTCTCGATTGACAGCCAGGGCCGCTTGCCAACAGCCTCTCACCAGGTTCCGCCCTGCCGGACCTGCTTGTGGATAGAGGTGCGTGCCAATGAAAATAATGAATGCGGATATTGCCGTCGTGGGCTGCGGTGCTGCGGGTATCGCCGCCGCGATGGCCGGCCTCGAGGCCGGCGCGTCCGTGCTGGTCCTCGAGCGCTCGCCGATCGAGGATCGTGGAGGAAATACACGGTGGACCGAGGCGCTGTTCCGCATGACCGGGGATGGCGATCTCTACCCCGACTTTGTCGATCTATACAGCCAGCGCGGTGGTTATCATATCATGCCCGAGTTTCTCGAAGCGTCGATGGCAGACTATGCCTCGTGGCCGGGGCTGGTAAAGGCGCTGCCGTTCAACGATCCCGAACTGCTGTCCGCATTCTTCGGTGGCGTGCCCGAAGTCGTCCGGTGGCTCGCCAACTACGGCGTCGGAATGACATCGACGCGATATCCGCTGCCGCCCGCGCTCGGCGGTGACCTTCCGGCAGTCGCTGGCGGCGGCCTTGCCATGATTGAAACACTTTGTCCTCATATCGAGACGATGGGAGGAACAATCCTCTATGAAACCACCGCTACACGCCTGATCCGGAACGATGATGATCATGTCGTGGGACTGTTCGCCACCGACCAGACGCATGAGGGCATCTCGATCCAGGCGCGATCGGTTATTCTGGCGAGCGGAGGTTTCCAGGGGAACCCCGCGATGACGGTCCAGTATATGGGATCCGAGGCCCGTTATCTGCGGCCGGTTGCGCGCGGCGGCTGGTATAATCGCGGGGAGGGCATCCGGATGGCGCTTGAGGTCAACGCGGCACCGGCCGGCGATTGGGCCGAGTGTCATCGCCAGCCCATCGATCCGCGATCGAGCCGGGCGGAAGCACTCGTCCATGCCTATCCCTTCGGTATTCTGGTCAACGCCAAGGGGCAGCGTTTTGTCGACGAGGCACCCGATGCGTTCGAGGGTTATCTTGAGGAGCCGCTGCGCCGGCTATCGCGCCAGCCGGGCGGCATTGCCTATTTCATATACGACCAACAGATCGAGGACATCCCCGGCTGGCGCGGAATGATACGATCCGACCAACCCGCGATCCTTGGGGATACGGTTGCCGAACTGGCCGGAAAGATCGGTGTGCCGACCGATGCGCTGATGGCGACCATCGCGAATTACAATGCGGGCTGTCCCGCGGGGCCGATCGCTCCTTCCATCCTGGATGGAAAGCGGACCAGCGGTCTTGAGCCCGTGAAGTCGAACTGGGCGCGCCCGATCGCGGAAGGCCCGTTCGGCTGCTATCCCATAATTGCCTCGAACACCTTCACCATGGGCGGCCTCAAGGTCACCCCCGACGCACAGGTCTTGAACGCCAGCGGTATTCCCATTCCTGGCCTCTACGCGGCGGGCGAAACCGTCGGCATGATGTATGGTGACTATATTGGAGCGACATCGGTGCTTCGCGCGCTGGTATTCGGCCGCCTTGCCGGGGCGCACGCCGCAGCCAGACGGTAGGTTGCACGGGCCGGCGTGGAGAGATTTGAGCGTCCTGAAAATGGGGGTTGGCCGGGGCGCTGTGATTAGCCTTCAGGAGGGAGAAAACCCTCGGCCTCTGTCGATTATGCTTTGCCTGCGGGCTTCGACGTCCGCTGCGCGCACTTCGCTGTTCGCGGCAGCCGAACGCGCCGTTTCCAGTTCCAGCGCTTCCCCGAGTGGCAATGCGAAACCGTCATCGATCAGCCGCTTGTAATTCTGCACGACGTCCGGGGCAGCAGAGGCGATGTCGCTGGCAATCGCTTGGGCCTGCTCCAGCAGCGCCGAGGGCGATACGACGCGGCTGACGAGGCCCCAGTCCCGGGCTGTGAGCGCGTCGAGAAAGCTGCCGGTCAACGACAAATGCTTCGCGCGAGCGAGACCGATGCTTCTCGACAGTCTTTGCGACAATCCCCAACCGGGCAGTACACCGACCCGGCTGTGCGTGTCCGCGAAGCGTGCGTTGGTCGACGCTATGACTATGTCGCAGGCGAGCGCCAGTTCAAAGCCGCCGGTAATCGCCACACCATTTACGGCGGCGATAACGGGCTGGGGGCACTGCGCGATCGCGCGCACCGGATCGTCGTCGATATCGTCGGCGCCCGCTGGTTTGAGGATGCTAATATCCTCCCCCAGTTCCTTAAGGTCGAGTCCTGCCGAAAAGGCACGCGTCCCCGCGCCGGTCAGGATGATCGCGCGCACGGAAGGATCCGACGCGAGATCGCGCAGGATCCTGGCGAGGCCGACGCGCAGCGCGCGGGAAAGCGCATTCATGGCCTCCGGCCTGTTCATCGTCACGGTAGCGACGGCATCGGCGCGCGAAACACAAACAACGGCCATCATTCTTCCTCGCTGGTTATGGTGGAATGGTGAGAGGCGATCCAAATGGGGCAGGCTCATGTCTGGACGGGAAAAGCACTCCGTGACCTGAGCACAAGATAAAGGGCGGCAGGCGCTACGGCGGCACAGACGATGAACAGTCCGGTGCCGATCGCCGCTTCGCCGGACAGGAAGCTCGCCGTCCAGGGTATAAGGATCCCGCCGAGGCCCGCGCCGATCACATTGCCGACGAGAAAATAGATCGCCGAGAATTGCGCGCGCATCGTGGCGGGCGCCAGATGCTGACCCACCACCTGAGGCAGCGTGTAGGAACCTGCGATGCAGAAGAAGGCGACACAAGCTGCCGCGATGGCAATCGGGAGAGACGAGGACATGAAAGCGATGCCGATCGCAGGTACCGATAGCGCCATCGCCGCGGCGGCGAGGAGCGGAACCAGGTCGATGCGGCCGCGGGCGATGAGTTTCGAGGCGGCATAGGGCATTGCGGTAGCGCTCAGAACCGCCGCGAGCCCAGCGGTCGAGGTGATCAGGAGCCCGGCTTCGCTTGGGGTGAACCCGAAGGCGCGCACGAGATAGGGAAGCGTCCAGAGGCTGATGCCGAACAACGAGATCTGGAAAATGCCGATCCCGAGGTAGAAGCGCCCGAACAGCGGCCAGTTTGCAAAGAAGTGGCGAAGCGTATCGCCGAAGCGAACTTCGCGCCCGTGGTCCCGGTCGATGCGAGGCGGCTCGCTCACGAACAGAATGAAGGCCAACCCCAGGAGCACCGCGGGTATTCCGACGATCGCGAAGGTCAGTTGCCAAGGCTCGAAACTTCCCCCGATCCGGCCCGACGCGATCAGGTTCGCCGACCAGGACAGGGCGCCGGCGCCGATCGCATGGGACAAGGCGCCCCCCAGAATGCTCGCGCCGAAGAACAGGCTGAGCGGCGTTGCCCGCTTTTCAACAGGGAACATGTCGGCAAGGAGCGAAATGGTCGCCGGTACGAGGGCGGCTTCGCCGAGGCCCACGCCCAGCCGATAGATAAGGAGCAGGGTGAATTCGTCGGCCGTGGCGGACAAGGCCGTCATGCTTCCCCAGAGCAATGCCCCGAGGCCGATCAGCCATTTGCGATTGCCGGCATCGGCGATCCGCGCAAGCGGGATGCCTGCCGAGCAATAGAGCATGATGAAGGCAAAGCCCGAAAGCAGACCGATCTGGACGTCGCTGATCCCGAGGTCGCCCCGGATCGGTTCGGCAAGCAGCGAAATGATCGAACGATCGACATAAGAAACAATGGTGAGGAGACAAAGGAGCCCGACGGCGAGGACGGGTTGCAGTCCGTCGGCGCGGGCAAGCGCCGTGGTTGCCTCGACCTGCTTGGCAGTCGCGGCGGCGTAGGCGGCGGACGTCGGGCCTTCCGGCATGGCATGTCGGCTGATCGAACCTCTCCCAATTTTTTATCGCGGCGCGTCCGGCGCTCGCCTCTTGATTGTCAGCATCGCCGAACCGGGCCGAGGCACAAGCCCGGCAGGAATTGATTGCATCTGTGATGCTTGGGCCTGCGCGCCGCCGCTTGCGGCGCTTCCGATTGATTGCCCGGCCGGGGGCTGCTTCCATCGGATGAAGAAGGCAAGGCCAGGGCCGGGGAATGGGCGGAGGATAAGGATGATAACGCGCGCACTGGCGCAGCGGGCAAGCGCGCAGCGCTTCGAGGGGCTGCCCCCCGACGTCGTGCGCCTTGCGGCGCAATGCCTCCTGGACTGGATGGGCGTAACGCTGGCGGCGCGGACGGAGCCAGCGGTCGATATGATATACGACCTGCTTCTCGACGAAGGCGGTGCGGCGCAGTCGGGACTTGTTGGACGGCCGGGCCGGTTTCCGGCGACCCGTGCGGCCTTTTTCAACGGTGTAGCGGGCCATGCGATCGACTATGACGATGTCAGCGCGATCGGACACCCTACGGCGCCGCTCGCGCCGGTAGTGCTCGCGCTTGGCGAACGGATCGGTGCGAGCGGCTCGGCCATCATCAATGCCTTTGTCGCGGGTTATGAAACCGAGACGCGGATCGGCCGCTTCATGGGTCCGTCACACTATGCCCGAGGCTGGCATTCGACCGCGACTTTCGGAGCCTTTGGAGCCGCCGCAGCCGCCGCGAGTCTGCTGGGCCTCGACGAATTACGAACGCGCCATGCCTTCGGTATCGCAGGGACGCAAGCGGCAGGGCTGAAGGCGGTGTTCGGGAGCATGGCGAAACCGCTCCACGCCGGCCATGCCGCCGAAACGGGGCTTTGCGCCGCCATGCTGGCCGCGCGCGGATTCACCAGCAGTCCGGATATATTGGAGGCAGAGCAAGGCTTCGGCGCCACCCAGTCCGAAGCGACCGACACCGATGCTGCCCTTGCAGATCCACCGCAGGGATTTCATATTTTCGGGAATCTCTTCAAATATCACGCGGCCTGTTATCTCACCCACTCGTCGATCGAGGCGCTTCTTTTCTTGCGGTCGGAGGGGCTGGCGGCCGACGAGGTCGAGGCGGTGGAATTGTCGGTCGCCCCGGAGCACCTCGGCGTCTGCAATATCGCCGAACCCCAGGATGGGCTTCAGGTGAAATTCTCGCTTCGGCATTTGGCGGCTCTGACGCTGGAAGGCGTCGATACCGCCGACCCAGCCGTTTTTCGAGGCAGCGCTGCCTTCACGCCCCGTATTCTTGCGCTGCGGGACCGCGTCACGGTCGTGACCCGGTCGCAGGGAACGCACGCAGAGGCGCGCGTTCATTGCCGAGGAGGAGGCTTGCGGATGGCCGGCCATGACGTTGCCGTGCCGCTCAGCGACCTCGGCCGCCAGCAGGCAAAGCTCGAGGCCAAATTCCGCAGCATCGTCGATAGCGGGTTCGACAGGGATGCAATCCTCGCCGAGTTTGCCCGTTTCGCCCACCTTGAGACATTGGCGCCGCTCATGGCGCTGGTGGCGCCCCCGTCCGCACCGGGATCCCCGATGGGCGGGGGACCGGATGCGGCGCGCCGCAGCGCCGCACTTCACTTACACCTGTAATGAAAGGGGCAGAGCAGGGGTGGCTGTGTCCATTGGCGTGAAAATATGCAGCGGGTGAATGAACCGACGCAATCGGCGCGCTCCGGCCTCTTGGAGCGGCCGTGGCTCTCTAGGATGGATGAAGATGAAATTTGATTATGTGGTGATCGGGGCAGGCTCGGCTGGATGCGTGCTGGCGAACCGTTTGTCGGAGGACCCAAGGCGATCGGTCCTTCTGCTTGAGGCGGGACCCGCAGATCGCAACATGTGGATCCATGTTCCGGCCGGCATGGCGAAGATATTCGCCGATCCCCAAATTGTCTGGCCCTATCGGACCGAACCCGAGGCGGCGCTGGGCGGGCGCCGCATCTATTGGCCGCGCGGCAAGACGCTCGGCGGATCGAGCGCAATCAACGGCATGGCCTATGTACGCGGTCAGCCCGAGGATTATGATCAATGGGCGCAGGCCGGTAACACCGGGTGGGGCTGGGAGGATGTCCTTCCTCTCTTTCGAAAATCCGAAGACCACTGGAATTCCGGGGCCGAACTTCACGGTCATGGCGGCGACCTCCACGTATCGAACACGCAGAAGCGACAGCCAGAGGGAAGTCGTATCCATTGCGCCACACGGGCCTTCATCGATGGCGGCGTGGCGGCGGGCCTGCCCTATAATGACGATTTCAATGGCCCCGTGCAGGAAGGCATCGGGTGGATCGATCACACGATCGACCGGCGCGGCCGGCGGCACAGCACCGCGAGCGCGTTCCTGCGGCCCGCCATGGGGCGCCCCAATCTTGTTGTCTGGACCGAAGCGCTTGTCGAGCGCATCGCGATCGAAGATGGGCGCGCGGCGGCGGTGATCGTCAGGCATAGGGGCGAGACGAAGCGCGTGGACGTCGGCGCCGAGGCCATCGTCAGTGCGGGTGCGATCAACGCGCCTCAAATCCTGATGCTCTCGGGGATCGGCGATGGTGAAGCGCTGCGTTCCGCCGGAATCGAAACGCGGGTCGCGAGCCCCATGGTGGGCCGGAACCTTCAGGATCATATGTATCTCTATTGGGTCCACGAGGTGCGCAAGGGGTATAGCTTCAACGGCGAGACAAGCGGGCTGAAGCTCCTTCCGCACATCCTGCGCTTCTACGGGCGGGGCAACGGGCTTTTGACCACGGGTTCGTCGAGCGCCTATATCTTCTGCAAATCGCTGCCGGGTGCAGCCACGCCGGACACGCAGGTCGGATTTCGTGCCTATTCGAGCGAGGAGATGGTCTCCGGCGCGCCGGGTGAACATCGCTTTCCAGGCTGGTCGGCCTCGGTCTCCTATCTGCGTCCCAAATCGCGGGGCGCGATCCGCCTGCGCTCAGCCGACCCTGCCGAGGCGCCGGCGATCCACGCCAATTATCTCGACCATCCCGATGATCTTCGGGCGCTGATGCAGGCGCTGCGTCTTGTGGACCGCATCTACCAGACCCCGGCAATGAAGGCGTTATGGGTCAAGCGTCTTGCGCCGGTGGAAAGTCTCGACATGGGCAACGACACCGAACTTGAGGCCTATGTCCGCGGACATGGCAACACGATGTTCCATCCCGTCGGCACCTGCATGATGGGAAGCGGACCCAATGCGGTCGTCGATCCCCGTCTCCGGGTGAACGGGGTGCGGGGATTGCGCGTTGCCGATGCTTCGATCATGCCGACGATCGTGTCGGGCAATACCAATGCCCCCGCGATCATGATCGGTGAAAAGGCTGCACAGATGATCATCGAGGATGCGAGGTTCACGGCCCGGTGATGTACGCGCATATTACAAGCGAAATGACCGCCGACTGCGGCTTGAGCCGCCGGGGCAGGGGAATTAGTCGAGGCAGACGGACGAACGGCGTCCGCTAGGGGACAGGATATGACGAAGATCGACCGCCCGAGGCGCAGCCTCCTTTACCTGCCGGCCTCGAATGCGCGGGCACTCGAGAACGCACGGTCGCTTCCTGCCGACTGCATCATTCTCGATCTTGAGGACGCTGTCGCTCCCGAGGCGAAGGACGCGGCGCGCGACGCCGCCATCGCCGCGGTTGCCGAAGGCGGGTTCGGGGATCGCGAAGTCGTGATCAGGGTGAACGGCATCGATACGCCCTGGGGAGAGGATGATCTCGCAGCGGCAGCGGTAGCGGGGCCCGACGCAATTCTCGTGCCCAAGGTGGGCAGCGACGCGGATGTCGCGCTTTACGATGCGCGCCTTTCGAAAGCGCCGGAGCATGTCGAGCTTTGGGCCATGATCGAGACCTGTGCCTCGGTCGGCAATCTTTATGGAATTGCTGCCAGCGCCCGAACGAGCCGGCTCGCGGCGTTCATCATGGGGACGAACGACCTGGCGAAAGAGAGCCGGGCGCGACTGCTTCCGGGCCGCGCACCCTTTCTGCCCATCCTCTCGCTTGCAGTTGCAGCGGCGCGGGCGAACGGACTTTCGGTCATCGACGGCGTTTGTAACGAGTTCAGGGATGTCGATCTTTTCAGTGCGGAAGCGGCCCAGGGTCTCGAATTCGGGTTCGACGGCAAGACGCTCATCCACCCCGATCAGATCGCACCCTGCAATGAAATATTCAGTCCCGACGCCGACGAACTGGCATGGGCAGGGCAGGTGATCGATGCCTTCGCTCTCCCCGAGAATGCCGGCAAGGGTGCCATCCGGGTCGGAGGCAAGATGGCAGAGCTCCTCCATCTCGACCAGGCCCGACGCCTGGTGGCGATCGCTGAGGCGATCAACGCGCGGGCCTGATTGGGCAGGCGCGAAAGAAAGGAACCTCCGATGAGTCTCGAATTTCTCGACAAGGCAAAATTGTGGCCGAAGGGACATCTCTTTCAGGATTTCGAGGTCGGCCAGACCTTCGATCATCATTGGGGGCGAACCATTTTTCACCACGATGCCGTGCTTTTTTCGACGCTGACGCTGTCCTATAATCCGATGTACTTCAATCGCGCCTATGCGAAGGCACACGGCCATCCCGATATCGTGGTGAACCCACAGCTCGTCTTCAATATCGTCCTCGGCATGTCGGTCCAGGATTGCAGCGAGATCGGGGGGCCGTTCCTCGGCGTATTCGAGCTCGTCTATCATCGGCCGGTATATCCCGGCACGACCTTGACCGCGCGCAGCAGGACCGTCGAAACCCGCCTGTCGAACAGCAATCCCGACAACGGCATCGTAACCTGGGAGACCGAAGGTCGCGACGATGACGGCGAACTGGTCGTCTCCTTTCGCCGCTCGAACCTGGTCGCGGTGCGCAAGGAGATCCAATGATGACCGAATTGGCAAGGCTCACGGGCAGCGACAATTATTTCGAGGATTTCGAGGTCGGTGCCGTCTACCAGCACGCCCGCGGAAAGACGATTACCGCCCTCGACAATGTGCTCATTACCAACATGGTCCTGAACACAGCCGACGGCCATTTCAACGAGGATCGGATGGCGCGCCTCGGCAAGAATTTCGGCGGCGGGAAGATCGTTTCCTATGGCGGCGTGAATTTTTCGATGGTCCTGGGGCTTGCGAGCCAGGACTGCTGCGAAAACGCGCTCGCCGAGCTCGGGCTCGACAATGTGAAGCTGACGCGCCCGGTCACACACGGCGACACGATCTATGCCTATAGCGAGGTGTTGGAGAAGCGCGATTCAGATCGCGAAGATGCCGGTATCGTCGTGTTCCGGCACTATGGTGTGAACCAGGAACGCCAGCAAATAGCGCAGATCGATCGCACCGTGCTGTCCAAGCGGCGTTCGCATTGGGGCGGCTGACCCTGCCATCGACGGCGGGAACGAAAAAGGGGAGCGGCAGTGCCGCTCCCCTTTCCTGTTCAGGCTGCGAGGCGGTTGGCGCTGTAGCGGCGCAGTTGTGCGCCCCTGGAACCGAGTTGGAACGCGATGACGGTGAGGCGCGCTACATAGTCGGCGACCGGCAATTCCTTCGTCATTCCCATGCCCCCGTGGATCTGGATTGCCGACTGCCCCACAAACCTTGCCGCCTCGTCGACCGCCAGCTTTGCCATCGCAACCGCCGCGGCGCGCTGGCGCGGTGCCTGATCGAGCCGCATCGCGGCCATATAGGTCATCGATACGCTTTCCTCGACGCGCATGAACATATCGGCCATTCGATGCTGCAAGACCTGGAACGCGCCGATCGCCCGGCCGAACTGCTTGCGTTCTTTCGCATAGGCGACGGTGAGGTCGAGCAAGCGGCGCTGAATGCCGAGCGCTTCCGCGCAAAGCCCCGCAGTCCCGGCGTCGAATGCGGCTTCCACCCGTTCGGCCGCGTCCGCCCCCGCGATGCGGCTGGTATCGGACAGGGCGACTCCTTCAAAGTCGATATCCGAAATCCAGCCGCTATCGACGCCGCGCTGGTCGCGGCGAATAATTCCCGCCGCCTCGGCAGGAACGATATGAAGGCGAAGAGCTCCATCGTCCGCAAGCGCGGCAACGACAAAATGCGTGGCGATCGCGCCTTGGCGCACCGCGTTTGCCGAGCCGGTCAGTTTGCCGTTCACGATGCGCAGGGACCGGGCGCCGGTTCCGGACCTTTGCGGAAGAACGGGAATGACAATGGCCGTTCCGGCGATAACCGCGCTCAGCAGCCGCTCAGCCTCCGCGCCGCCGCGTTCGAGAAGCGGGCGCGCCATGATGATCGTCTCGAGCCATGGTTCGAGCGAGAGACATTTTCCGAGCTCCTCCATGATGACGAGATTTTCGATAGGGCCACCGCCGAGACCTCCACTCTCCTCGGCGAAGGTCGCGCCCAGCAGCCCCAGCCGCCTGGCGAAACCGGTCCAGATGTCGGGACGCCAGCCCGGTAGCACTTTTGCCGCCGCTCGGCGGGCCTCGAAATCATAATGCGCCGAAAGATAGGAGGCGAGGCTGTCGCGAAGCATGTTCTGCTCGTCGCTGAACTCGAAATCCATGGAATCCGTTCCTTGAAAAAAATGCCGTGTCAGAGGCCAAGCGCGTGCTTCGCGATGATCCCGCGTTGAATCTCGTTGGAGCCGCCGTAGATCGAGACTTTGCGGATGTTGAGGTAGCGGTCGGCCGCGTGGCCGCCGTGCGACGACCGCGACGCATTATGGCGGGACACGCCGGCCTTCGCGATGCATCCGTCCATGCCGGTGACATCAAGCGCCAGTTCGCTGATCTCCTGCTGAAGCTCGCTGCCCCGGGTCTTGAGCATGCTCAGCAAGGGGCCGGGGTCGCGGCCGGCGGAGATATCGGAAAGGGCGCGAAGTTCGGTAAACTCGAGGGCGGCGAGGGCGACCTCGAGGCGCAGGATTCGCTCTTCGAACATCGCGTGATCGGCCGGATCGTCGAGAGCTGTTACCTGATCGGCGATCGCGGCGAGATTATGTTTCGAGCGCGCGACCTCGGCGATGTTCGAGCGTTCATGCTCGAGCAGATATTTGGCGCAGGTCCAGCCTTCATTTTCGCCGTGAATGCGATTTTCGACCGGCACGATGACATCGTCCAACCAGACCTCGTTAACCTCATGTTCGCCGCCCAGCGTTTCGATCGGGCGGATCGTTATGCCGGGCGAGGCCATGTCGATCAGAAGAAAGCTGATACCCCGCTGCGGCTTTGCGGCCTGATCGGTACGGACCAGAAAAAAGCCCCAATCGGCGTGCTGCGCGTAGGTCGTCCAGGTCTTTTGCCCGTTGACACGATAATATTCGCGGCCGTCGCGGTCGGTGAAGCGTTCGGCACGCGTTTTGAGACCCGCGAGATCCGAACCGGCATTGGGTTCGCTATAGCCCTGGCACCACCAGCTTTCGGCGCGCGCGATGGGCGGAAGAAACCGCGCCTTCTGCGCTTCCGTACCGAACTTCATGATCACGGGGCCGCACATCGAGGCTCCCATGGAAAAGGGGACGATGGTGCCGGCGCGTCCCAGTTCTTCCTTGAAGATGTAACGCTCGACATCGTTCCACCCGGGACCGCCATATTCCTTGGGCCAGCCTGCGGCGAGCCATCCCTTGCGCGCGAGGATATTCATCCATCGCATATGATCCTCGCGCGAGAACTCTTCACCATTTCGGCTCTTTTCGAGGAATTCGCGGGGATATTCTTCCGCGACGAAAGTTCGGATTTCTTCCCGCAAGGCAAGCTGGGCCGGGGTGAATTCCAGGTTCATGGGGCGCCTCCTTGGCTGATGCGGGCCGTCGGGGCCGTCGAACACTGCTTCTCTATGGCGCTTTGGCGTGTCCACAAGGTCGGGAGCGGTTTGATTGCCCATGTAATATGCGGCCGACAGCCCGCTGCGCGCCGGACGAAAAAGGGGAAGGACCGGCTGGCGCTGGTCCTTCCGTTCAGGGGGAAGAGAGACTTCAGTTAAAGCGGACGCTGGCGCGTAGGCCGAACTGCCGACCCTTCTTGATCGTGGTGTAGGTCGTCCCGAGCGCGGCAGGGAGTTGGAGGTCGCTGGTATATTGCGCCTGGTTCAGGATGTTCTTGCCGTAAAGCGCGATGTCCCAGGCGTCGCTGCCGGGCCGATAACCGAGATTGAAGTCGAGCGTCTTGCGCGAAGGCAGGAAGGCGAGGTTGGCATCCGAGGCGAATTGCGACCCCACATAGCTGTAAGTCACCCGCGAGGCGAGTTCGGCATCGTTGCCGAGCGGTAAGTTATAGCTTGCCGAGACCGAATAGGTATATTTCGGTGTGCGCGGGATTTCGAGTGCAAGGTCGCGGGCGTCGATCAGTCGGTCGCCGTTGAGATCGTAGAGCACGCGGTCGTAGGATGCGTTGGTATAGCCGAACGTGCCGCTGATGCTGAAGGCGCGGGTTAGGCCGATCAGCCCTTCGGCTTCGATGCCCCAGATGGTCGCGTCGGCAGTGTTGGCGCGCGTCTGGGCAACGAAGGGCACGCCATCGACGACGAGCGCCGCGATGACCGTCCGCTGCAGATCCTTTGCCTTGGAATAGAAGCCGGTCAGGTTAAACCGGCTGTTG
This sequence comes from Sphingopyxis sp., assembly GCA_041939405.1. Classification (GTDB taxonomy): domain Bacteria; phylum Pseudomonadota; class Alphaproteobacteria; order Sphingomonadales; family Sphingomonadaceae; genus Sphingopyxis. Next base: position 17,096 of record JBGTUD010000003.1, on the reverse strand, counting down.
CGGAACGGCTCCGACTTGATGCCGAGTTCGAAACTGCTGAGCTGCTCCGGATTGACCGGACCCGGCTGGTCGTTGGGTGCACTCACGCGAACGCTGTAGCCGCCCGCGCGCGTCGCCGTGGTCCAATGGCCGTAGAGGCGCAGCGTCGGGCTGATCTCGTACTTGGCTCCGATCTTGAGGTCGAGACTGTTCCAGCTTTGGCTGTCCGTGAAATTGATCGGGCAGTCGCCCTTCAGGAAATTGCAGAATCCCGGGATCGCCGCCCCCGGTTTGGGCGCGTTCAGCTTCGTAACCTCGATCGATTTTTCTTCATGCGTAAAGCGTCCGCCCAGCGACAGGGTAAGGCGTTCGGTGACGCTGGCGTCGAGATTGATGAATGCGCCGAATACATCCTGGTCCTGCGCGCCGCCGCCCGAGAGCCGTGACCGGCCCCCCAGCACCGACTGCGTTTCGGCGTAATCGATCTGCTGATGGAAATAATAGAGACCCGTGGTGAGATCTACGACATCGGAAAATCGGCCGAAATAGCGAAGTTCGTTTGAAAATTGCTCCTGACGTACCCCAGCGTCTTTCAGGAACACCGGCGCCGCGTCCACCGGATTCTGCAAACATTGGGACGAGTTGGCCCGGTCGAACCCGGTGGCATCGAAGTCCGCGCATTCGGCTTGGGCGACGCGCCGCCATCCGAAAATATTCGTGATTTGTCCGTTGTCGCCGAGGCCGACGTCGATATTGGTCTCGAAGGTCAACTGGTCCCAGTCGGTGAAATTCCCGCCGACATTGTCGGCCGCGACGTCGAAGGTGCCGCGGCGATAGCCTGCGCCGTTGCCGATTGTGCCGTCGCGCCGCGGCTGCGACTGGGCAACGGCGCCGTCGCCTTCGATGTCGCCATGTTCGTAGCGGAGCAGCAGGTCGATGCCGTCGGTCGGCTGCGCCTGGATCGCGGCACGCGCGAGCCAGGTGCGCGATTTGCCGAAATTGGCCTTGTTCTTGGCAAGGTTCTCGAACCAGCCATTATCGCGATTGTAATAGCCACCCACTTTGAACTGGATCCGGTCACTGAGCGGTCCCGAGATGGTGGCGTTGGCCATATATTCGGCGCCGGTGCCGCGAAGGCCCGAATTCACGTCGACGTTCGCCTCGGCCATGAAGGTTTCGCTGGGGCGCCGCGTGTTCACCAGAACAGCACCGCCGACAACATTTCGTCCGAAGAGAATACCCTGAGGGCCGCGCAGGACCTCGATGCTGCCAAGGTCGTAAGTATCGAATATCACCCCCGAATTGACGCCGAGATAAACGCCGTCGATGAAGGTTCCGACGGTGGGATCGATGGTCGGGATGGAATCCTGTTGCGGATTGCCGCGGATCGAAAAGCCCGCGACGCCCTTGAACGTCCCCACTGTATCGAGGACGGCGTTGGGGATCACGCTGTTGAGGTCGCTGATGTCGCGAACATTCAACTCCTTGATCTGCTGATCGCCGAATGCCGTGATGGCGACCGGGACGTCCTGCGCGCGCTCCTCGGTCCCCTTCTTGGTCGCCGTGACGAGGATTTCGTTCACATCGTAATTGTCCTCGCGTCCACCTTGCATGGCCTCGGACTGCTGCGCCCGCGCGTTTATCGGCTGAATTGCAAGGGCCGCTGTCGCGGCCAGTAACATTGCCTTCATGGTTCCAACTCCCTCGATTTTATTGTTCGGACAGGGGCTACCGAAGGCGATGCGGGGTCGGCAATATGACCGCGACCGGCATTACAAATGCAATTATTTGGAAGGAGGGGCGCGATATAACAATTTGAAAATAAGAGATAATATCAACAGATCAAAATCGGGAAGAATGGACGCCGGCTTCCCCACCGGCGCCCACTCCCCTCCGGGGTCAGTCTCCGAAACGTACAGAGACCGTCGCGCCGAACGTGCGCGGTTCGCCGGTATAGCCCATCGACGGGCTGCTGAAGAGAAGGGGCTGGCTGAACGTCGATGCGAACCAGTTTTCCTTCGTCAGATTGCGCACGAACAGGCCGGCAGACCAGCGACCGTCGGAGTCGCGAAGTCCGAAGTTGAGGTTGATGACGGTGCGGCTCGGTTGCTTGTCGTTGCGGCCGACCTCGCCATAGAAGGAACTGACATAGTTGAGGTTCGCGTTGGCAAACAGATTGATCCGGTCGGTGACGGGCGTGTCGAAGACCATGGTTGCGGTTCCGGCGAATTTCGAAGCCGGCGTAAGTCGACGGCCGTTCAGCAGGTTGGGGAAGCCCGCCGCGAACGCGGAACCGGGATCGGGCTTGCCGAAGGACGCGTCGGGTAGCCAGGTCGCCGAGGTGTCGAAACGAAGTGACGGCGTCACCTGGAAGCTGTTCTCGAGTTCGAATCCGCGCGTCGTTGCCGTCGGGCCGTTCGCCGTTACGAACGCGGTGCCGGTGAAGACAGAAAACTGGATGTTCGAATAATTCTGGATGAATCCGGTGAGCGCCATCCGTCCCCGTCCGTCGAGATATTTCGCCTTGATCCCAAGCTCGTAGGATCGGACGCGTTCGGGGGCATAATTGGGCGACTGGCTTGGCGAGAATTGCGGTCCGGCCGGCGTTGTCACCCCGGGGAAGGGAGCGCCTGGGCCGAAGTCGCCGGCAGCGGCATTCGCGAGGAACTGCTGCGTTTGCGGCTGGGCGAGCCAGAGCGCGACATTGGGACTGCCGCCCGCGGCATCGGGATTCAACGTGATGCCGCCTGCCTTGAAGCCGCGCGCATGGGTGACGTAGATCTGGATATCTTCGGTCGGGAAATATTGCAGGCTGAGATTGTAGGTGAATTCGCTATCCTTCTGGCGGGCGTCGAAGTCATTACCGCTTGTCGAGGCGCCGAGCAGTCCGAAACCGGCATGATTGGCGAGAATATAATTGAAATAGGCATTGCGATCGCCAGGGAACAGCCCGTTGGTATGATCGCCTTTCTTGACCTCACGCGAATAGCGCAGGCCGATGACCGCGCTGAACTTGTCGTTGAACTTCAGCGTGTTGTGGGTGAAAGCTGCGAGCACCTCATCGCTTGAGTTGAAGATGCTGTGGTCGAATGGCAGGCCCTGCGTTGCCAGCGACCCGATCGGGCCCGGCGCGATGGTAAACTGGCGGGCATAAAGGCTCTGGAACGCGGCAGGATCGCCAGCAAGGGCCGCCTGGATCGTGGGTGCGTCAGCGGTGAACAGGCCCAGCGCCGGGCCGAGCGCTCCGGCGAAGGCAAGCGACCAGTCGAAGCCCAGCTGGCTGCCGGCGCTGATCGACCGTTCATAATCCATCGTTTCGTTCGAATAATAGCCGCCGAACAACGATGTGATCGAGCCATCGTCGAGGAACGGCAGTTCGAGTGTGCCGTTCAGTTCCTGGCTGAAGGATTTGATGCTGTACCGTTCGTTGAGGTCCTGGCCGATGTCGACCGGCCCGAAATCCCAATCCCCGTTCAGCTGCGAATATTTGAACCGGCGATAGGAGGTTATCGACCGCAGCGAGAAGGCCTGGCTGAAATCGACGTTCAGATCGAGACTGACGCCATAGTCCCGCGTCGAGTCCGGGCCGTAAATGTTCAGAAGCGAGTCTCGGCTGAAACGAGTGATGCCTTGATCTCCATAATAGGGACGACCGAGCGACTGCGCCATCGCGGCGTAGATCGGTTCGAGAGCGGGGATCAGCACGGGTCCCGTGCGTCCCACCATCGCGTAGCAGCAGGTCTCCGACGTTCGCCCATAATCGGCGATCAGACGAGCGCTCACGTTCGCGGTCGGCTCCCACAGCGCCTGGAACTTCAGCGCAGAATTGTCGCGGTCGTTGCCGTTTTCGCCGGTCTGCGGATCCTTGTAATAGCCATCCCCCCGGTCATATACGCCGGCGATGCGCAGCGAGAGCGTGTCGTTCGCGGGCAGGTTCATGAACGCCGATGCGCGCACCGCACCATAGTTGGCGACAGTGAGTTCTGCGCCAGCTTCGCTTCTGGTTGAGGGTTTGGTTGAGCTGAAGAGCACCGCGCCCGCCGACGTATTCTTGCCGAACAGCGTTCCTTGCGGCCCGCGCAGCAGCTCGACGCTATCGATGTCGTTGAACGTCGACAGGGCCAGACCCGCCCGGCTGCGATAGACACCGTCGATGTAAACCCCAACCGCCCCTTCGAATGCGGGGTTGGTTCCTGTCGTTCCGACACCGCGGATGCTTACCGGGTTATTCGATACCTTGCTCTGCTGCACCGAAATATTGAAGCTCGGCGAGACAAAGTTCAGCGCCTTGATATCGGTTGTTCCGGTTGCGTCGAGCGCAGCGCTGTCGAGCGCGGTTACGGCAACCGGAACGTCCATGATCGCCTGCGAACGCTTTTGCGCAGTGACCACGATGTCGCCAAGCGCGACTCCCTTGTCCTCCTCCTCGGCGGGCCGCTCCGTCGCTGTGTCCTGCGCTCGGGCCGCCGTGCCATAAGCGAGCACGGTGAATGCAGCGGCGGTTCCGAACAGGTGCGCGTATTTCGTGATGCCTTTAGCCATCTTTATCCCTCCCTGGGTCTTTCCGCGGCATATGTGCGCGGATCGCCCGATTCATGGCGGGACGCTTGGGAACAGGCAATTATCGAGAAACAATATTACAAAGATAATATGGGAGTCGGCAGCAAAAATTGCATATGTATTGTTTTAGGAAACTAAAGTCAGATGTGTCGTAATATTATTTCTTTCATCAATTCTCCCTATATCTGATGGCAATTGGGAGGCAAAGATGTCCAAGGGAAATAGGATCTGCCGGAGGGTTGATGAGTTTCTGATCTGGAAGGTCGGTGACTGTACGCTCACGCGCATCGTCGAACAGTCGATCGCGGGCGACCTCGATGGGCTGATACCCGATGCGACGGCCGAGGCGCTCGCCGCGCACGATTGGCTCAGCCCGGACCATGTCCTGCCCGACGGGCGCATGCGTTTTAGCGTTCATGCGATCGGCATCCGCACCCCGACACGCAAAATTCTCGTCGATACCTGCGTCGGCAACGAGCGTGCCCGCGCGCCGCTCGCGCCCTTTTGGGACGGCCTCAATATATCCTTTCTCGCCAGTCTCGAAGCGGCGGGATTTGGCCCGCATCAGGTCGACACGGTCATTTGCACCCATCTTCACCTCGATCATGTCGGTTGGAATACACACCGTGTCCGTGGCCAATGGGTGCCAACCTTTCCGCGCGCACGCTATCTCTTCGGCCGACGCGAATATCATCACGCTCTCGATGAACTGGCCGAGGCGAAGCCGGATGACCCGCTGGGCGGCTTGCTTCCGCTCGTGTTTGCGGACTCGATCCAGCCGGTGGTCGAAGCCGGTCTCGTGGACCTTGTCGATGACGACTATCGCGTGTGCGAGGAGGTTCGGCTGGTGCCAACGCCCGGCCATACGCCCGGGCATGTCGCGGTTTCGATTTCCTCAGGAGGCGAGGAAGCGGTGATCACGGGAGACGCGATACATCATCCCTGCCAACTCGCGCATCCTGAATGGGGAACGCTCGTCGACTGGGATGGCCCGATGGCGGCGGCGACGCGCCGCTCGATGCTCGACGACGCGGCAGCGCGGCGCACCCTGATGATCGGCAGCCATTGGGCGGGAAGCTCGGGCGGTCTTATTGTGCCCAGCGGTTCCGGTTATCGGCTTAAGGATTGAGGCGGGCGGGCTAGCCGGCCTTGGGCACGGGCTTGCCCAACAGAACATCGGCAATGATCCGCTGCTGGATTTCCGACGTTCCCTCGAAAATCTTGGTCAGGCGGGCATCGCGCCAGTGGCGCTCGACCGCGTGCAACGTGGTGTACCCGGCCCCGCCCAGAATCTGCAGGGCCTCGCTCGTCACCCGCTCGGCCATCTCGGCGGCAAAATATTTGACCATCGATATTTCCGCGCGGGCCGGGCGTCCGGCGTCCAGCTCCATGCAGACATGGTACATGAGCGCTCGCGCCGCCTCGATCTCGGTTGCCATCGTGGCGATCTTGAAACGAATAGCCTGGAAATTCGAGATCGGCTCGCCGAACTGCAGCCGGTCGCGTGCATAGGCGATCGCATCCTCGAGCGCGCCGCGTGCGAGGCCGATCGAGCGGGCCGCCGTGTGGGCCCGCGCAATGCCCAGACCGGCGGCGGCTTCCTCGAAGCCTTTCCCGGTCGAGCGCTCGGTATAGGCCGGAGCCCTCACCTCGTCGAAGCGCAACTCCCAAGTCTTCCAGCCATAATAGCCGATTTTTGGGATCGGGCTTCCTGTTACGCCGGCGGGCAGCTCGCCGCGGGGTTTTTCGACGATGACGCTGACGGTTTTCGGGCGCGCTCCCGGGACAGGCTCTTCGCCATCGACGCGGCAAAGGACGCTGATGAAATCGGCGCCGTCGGCAAAAGTGCACCAATATTTATTGCCGCTGATCACCCATTCGTCGCCGTCGCGCCTTGCCCGGCAGGCGACGCCGGACAGGTCGGAACCCGTGCCCGGTTCAGACAGTGCCGCCGCGCCCAGATATTTTCCCTGCGCCATAAGGGCGATTTTTTCTCGCTTTCGCTCCTCGGGGCCGCCGATCGCCTTGTAGAAGGAGTTGCCCCGCGCGATCATGCTGCCGACACTCATCCAGGCGCGCGACAGTTCTTCCGCCACCAGGCAATATTCGAAAACGCCGAGGCCGAGCCCGCCATATTCCTCGGGAATGAGGATGCCGAAGAATCCGAGTTCGCCCATCTGGGCGATGATCTCAGGCGGGATATCGCCTTTTTCGGGATCGCGGCGATTGGCGATCGGCAACACGACGTTCATCGCGAAATCGCGCGCGACGTCGCGTATCATCACGCGTTCGGCAGTCCACCGGCTATCGGCTGCTTCGCTCATTTGCTTTTCCTTCTTGCTATTGGGAGCCAGCGCCACCCATCTCTGGCCGGTCGCCGACCGGCGCTCCGTCAGAGCTTGATCGTGATGCATTTGAGGCGGCTATAATGGTGCAGCGCCTCGATCCCCTTTTCATGGCCGTAGCCACTCATCTTGAAACCGCCGAGCGGCGTCTCTACGCCGCCGGCCTGATATTCGTTGACGTAAATCTGTCCCGCCTCTATCGCGCCCGCGACCCGGTGGGCACGCGACAGATCGCTGGTCCAGAGTCCCGCGGCCAGTCCGTACTCGGTATCGTTGGCAATGCGGATCGCTTCGGCTTCGTCATCGAACGGGATGACCGAGAGGATGGGGCCGAATATTTCCTCGCGGGCGATCTGCATGTCGTTGGACACATCGGCATAGACGGTTGGGCGGACGAACCAGCCTTCTCCCCAGCCGGGTTCGGCTTCGGTCTCTCCTCCGGCCACGAGCCGGGCGCCATCGGCTTCGGCAACGCCGAAGAAGTGCCGAACGCGCTCGAACTGGGCGCGTGTAGTCAGCGGGCCCATGATGGCGTCGGCGCCGGGGCCGACCTTGATCGCATTGACTGCCGCGCTCAGCATTTCGAGCACTTCGGGATAAATGCTGCGTTCGACGAGCAGGCGTGTTCCCGCAAGGCAAACCTGGCCCGCATTGACCGCGAATGCGCGCACCGCGCCGGCAATGGCTTCATCGAGTTTCGCGTCGGCGAAAATGATGTTGGGAGACTTGCCGCCCAGTTCCAGCGTCAACGGAATGATACGGTCGGCGGCAAGCTTGCCGATCGCCTTGCCGGCGCGCACGCTGCCGGTGAAGGCTAGCTTGCCGACACCGGCGTGCGCCACCAGCGCGGCGCCGGCTTCCTCGCCCTCGCCAAGCACGACATTGAGTACGCCTGCGGGCAGTCCGGCCTCTTCGACCGCAAGCTTTGCGAGCGTGACCAAGCTGCCCGACGTGAACTCGGAAGGCTTGGCGACGACGCAATTGCCAGCCGCCAGCGCGGGCGCGATTCCCCGGGCTGCCTGGTTCAGCGGGGCGTTCCAGGGGGTGATCACCCCGACGACGCCGAAGGGCTCGCGAACCGTGTATGAGTGATAGCCGCTGCCGAGGTCGATCTTTTCGCCCTGAAACAGGTTCACGAGGCCGCCGTAGAATTCGAAATATTGCGCCGCGATCTCGATTTCGATCGGCGATTGCCAACTCGGCTTGCCCGTTTCCTCGCTTTCGATCGCGGCGAGCAGCGGCGCCTTGTCGCGGATCAATTGCGCAATACGCGCCAGAATCCTGCCGCGTTCGATCGGGCGGCCGCCACGCCAGGACGGCGAGGCAGCCGATGCCGCCCTCACGGCCTGGTCGACATCATCGGACGTGCTGGCTGCGACCCGCCCGGAAACCGCGCCCGTCGCGGGGGCGAAGGCGTCGATATAGCGGCCTTGCGCGGGGGGCACGGCCCGGCCGTCGATGAAATTGTCCCAGTTGTTCATTTTATCCCTCCATCAAGAGGTTGCGTCGAAACATGCCATAGGGTCGCGGACATCGTGCGAATGCGCGAGACTCCAGCGCCCAGAACGACATTCCTCATCGCTTCCCATTACGCCTGCACGGCCATGCAGGCATCAATCTCGCAGGTGCTGAGGCCGGCAAGTTCGAGATAGGCGCGGGTGTCTTCGCCAAGAAGAGGGGCCCGGCGCGCGACCCGGCCAGGTGTCCGGGTCATCTTGACCGGAACGCCGGCGACGCGGATCGGATTTGCCGAGCCCGGCTGTTCGACTTCTGCGAGCATCTCGCGCGCCGCGAAATGCGGATTTTGCTCGATCTCGCCGATATCGAGCACCGGGCCGAAGGGGATCTTGCCTCCAAGCCGGTCGGTCAGCTCTGCCTTGGTGAATTTTCTCAGCTGCGCCCCGAGGTCCTCGATGAGCGCGATGCGGTTCGCCGAGCGGCCCTCATAGGTTGCGTAGCGTGGGTCGGACGTCAGTTCCGGCGAGCCGATCGCGTCGCACAGAATTCGGAAAAAACCGTCCTGCTGGGCGGCAACGGTAACGAAGCCATCGGCAGCCGGGAACATGCCGAACGGACAGAGAAACGGATGATGATTTCCTTCGGGTCCGGGAATGGCGCCGGCAACCGAGCGCTGCCACACTGCGCGTTCGCACAAGGCCAGAACGGCATCGACCATCGAGACATCGACGAACTGGCCCGTGCCCGACCGGCGGGCTTCATGCACGGCCGCTAGCACGCCGAAAGCGAGCATCATGCCGGGGACGATGTCGCCGACGCCCGGGCCTATCTTCGTCGGCGTATGGGGGTCGGGGCCGGTGATCGCCATGATGCCACCCATCGCCTGCGCGACGACGTCGAAGGCGGGCCATGTTCCGAACGGCGACTCCCCCGTGCGGCGGTCGCCAAAGCCGCTGAGCGCGCCATAGACGAGACGCGGGTTGACCTCGCTCAGCACTTCATATCCGATTCCCAGCCGGTCCATCACCCCCGGCCGAAAATTCTCGACGACAGCGTCGGCATCGCGGACCAGCGTAAGCAGCGCCTTGCGTCCGGGCTCCGATTTAAGATCGAGGCAGATGCTCCGCTTGTTGCGATCGATGCTCTGAAAATAGCCGCCGAGCACGCGAAGGCTGTCATCTTCGCGGAAAGGGCCGCCGTTCCGCGTCATGTCGCCCGTCGGCGGCTCGACCTTGATCACCTCGGCTCCATGATCCGCCAGCATCATCGTGGCATAGGGACCCGCGAGCATTTGCGTCAGGTCGATGACCCTAAGATCGCTCAGCGCTCCGAATTGCGGCCTCTCCATTCGTCCAATCCCCTGAATTGCGGTTTCGGACAGCCTAGACCGAAGGCCGACCAATGCGCCATCGGGCGCCGCTGAAAATGGGCATTGATTACGCATGCGATGAACCCCGGGAGGGCGCTTTGCCATCCAATGGGTCGATGCTGATTGCACATGTAATCACTGGGCGCGGATTGCTTGGACAGGCTTGTCGAAACAGTCTGCTGCCCCCCAAGATGGGGTATCGACCACACGCGGGCACATACGTCGAGATGACGCTGATACTCGCCTCGGTCGGCGATAATGGTGAATGGGAAGGATTTCGAATGACACGTCCGCTGCGCGCGCGCAGGTGCCAATTGTCGGTGCCTGGCTCGGTCGAAAAGATGTTGGCCAAGGGTGCGCAATCGAACGCCGACCATGTTTTTTGCGACCTCGAAGATGCGGTCGCGCCCGCCACCAAGGTCGAGGCGCGGCAGAAGATCGTCTGGGCGCTCAATAATCTGGACTGGGGCACGAAGACGCGCTGCGTGCGGATCAACGACGTAACGACCGAATGGTGCCACGGCGACATCATCGAGATCGTCGAAGGTGCCGGCGCCAATGTCGATACTATCATGTTGACCAAGCCGCTGGGTGCATCCGACGTCCTCTTTCTCGACCGCATGCTGACGCAGCTGGAGAAGAAGCTGGGGCTGGAGAAGCGGATCGGCATCGAGGTGCTGATCGAGGAAGTTCAGGCGCTCCAGAATGTCGAAGAGATTGCGACCTGTACCGATCGGATGGAGTGCCTGGTTTTCGGCATGGGCGATTATTCCGGCTCGCAGGGTATCGACGTCAAGGCCATCGGCGCGAGCGATGGCTATCCGGGCGATATCTTTCATTATGCACGGTGGCGCATCACGATGGCCGCACGGGCCGCCGGAATCGACGCGGTCGATGGGCCTTATGCGGATTTTCGCAACGAAGCGGGTTATCGGGTCGAGGCGACGCGCGCACGCTCGCTCGGCATGGTGGGAAAATGGGCCATCCATCCGTCGCAGATCGAACCGGCACTCGATGTCTTCAGCCCCTCGCGCGAGGATGTCGAGCGGGCGCGCAAACAGGAGGCGGCCTACCGCGAGGCCGAAGCCCAGGGGCTCGGGGCCGTGCAGGTCGACGGCGTGATGATCGACGTGGCTGTGCTGCGCCTGACCCGGAATATCCTCAAGCGGGCGGAGCTCTACGGCATGTGATCGGCAAGCCGTCCGGCTGCAAATCTAGGAGGGATGCGATGAACCTGGACCAATATGGCGCGGTTGTGACCGGTGCCGCAAGCGGGATCGGTCGCGCGATCGCGGCCGAGATCGTAGCGAGGGGAGGGCGTGTCGTCGTTGCGGATATTGACGAAGAGCGCGCCGCCGCGGCAGCCCGGGACATCGGGGCTGGTGCCTTTGCATGTCGCTGCGATGTCACCGACACCGCCTCGATCCACGCGCTTGTCGACGCGTCCGAACAGTTGGTCGGACCGGTCGGCCTGCTCTTCGCGAATGCCGGTGTCAGCGTCGGCGGCGCACTGATCGATGCGAAGCCCGAAGAGTTCGACTTCGTATATGCGGTCAATGTCCGGGGTGTCTGGCAAACCTCTGCCGCCTTTGCGCGGCGCATGGTCGATCGGGGCATTGCTGGGCGGCTGTGCCTGACAGGGTCCGAGCATTCGATCGGGCTGCAGCATAGCGGTCTTGGCTTCTACACCGCGTCGAAACATGCGGTTCTTGGGCTGGCGGACGTGCTGCGCGCGGAGCTGCCGAATGAAATCGGCGTCAGCATCCTGTGTCCGGGCATCGTTGCCACCGAACTCAACCGCTCGAAACGAAACAGCTCCTTGCCCGCGGATGACGCGGCAACGCTGGCCTTCGGCGACTTGGTGATGTCGATGGGCAAGCCCGCGGCGGAAATCGGTCGGCGGGCGGTCGACGGGGTGCTGGCGGGCGAGTTTTTCATCCCGACCCACGCGCATTCGGTGCGCCCTGCCGAGAAGCGATGGGAAGAGGTCCGCGACGCATGGACCAGGCTCGCGCCCTGGCATGAGGGTGCCGAAGCCTATGAAATGGACGCGCTGCTCGAGCGCGCGGTAGCGACCGCCGAGGGGAGCAAGAGACAGTGATTACGCTCTATCAGTTTGCGACTTCGCCCTTTACCGAGAAGGTTCGCCGGGCGCTCAACTACAAGGCGATCCCGTTTGAAGTCCATGAGGTCGATCGGGCGCGCGTTGCGGGCGGGGAATATGCCGACGTCAGCGTGTCGGGAAAATTTCCAGCCATTCGACATGGCGATACGGTGGTGCTCGATTCCACCGACATCCTTGCTTATCTCGATTCCGCCTTTCCGGAGCGGCCGCTGATCCCGGCGGACGCACGCGAGCGCGCGCAGGCGCATATCGTCGAGGATTGGGCCGATGAAAGCCTCTATTTTTACGAGATGACGCTTCGGCTCTCGTGGGAGCATAATCTGGACGCGGCGCTCGACGAATTCGCGGAAGGATTTCCAGCTGTGCCTCGGGACCAGCTGCGGCAGATGATCCTCGACGCCGTCGGGGCGCTGACACGAGCGCAGGGGCTTGGCCGCAAGCCGGTCGAGAAGGTGATCGCCGACGTCGACCGGCATTTCGAGGCCCTCGATACCCTGCTCGATGCGGGGCCATGGCTTGTCGGCAGCAGCCTGTCCTCGGCTGACATCTCGGTAATCGGGCAGGTCAATTCGTTACTTTACGCCAAGGAAGGGCGCGCAGCCCTGGCGCGGACGCGCCACGTCGCCGACTGGCTGGCGCGCGTCGACGCGCTGGCGCCGGCCTGACGGTGCGCAAGGATATTTGCCAAAGAAAGGGAGGCGATGACAGCGACCGATCTATGGGACCGCTTTGAAGGACTCGGTGCCCGTTGCCGCGCCGACCCCGAATTTTGCCTGGCATCCCGATCATGGACGGGCGGTTTCCGGTTCGAGGCGGGCGACTTGCAGACGAACCTGCTACTCGCGGACGGCGAGATCGTCGAGGGCGAAGCGCGGACCGGTGAGGCGGGTGTCATTTGTCTCAGCGCAAGCGAGGCGATCTGGCAGTCGCTGACGGCACAAAAGCCGCCTCGCTTTTTCAACGATTTTGCCAATGTCGCCGCGACGGGTGCGCTCATTGTCGAGGGCGATCCGGTTTGCCAGGCGCAATATTATGCGGCCGTGGCGCGGGCGATCGAATTGCTCCGCGACCCGCTCCCTCAGCCGGCACTGGCGAAGGTCCGAAGCGGGAGCTTCGGCGCGCCGGTTGGCAATTATGTCACCATCGCCGTCGATGGCACCGACTATCGTGTATATTTCGAAGAAGCGGGGACGGGCATCCCGCTGCTCCTTCAGCATACGGCGGGTTGCCATGGCTCGCAGTGGCGACATCTTATGGAATGCCGCGCGATCACCGATAATTTCCGGTTGATCGCCTATGACCTGCCTTTCCACGGCAAGTCGCTGCCGCCGGTCGGACCGCGCTGGTGGGAGGAACAATATCGTCTTCGCGGCGGCTTCCTGCGCTCGTTTGTCCTCGCCTTCGCGCAGGCGCTTGAACTGGACCGTCCCGCTTTCATGGGCTGTTCGGTCGGCGGGATGCTCGCGCTCGATCTTGCGCACGCGCACCCCGAGGCCTTTCGCGCGGTGATCTCGCTCGAGGGCGGCCTGAAGGTCGATGCCGACGTCGAAAGCCTGGGTACGCTGTGGCATCCTCAGGTCAGCAACGAATATAAGGCTCGGCTCATGAATGCGCTGATGAGCCCGACCTCGCCCGACGCCTATCGCAAGGAAACGTCGATGGTCTACGCGGCGGGTTGGCCCCCCGCCTTTCTGGGCGACTTGCACTATTATATGGCCGATTACGATCTTCGCGGGAAGGCGGGCGACATCGATACGCGGCGTGTCGGGGTCCACATCCTCTCCGGCGAATATGATGCGAGCGGAACCATGGAAATGGGCCGGCAGGCGCATGAGGCGATTGCGGGATCGACGTTCACGCCGATGAACGATGTCGGGCATTTCCCGATGTCCGAAAATCCGGACGCCTTCATTCCTTATCTTCTGCCGGTCCTCGAAAATATTCGCACCGGTTGATTGACGGACACCGGACCCCGGAAGGGGCGGTTGCAAAGGGTGCGAGCAGGCCAAGCGATACGCACTGCGGAAGTGGCAGGCGATATTGGGAGAGATGGTGATGGAATACACCAATTTGATGAATGCGGATCTCATTCCTTCGCTCAAGGGGCCGCCGCACGCACTTTTTGCAAAGTGGCGCGAGGAGGATCCCGTACACTGGAATCCGCCTCCGGAGCCCGGCAGTTACGAAAGCTCTCAGCCAGGCTCGACGGTCAGGAAGGGGTTCTGGGTGCTCACCCGCTATGACGATGTGAGCGCGGCGTCGCGGGATCAGAAACTCTTCTCTTCCTACGAAGGAGGCCCGATTATCTGGGATTTCGAGGGGCCTTATCTCGAACGTCAGCGGGCGAGCCTGATGGGGATGCACCCCGACCGCCATATGCAGTTCAAGCGCCTCATCGTTCCCGCATTTGCGCCCCGAGTGCTCGCCGCCTTCGAACCGCTCGTCGAAACCGTCGCGCGGGAGATTATCGACGACATCGCGGCGCGCGGGGAGTGCGAGTTCATCATGGAGGTCGCGTCACGTCTCCCCGTGTACACATTCTGCAAGATTCTGGGTGTCCCCGACGAGGATCGTAACCTGATTTTCCGTCTCGGAAACGCGCTCGCGGATGTGGAGGGGCATGGCGGCGATCAGGAGCCGGTGCTGGCCGAACTCTTCCTCTACGCCAATCAGCTCGCTGAGCGCAAACGGCAGGCCCCCGACAACTCGATGATGAGCATGGCGGTAAACGGAACGGTCGACGGCGAGCGTCTGGCCGACGACGAAGTGGCGATGTTTTTCGTGGTGATGTCGATCGCCGGGCACGAAACAACGCGCAGCACAGCCGCGCATTTTATCAGGTTGATGAACGAGCATCCCGATCAATATGCGCTGGTGGTGGCGGATCCCGACAAATATCTGCCGAACGCTATCGACGAAGTGCTGCGCCACGCGCCGCCCGTGATCCAGTTTCGCAGGACCGCAACGGCGGATACCGAACTCGGCGGGCACCCAATAGCCAAGGGCGACAAGGTCTATCTGTCTTATCCTGCCGCGAACAGGGATCCCGCGATTTTCGAGGATCCGGAGCGCTTCGATATATTGAGAGCGAATGCCGGCCGCCATTTGTCCTTCGGCATCGGACCGCACATCTGCCTGGGCGCTCGCCTCGCCAAGACACAATTGTTCCATCTGCTGAAGCAGATTGTGACGCGAATTCCAGACATCAGGATGAGCGGCGAGAATGAATATCTTCGCAGCGTCTGGTTCAACGCGATCATGAAGATGCCGGTGCGTTTCGAACCCGAGAAAGACTGACCGGCATTTTCGACCCCCCTTGTTTTCCCGAACGGCCGCACATGATATGAATCGGCGGCACACGCTCGGGCCCGTCCGAGATGGGTGGACGAAGGCCGGGACGCACCGCATTGCGGGCTGGAGAGATTTGAATGCATGCTGCGATCGAAGCCGGACGTCCGGCGATCATTACCGGGGGAGCAAATGGCATCGGCCTTGCGACCGCCGGCCGTTTGCTCGCGCTTGGAATGCGGGTGATCCTGGTCGACAATGACGAGGATTGTCTTGCCGCTGCGGCCAAGACCCTCGATGGCGGGCGCGACAAGGTCGCCACGCGCGCTCTGGACGTTGCTGATCGGTCGGCCTTTGAAGGCGTCGCTGCAGAGCTGCTCGAAGAATATGGCCCGCCGGCGGTGTTGATGAACAATGCGGCGATCGCGCAAGGCGGCGACGTACTGGCGGACCCGGCGCAGTGGGAGCGGTTGCTAGCGGTCAACCTCATGGGCGTCTTCAACGGAGTCAGCATTTTCCTGCCGTCGATGATCGAGAGCGACCGCCCGGCGCTCGTGGTCAATACCGGTTCGAAGCAGGGCATCACCCAACCGCCGGGCAACACCGCCTATAATGTCGCAAAATCCGCGGTGAAATCCCTTACCGAGGGGCTCGCCCACACATTGCGCGAAAAGACAGGCGAACGCGTGACGGCCCATCTGCTCATTCCGGGCTTTACCTATACGGGAATGATGCGACCTCATTTCGCGGAGAAGCCGGCTGCGGCGTGGACCTCCGAGCAGGTGAGCGATTATCTGCTGGCCGCGCTCGATCGGGGCGACTTCTACATCCTCTGCCCCGACAATGAAACCACGCCGGAAATGGATGCCCGGCGAATCGCCTGGGCGGCAGGCGACCTGATCGAGAACAGGCCGGCGCTTTCGCGCTGGCACCCCGACTTCAAAGCGCGCTTTGACGCTTACATGCAGGGGCAATGACCGCGTCCGGCGATTTGCGGACTAGCGGATGGCGCCGTAAATTGTTGATACATATTATAGGCTGCGCTGCTCCCCGAGCGGTCCATTTGACGTTCTTCGTTGCGCCATTACATATGTAATCATGGGCGGCGCGCGATGGGCAGCCTTGGCGCATTGGACTATTATGCGATCGACCGGTGAAGCTGCGACGATCCAATGCTCGCGCGCCCGGCGATGGAGGAGAGGCCATGATATTTCCGAACTCGGAAATGAACATGCTGACGCCGTGGAAAGAGGCCGAGCCACTCAAATGCGAACGGTCGATCAAATCCGCCGAGCGGACCCTTGCGTTGTTCGAATATTTTTCTCTCTGCCAGACGCCGCAGACGATCGGACAGATCGTGCGGGCACTGGCGATCCCGCAGCCCAGCGTGACGATGCTCGTCCGCAATCTGGTGCGCATGGGCTATCTTGAGCATAATCGCGTCGAGCGGACGTATCTTCCCACCATCCGTATCATGCTGCTGGGAAGCTGGCTCCACCGACAGTTCCACCTTGAGGCCGATCTCGAAATTCACCTCGAGAGCCTGCGTGTTGCGTGCAACGAGACGGTTATACTCGGCATCCAGAACAGCGTTTACTGCCAATATGTGTGGGTGCAGATGCCGGACCAGCCGCATCGAATGGAGATTCAGTCGGGGATGCTCCGCCCGATGACGCGCACGGCGCTGGGCAGGGTGCTCCTGAGCATGAAGAGCGAAATCGAAATTTCGCTTCTCGTTCGCCGCAGTAACGCCGAACTTGCCCCGGACCTCGCTATCTCGCAGGCTGAAATAATGCGGCAGGTCGAAGACGTGCGACGCCTCGGCTATGCCGAAAGCAACGGCGAAATGTCGCCGGGGCGCTCGGTGATTGCGGTCCCGCTGCCTGCGCTCGTCGGGAGCGTCCCCATGGTCGTGGGCGTGGGGGGGGAGTCCGAGCGGATACAGAACAAGCGGGACGAAATCCTCGAGGCC
>JBGTUD010000002.1:0-76826 GCA_041939405.1 Sphingopyxis sp. | reverse complement strand
CAAATGGATCGGAATCGGCCCGAAAGTTCTCATCCTTGATGAACCGACAAGAGGCGTCGACGTAGGCGCGAAAAGGGAAATCTATTCATTAATGAATGACGTTCCGGGTGCGCCATTCCCTCCTTCCATTGTGTCAAAGACCGGAGGGGAGGGCCTTGCCAGCATTATTTGATCCGTTTCCGAGCCTCAGTTGGCTGCGCCGCCGACGCGCTGCGCAGGCGCCGTTCTGTCGGTGGGGAAGATGGTGGCGGAGCGGGAGGGATTCGAACTCCCACACCATCGTCTTGAAACAAAGAGCTTTTTTAGGCAGCCAAAATGCTACGCCCACATTTACGCCCACACTTCTGCGAAGTGTCCAGTGAATCGGTCCAAAATCAGTCAGATGCTCCCGGCAACGCGCGGGCGGCAGAGAGACCGGGCGGCGATCAAGTAGCGCCAGCGCACCTTCTTGCCAATCTCCTGTAAACATCTTGCAGCCCGTCCGGACGGGTGATGGCAAGATGGTCGCTAGGCAACTCAGCAGGTGCATGGTGCCGGTGATCGCGGCGGATGGTGGGAGACAGCTTGCATATCTCTCTTGAGCTGCCCCTGCGGCTGCTTGTTACCAATTCCGGAGGCCGCGCCGATCATTGCCGGGAGCTCGGGCCGAAAATCTGGGAGCAATATCCCGGACTCGGTGACCCAATGGCCAAAACCGCTCCCTCTCCTTTCGGCCTGAGGCATACCCGTCGGGCTCGATCAATTTTTGGTCCGGAGCGACCTCTGATGAGCGTGCGGCTGGACCGCTCTGGGGACCGTCGGCGGGCCAACCCGTGAAAGATCGATTTGCCTTCTCCAAGCGAAGCTACGAGCGACATCGTCTTTGCTGATTGCGTATCGCAGGAAATGGGCCATGATCCGGCGACAAACATGTCAGCCGAAGGAACCCTCAACTGCCGGCAGGTGGACCACGCTCGAAGCGCATCGCCCGTCGCTGGCAGGCGCTGGACGAGAAAAGAGCGAACCAGAGCGATCAATTGGCCCTGTCGCGGGCACCGCGCGAACCTTTCGACAGGATGTCGCTCGTTAGGTGGTGCGAGCGTGTCGGCACCGGCGCGAGGGAGGCGCGCGGTCTGGCGGCGCGGCAACCCCTTCTCGACGCGCGACAGCACGCAACACGCATGCGGTTCTATCTGACCGGAGGTGCGCCACGAACAGCGCTCGACGTCGACCCGGCACCGTGGTTCCGATTGACCGAGACACAGATAACCCGCCCGCTCGCCGAATTTTTGAACGAAGGCGGCGCGAAGCGTATCCTCGCCTTCCTGCGCTCACTCCCTTGCTCTGGAGTTACCCTGCCCGAATCACTCGACAACGGGCGGGCCAGCGCGGAGGTGCCCGCAGCGGGCGGGCGAGTGGACCTACTCGTCACGGGCAGGAAAGGGGCGAAGACCTACGGAGCCGCTGTTGAAGTCAAGATCGACCACAAGCTACATAACCCGCTCGGCGCCTACGCGCGGCTCGCGGGTGACGAAGGTATGACCATCGCCGGCAGGTCGGCCGGGCAGGCGACAGGTGCACTGGTCGTGCTGGCCCGCCAGGCCAGCGACGCGACACGCAAACGCCTCAGCGCAAACCGGGGCTGGAGGTTCGTGCACTGGAGCGGCTTCCTACGCCGCTTCGAGCGTGAGTTGGCGCTCACCTCCGACGACGACGACTTCCGCGCCTTCCGGCGCATGGTGTGGGACCGCTTTATATGACCGAGAGGACCAATGGAGCGACGCTGCCTAGCAGCGTCGCAGCTTACCTCGCCGAATCCGCGACGCGCGCCGGTGTCGACGCGCTCCTCGCCGTGGACGCTGGTAGCCTTCCCCCGGAAATCGAATGGGAAGAACTAGGCGATTATCTCGCGGCCCGGGCTGTGGCCGAACTCACGCGCGCGGAATTCGCGTTGGCGATGCACGCCCTGTGGCGGTCGATCTGGGAGCCGGTGATCCCGTCGAGGTGGGATGCCCTCACGCCCGAGATGATGGACGAGGAAGGGCAGGCCGTCAGTACTGGCGCGATCTGGGACGAGAAAGCCTTCTTCCGGTTCCACAAGCGTGACGGCGCGACCCTCCACACGCTGGTAGGCCTACATCGGCGAAAGCTGATAATCGCGTTCTCGCTCGAGCGTCGCGACCGAGCGCAAATCAAGGGCGACGTCGAAGGGTTTACCTGGCGAGACGACGCGCAATGGGAGGCGTGGATGCTGCTGACCGATGGCCTCCTGCCAAGCGCTGACGGCAGGCCCGACCTCTCTCCACTGCGGGCGGCCGCAAAACGCGCGATGGCGGCGGTCGAAGCCGTGCCTGCACCGGTCAAACGCAGCCCGGCCTCACGTACGAAGCCAAAGCCCAGCGCCCGCCGAAAAGCCTAGTTCACCGGTATTGCGCACTGCCTTCCGCCGCAAAGCGGGGCCGGTTCGAGCCAAGGCGCCAAGCCGGGGCGTGCGGCCACTCCTTCTCCGCTCGGCCCTAGGCTGCGGCGGACCGCCTCGGTTGCAGGCCAAGATCGTCGGCCAACAGAAGCGCTCTCAGCTGTCCGACCGCCGCCCGCGGGTTGGAGAGAGACAATGTCGCAACGCCGATCCGGCTATCGTCCGTCCCGTTGATCCGATGCACGCAGGTCAGCCCGGCCGCGTCCGACCCCAGACCTCCGTGGTGCGGGTACAGGAGTAGCAGCCGTTCGCACTGGTAGACGTGGGCATAGGCCATCATCTGGTAGACGTCGGCCTGGCCGACACCGTACTTTGGATCGTCGATGGCCCCCTTGAGACGCTTCCACTTGGTGTCAATGACGAGCACCGGTGCGCCTCGGCTGGCTATTGTGATGTCCGGCTTCGTCGCGAAGCGGTCTTGGCCTGAGTGCAGGTCAGCCAAGGCATAGCCGCGCGGGCCCTGCAGGCGAACCTCATAGCCCGTTCCAGCCAGCGCGCGGGCGAGGCTCCTTCCGACGAACTCCTCGAACAGCTTGTTCATCTCGAACAAGAGCGAGAAACCGCGAGCGTCACCGCTGCTCGTCGTCTGGAAGCGATCGCCAAGCAACAGCTTCACGAGGGAGAGTAGCTGCGCCCACGAGCGGTTGGTCCGGTCGATGACGACCTGATGCCAAGGAAGGGCTTTGACGGGCAGCGCGGTGATGTCGGCGAAGGCAAAGCTGAGCTCCGCCAGCCGCCGCTGATTCTCCGGCGCCCTCGCAACCTTGGCGAGCTTGGTCACCGCTGCCTTCATGATCTGGTTGAGAGCGATATCGGCACTCAGTTCGTCATAGCGGCACGCCAATCGCTGCGGACTGGCTGCAAGCACCGTGAATTGCCGCTTGACGTCCAACCTGCCTCGCAGGGCCGCGAGGTCATCTTCATGCGGCACGTAACGGCGGGGAAGACCGCGGTGGAGCGCCTCGAACAGACGGTCGCAGAACAGCCGGATGAGAATTTCGAGCAGGTCGTCCCGCTGCCACCCGAGATCCGTCAGACTGCCCTCGACGATGTCGAGATCGAGCACGGCTGCGAGCATGTGGACAAGGCTTCGGCGCGCGGCTGCGTCGCTTTCGTTACCGTCGATTTTAGGAAGGATCTCAAGCGTCACGTCATCGGCAGCGATCACGCCGACGACCTGCTGGGCGCGCAGCTTCTTCGGATGGTTCACCAGAATGCGCTCGCCGTCGAGGCCGGCCGACCGAACGGCGGCCGCACATTCGACAATGCGATCTGCGGCCGCCCTGCTGAACGAACCCGGGCCGGGCTCCTCGATAGGGATATAATCCCACTCGCGGACGCTTCGGCGGATCATCCCGTCAGCTGCCGGTAGGCTTCATGGCTGAACGTGTCGCGGACGGTATACCGCCACCGCTCGTTCACGTAGTCGCCTTCGCCTGCGGCGAGCGGCGCAAGCTTCCGGCGGACGATGAAGCCGCCATCGTCTTCGATTTCCCCGAGCGCCTGCCGGACCCGCTCCCAGTTTTCGTAGAAGTATTCCGCGAGCAGCGGGATGACCTTGGCGCGCATGACCTCATCGACGCCCTCCTTGGTCGCACAGCCAAGGAAGTAGGCGTGGCCGATCTGGTGCTCGCGATCGAAGAGGTATTCGATGCGATCATTCAGGGTCTGGAGGAGCCGCCTCACGTTGATGCCCTCGACATCCTCGGGCACCAGGTCGGGATCAGGCATCAGCTCTTTGAAGCGGAAGCGCCGCCTCAGCGCCGTGTCCAGAAGCGCGATGGACCGGTCTGCCGTGTTCATCGTGCCGACGATGTGAAGGTTGGCAGGCACGCCGAAGGTGTCCCCGGAATAGGGCAGCTTGAGCCGAAGCTCGTTCGTTTCGCCAAGGCGCTTGTCGGGCTCGATGAGCGTGATCAGTTCGCCGAACACCTTCGAGATATTGGCCCGGTTGATCTCGTCGATGATGAGCACAAACTGGTCGGGGGCCGAAGGAACAGCCGGAGTGTCGCTGGGAAGGAGGCGGGAAAGAGCCTCCTTTTTGACCTTCGCCTCCTTGAGCAGGTAGCACGACTGCATCGTCAGCGCGCCGTCGTAGATCGTGTCGATCGGCAGCGCCTCGTCAAGGACAAGAAGCCAACGCACCGGCCGGCGATGATTGTAGGTCTGCTCGCCGGTCGGCTCGTAATAATAGGAACCGGTGATCTCGCCGATCGCGCGGAAGTGCGAATTCCCTTCTGACACGATGACAATGTCGCCCTCGCGCATGCTGCCGCGGAATCGCCAGACCTGGGAGATATTGCCGCTGTTACCTTTGGTGCCGGGTTCGATCTCGTTCCACTTGTCGAAAACCGCTTGGTAGTCCTCGTAACGCGGATCGGACCAGTCGACCTCTCCACCCCATCCGAGCACGATGTAACCGCCCTCGATCGCGGCATCGTAGATATGATCCTCGGCGCCAGCCCGACCGAGCGACATCTTGAAGAACTGGCGATCGCCGAGGTCATACCCGCCCGACCGACCGGGGCTCTTGCGCGCCTGCTCGGCTAGCGCCGAGATTTCCCGGAAAACGCCCTTGCGCGGCTCTAGCCTGAAGCCGCCATCCTGACTCTCGGCGCCGTCCTCATCGCCGGTGACCGGCCGGAGACCTTCGACGAAGTCTTCATAGGCGTAGGACTGGTGAAAGGTGACGAAGCCAATCGGCGCCCAGTTCTTCCCGGGCGGCCTCATGTCCAGTCCTGCGTCTTTGGCACGCTTCGTGAAGATGGCGAGATAGCTCGCCACAGCATTATCCATAAACCTCTCCCGACGCTTCCGCCTTGAGCCATGCCAGTGTGTTTACCAGCCGCAGGTGCTCGACGGCCTTCGCGTCCAGTTCGAGGAGCTTTGGGTTGGCAAGGACCACTGCGAGCGTTCGCGCGCGGCTGATTGCCACATTGAGGCGATTTTTCGAGTAGAAGAAGTCGACATGGCGCGGCAGGTCTGCTGGCGTGGAGGTGGTCAGCGAGACGATGACGACTTCCGCCTCCTGGCCCTGGAACTTGTCGACCGTTCCGACGCGCGCGCCCGTCGGGAGCCGGGTCTTCAAGGCGTTCACCTGCATGTTGTAGGGCGCGACGACAAGAATGTTCCCCAGCCCCAGGGCCGCCTCATTCCCGGCGCGATCGACGTACCGTTGCTGGAGCAGGTTCTCGATGAGCTCGGCGGCTAACTCGACTTCCTCGTCGCTCCGCTGACCGCAGCCATTATGCGCCATCTCCACCAGCCGGATGCCGGACGGCTGAAGAGCGTGGTGCGCAGCCGAGAGGACAAGCGCTTGGCGGCCGTTGTCGTCCTCGGCCTTCAGGCGGCTGTCATAGACTGCCCTCGAGATGAAACCGCAGATTGTGGGATGCATGCGCCAGCTGGTGTCGAGGAGAATGCCGCGGTCGGCGGCGATCGTCGCCGCGCCTTCGAGCAGATAGTCCAGGACCGACAGTCCGCTCTCGCCGGGATGCGCGCCCTGGATGGGCTGGCCGAGCTGCATCTGGTCGCCGACGAGAATGATGTTGCGTGCTGCGGCTCCCATCGCGACGAGGTGCCCGAGGGACACTTGGCCCGCCTCGTCGATGAAGAGGTAATCGAAATACTGGTCGAATTCGGGCATTCCGAAGAGCCACGCGGTTCCGCCAACCAGCTGCGAACCTTGATCGAGAATGTCGCTCGCCCGGTCGAAATCCTGGATCATGCGACCGCTCAGATGTGTCTCGGGATCGCTCCGGTTGACCTTCTTGGCCCCGTCGAACGAGAACCCCTGTTCGCCGGCCACCTGCTCCACCTTGGCGAGCAGGTTGTTGATGGCCTTGTGGCTGTTCGACGAGACGCCTACGCGTTTGCCGGCCTTGAGGAGGGCGACGATCACATGCGCGCTGGTGAAGGTCTTGCCGGTGCCCGGCGGCCCCTGAATGAACAGGGTCGAGCGGTCGAGCGCGAGCGCACGGCGGGTGGCCGCCTCGACCAGGCTCTCGCTCTCACCAACAAGGTTGCCGCCGGGCCAGTTCGCCAAGCGCGGCGAGGCTCGCTCGATGAGATCGACGGTTGCCCGGTATCGATTGCTGACCGGCACGCCCGACTCCCGGAGCTCGCGTGTCAGGTCGTTGTCGCCGGTTGCCAGATATTCGGCGACCCTCAGAACCGCGCCTTCAAGAACGTCCGTGTCGATCGGCCACCCAGGGATCATCGAACCGCCTAGCGGCCAGTCCGTCCCGGACTTCGCGCCGCGTTTTACCTCGACGATGCCGGCCTCGCAATCGAGGCTCTGGATGCTGCCCAGCCGCTGGCGGGACGGCGCGTGCAGCACGTCCTTCCCCGGCTGCAGTTTCGTCTCCTGCGGCGGGAATGCGTAGGTGGCGACGATCGATCGCTTCTCCGGCCGAAGCCAGTCTTCCCGCGCCGGCCTGATGTCGCCGATGCATTCGCCATCGTCGACGAGGTCGTCCTCGAGCCGCTCGCAACGATCGAAGACGGCCCATTGCTCGGGCTTCTTCGCGCGGCGGTGGAAATCGATAACGTGCGCGAGGAGCTCCCGGCCACGCTCGGACAGCCCGGTCGCCTGCTCGCGAACAAGCCGGCGAAGCCGCTCGCGCCGAAGTTCGGCGGGGTCCTCCTCGACCGGCGCCACCGGCGCAGCATCCCGGCGCGACCACCATTCGATTCCGCCCGGCCTCAGCTCCAGCAGCCAGTTCCGCAGGCCTTCGGTGTTTTCGCAATCGACCCGGTTGTAATCGAGGATGTCCTGAAGGAACTTCTCGTCTCGGGTCTCGCGCCAGCGATGATAGAAGACGATGGACTGGTCCGCCTTGGTCACCGCCTCGTCCCTGCTTGCGGCGAAGAACGCCTCCAGCGCCTTGAGACTCAACGAGGGCTGGGAGGTGCGGATCGCGTGCCTCGCGACCGAATAGAGATCGACGAACTTCTCGGCCCGCAACAGCGCGTCAACGGCGTCCTCGCGGGATGCATAGGCGGTCGACAGGCGCCGCAGGGCGGTCACTTCATAGGCGGCATAGTGATAGATGTGCGCCTGTGGGTGGGCGGCCACATGCGCGGTGAGCA
The DNA here is from genome assembly GCA_041939405.1 of Sphingopyxis sp. Classification (GTDB taxonomy): domain Bacteria; phylum Pseudomonadota; class Alphaproteobacteria; order Sphingomonadales; family Sphingomonadaceae; genus Sphingopyxis. Next base: position 69,277 of record JBGTUD010000002.1, on the reverse strand, counting down.
GGTCGACGATGCGCTCGAACACCTGGCGTTCGGCATCGCGATCATGCGCCCATTCCGCGATGAAGCGCGGCTGCCCTTCCTCGCGGTAATGGATGCCCCAGAGATACTCGAGGCCGCCGGGCAACAACGGATCGCCCTCAAGGTCGAAGAACAGGTCCGCCGGATCCGGAGCAGGAAGCCTGGCAAACCCGCGGTCGGGCTGCACTGGAAGTACCTCGACCCGGCGCTCGCCGGTCCTTGCCTCGATTTGGAGCGCAGCTTGGGCGCGCAGACGTGCGAATGTTTCCGCGGACATCTTCGGGATCCGCGCTCCCTCAGGCGTTCTCGCCAGCGCCTCGACCGAGTCGATGCCCGCAGCGCGGAGCTTGTCGATCTGGCCGCGGCTGATGCCCGCCACAAGGCTGAGGTGGTCAGCTTCCTCCCAGATGGATTCGCAATGCTCGCGCCAGCCGCAATAGCCGCAAGCCGAACAGGGCTCGCCAACCGAACCCTTGGCGCCCGAGCCGATGAAGTCGAGGTAGCGAGCCTTAGCGTTCGATAGCGTGTACTGGAACTCGACACGCCGGAACGACTCCTCGCGCCCGTCGCCGAGAACAAGGTGCATCGAATGCGGCGCCGTCCCCTGCATCTCGGAGATGAGATCGGAGTACAGACCGAGCTGGAGAACGTGTTTCGGATCGGCGGTCCGCGCGAGCTTGGTGTCGATCGGCTCATAGGACCAAGCGGCGACGGCGGAGGGGATTTCCACCCGACGCAGGAAGTCCGCGAAGCCATGCCACGGCGGCGTCAGAAAGGTGGCCTGGTAGATGATCTCATGGCCTGCGCGCATCGCGGCAAGCGTCGCCTCCGCCCTCGCTTCAAGGCTGCCGTCGCCTGCGATCTCCGCGACGTCATGCCCGCCAGCTTTCAATTGGGCGAGGTAGCTCGCCTCGTGCGTATGGCCGGCTTGCTGAATCAGCTGGACGCTCTCGTCGTCCTCCGCCCTGTCCGGCAGGGATTGCGGGTCGACGAGCTTTTGCAGGTTCAAGGCGGCCGCGTGGGCACAGCCGAGGAAAGCATTCAGGTCCGACGCGGAATGAAGAAGTGAATCGTTGTACCGGCGCATCGGGCCCCCGTCCCTGGCGTGTGCGACAAAATCGGTCGTGAGCCCCCGCTACGCCTGCGCTCAGTCTAGACGGAGAGCCTGCTTCGTTTCAAGCTAAGTGCCTGTATTGCGGGAGCGCGCGAGAATGCCGGAATGGACGGCCGTGCCGTTGGAATATGAGCCGGTGAGCGGCCAATCAGACGTATTCGTAAAGGCGGCCTCACCCATCGACGCCGACAGCCTCGGCAAAACCACGCCCGCGCCGAGCACGGCAAGGCAGGCCTATTTCCACGAGTATCTGAAGCGAATCTCGTGGCACCTAGGAAGCCGTACGATTCCCGTGTTCCTCGACTTCAACGGCGACCGGCGACGGATGGACAAGGGCTGCATCGGACACGCGGTTGCGGCCGGCGTACTCAAGCCGCCCGTGAATGGCCGGGACGGGATCAGCCACGTCGATCTGGCTGAGAGCGATACCTAACCCGCGTCGGAGTGGCCAAAGATCGCGCGCGTCACTCCACGACAGGATAGTTCGGCATCGGCCATCCGTGGTCGGGGTTGTCCATCATCAGGTCGATGAAGATGGGCAGCAAGCATCCAAGCAGCGATGCGCCGTCGCGAACCTGGTCGCGGTTGACGTCGCTGTTCCAGGTCGCGCCGCCATGCACAAGCTGGTTGCGCAGGACATAGAGGCGATCGAAGAGGATCGACAGGATCCTGACCGTGTCGTGCTCGCGCAGCGCATGATTGATCGCCGTCCGGCTGCGCTCAAGCTTCTCGGCCCAATCGGTATAGCCGGGGACCCCATTCTGATGCTGCCAGAAGGGGTGATAAACATAGCGATTGCCCAGGAGCAGGCGGATCTCCTGGCTGAACCGTTCCCAGACCATGTCGTAGATTCGGTGCCGGGAATCGAACTGGACGAGCGTCGAGAAGAAGGCCTGAAACAAGCCGCGCTCGCCCTCCGGCGCGGGGGAACTTGCTGAAGCCTCGATATCCCCGGCGTAGGCGGCATTGAAGCCGATCCACAGCAGGATGAAGCGGACGTCGAGGTCATTCGTCTCAGCTTGCGCTCGACGCAGCCATGAGAGCGACCGGTGCACACGAAGCGTAAGGGGCGTCGGAAACCCATCGCGCAGCCGCCGCTGCTTTTCCTTCAGGACGTCGGGATGGATGGGATCAACGGACGGCATTTGCGCAGCTTACCTACACGGGACCTCCCGGCAAGCCGAGCTTGCGCCCATCTTATTCAGGCGAACAGCGGGCTAACTTATCATGATACCTCAGTCTTCGTCGCGCGCGGACTCAACGCCGTGACTAAGCATGCGACGGCGGCGAAAATAGCTTGTCGCCGTAAATCGCCAATGTTGTGATGCCGGCATGAGCGATATCGATACCGTAAAGGTGGTGACCGCGGAGCCCGAGCAGATCGTGCGGCAGACCGTGTTCATCAGTCACGCCAACGCCGAGGACAACGAGTTTGCGGCCTGGCTCGGCACGAGATTAATCGGCGCCGGCTATCAGGTGTGGAGCGACCTCTTGCGCTTGGTGGGAGGGGAGCCATTCTGGCGCGACATTGGCGACGCTATCAAGGACCATGCGGCGGTAGTGGTGCTGGTCCTTTCACGAGCTTCCGTCACTAAACCCGGCGTGCTCGATGAGATAGCGCTGGCGGTGGCGACGTCGCGAAAGCTGCAGAATCCACGCTTCATCATCCCGGTCCGGCTGGACGATCTTCCATTCGACGAATTCCCAGAACAAGTCATTCGGCTCAACGCGATAAATTTTAACGGAAATTGGGCGGATGGTTTGCACCAGCTGTTCGAGGCGCTCGATGAGCGCGCAATCGGCAGGGTCGAAGGTGCGTCAGCGCAGGGGATCGCCGAATTTAGGAATTTCCGACTGCGGCAGAGTGCGGCGATTGCGAAGCAGCCCGAGCAGGTCGAGGGCAGTTGGTTGCAAATTCGCGCGCTTCCCGCGCAGGCCTACCTCTGCCGCTATGGCGCCGAGCCGAAGACGGTGGCGAAGCAGCTCGGCAAATTCGGGACACCGATCGTGCCTTGGGACCGGCTCGGATTCGGTTTTGCGCGCGCGGGCGAAATCGTCGATGCCGAAACCCCGGATATCGGGGTCGAGCCGGCCTACGACATCGATTTGCAAAAATTCCTGAAAGGTGAACCCAGCGGAGGCCCCGACCTGCGAGGGGCCGATGCGCGGCGGATGATGGTCAATCTACTGCGCCAGGCATGGGAGCGCTTTGTCCTTGGCAAGGGGCTGCGGCGTTACGACTTCGCGCATGGTAGCGCATTCTATGTTCCGCGCGGGCTAATCGAAAAAGACACGATCGTCTTCACCGACCGCAATGGAAAGAAGCGGCGCAAGCGCCTGTCGGGACGCAGCATCAAGCGCAATGTCTATTGGAGTTTTGCAGTCAGCATTCATCCGGTGGTCGGACGGCAATGGCACTTCGAACTGAAGCCACAGGTCGTGTTCACGACGGACGGCGTTACACCGATCGATAGCAAGGTGAAAATGGCTCGGCTGCGCAGGAGCTTCTGTAAGAACTGGTGGAACGATCAGTGGCGGGCGCTTCTCAATGGGCTCGTCACCTTTCTTGCGGACGGCCAAGAGGTGATCGCCGTTCCGTTAGGCGGAAGCGCTGAAATGAAACTGGCGGCATCGCTTACGGTGTTCGAAGTCCCGACCACCATCGTCGGCGACAGCGTCGCCAGTCTCGACGAGACCGATGGCGACCTCGATAGCGAGACCGGTGCCGATCTGCTCGACGACGGCGAGGATGCGGGTCCGTTCGACGAGCTCGACGACGAGGATGTGGCATGAGCCCGATCAAGCTACGTCAACTTCCCGAACCGATGCTAAGCTTCGGCTATCAGCAGCGCCTGGAGCACCCGAAGGACGGGCTGTTTCTATTCGGCCCGCTCGGCGGCAACAGTCACCCGGCCGAAATGCGCATCGGCGTGATCGGCACTGCGGCGGGTCTCAACTGTTTCAGGACCTGGTCGCAGCGCATCCGTGGCCATATTCCCTCGGCCAACGCGAACGTCGCACATCATGCCAGCTGGCCCGGGTTTGAAGCGGTGTTCGAGACGCGCTGGCCGGAACGACCGATGACCGAGATTACGGTGGATGCCGACGAGCTCGCCAGTGCGATCAGGATCGAAAATCGTCATGAGGCGATCGCTAAGGCGGTCAACCTCTTCGAGGCGCCGATCCGGCGCTATCTCCGGCACGAGGAAGCGCCGCCGACGTTGTGGTTCGTGGTCATCCCAGAAGAGGTCCATCGCTTCGGCCGCCCAAAGTCCACGGTGCCGCGCGAGGAGCGAGTCACGGGTGACGCCTACCTAGGTCGAAAGGCGGGCAAGAAGGTACTCGAGATGGGCTCGCTCTTTCCCGAGGATCGGGAGGCGGCGGAGATCTACCGCTACGAACTCAACTTCCATCATCAACTAAAGGCCAAGCTGCTTGACGAAAAAGCGGTGATCCAGATCGTGCGCGACACGACCCTCACGCCGGAAGCCTTTGTCGACGATAAGGGCCGCCAGCAGCGCACGACGCAGGATCCGGCGACAATCGCTTGGAATCTTTGCACCACCGCCTTTTTCAAAGCGAGCGGTCGGCCGTGGCGACTGGCCGATGTGCGCCCTGGCGTCTGCTATGTCGGGCTCGTATTCAAGAAGGACGACACCGCGCTCGGCGGCGCCAATGCCTGTTGCGGTGCGCAGATGTTCCTCGATAGCGGCGACGGCGTCGTGTTCCGTGGCGCGGTCGGCCCCTGGTATTCAGAAGCTGATCGGTCGTTTCACCTGACGCGCGAGAAGGCGGCCGAGTTGATGACGCTGGTTGTCGATGCATATCGCGATTTGCATGGACACTCGCCTTCGGAGCTTTTCATTCATGGCAAAGCGCGGTTCAGCGACGAGGAATGGGCGGGATTCGCCTCGGCCGTCCCTCACGAAACCCAGCTAATTGGCGTTCGCATCCGACCGACTAGCGAACTCAAGCTCTTCCGACTCGGCAAGAAACCCGTGCAGCGCGGCACAGCCTATTTAGCCACCGATCGGCTCGGCTATCTATGGACCAAGGGGTTCATTCCGCGGCTTGCGACCTATCCGGGCTGGGAAGTTCCCAATCCTTTGCTAATCGAAATCCATCGTGGCGAAGCCGATCTCGAGCGGGTAATGGGCGATGTGCTCGGCCTCACTAAGATCAACTTCAATGCCTGTGTGTTCGCGGACGGATTGCCCGTGACGCTCAAATTCGCGGACGCAGTTGGAGACATTCTGACGGCAGCCCCGGTCGGCGATCTGCCACCCCTGCCGTTCCGTCATTATATCTAACGTCGTACATCCTTGGCGTTGGGTAGATATCTTCCGACCTAGTGAACGGTAGCCTCTCCAACAATCTTCTCGGCTATTTCCAGATATCGGCGATCATGCTCGTGGCGCTTCTTGGCCTTCCAGATGGCCTCGATGTGTCCCGTCGTCATTCCGTAATGCCAGACAACCTCGCTCAGAGTTATCCCGAACCGCCGGGCGATCTCAGCATCGTCTTCGCCAGACCAGTGCCTTAGAGTGATTTCCCGGCGTAGAGGCGAGACGCCAAGCAGGGCGTAGTTATACCAGTCAAACTCGTTCTGAGGCCATGGTCGGCCCCATGCGCGCCAGATCGTCAGCCGCCACGCCAACCACTTCGGCAAATGGCGCCAGGCGAAGCGACGGATCAGCCTAAGCATCTCGCCACACGATTGTTCAGGGTGAGTGCGTGGGATGTCGTGGCTCTCACAAAGGATCGCCCCCATTCGATTGACGGCGGATGCCGAAATCCACCGTTCGCATACCGTGAACTGATGACAGCAACGCCGTCCGCCCTCGGAACATTGAGGCCTAGCGCTGTGGCCAGCTCGGACGCTTTTAGAAGGTCGTGCCTGACCAACAGCCTCGTATCGTCATCACTCCACCCAGCTAGACGGAGATACGCTTTCAGCGAAAGCTCAATGCTGATCGCGAGGTAGTAAATCCGGCAGTCGCTTGAGAGCATCGGCAGTCTGGCATTAGCCAAGAAGCATCTCGCGTTGCGGCACAAGAAAAAGGCGTCTGACATGACGCTAATGATGGCGCAATGACCATAATCGGTCACGAATATATTCAGATTATTTGAAGATTATATCGCTACCGTGTCGGCGCGTGTTGACTCCTCTTGGTCATTGGCGAGTTCCCGCGCAGCGCTTGCGTGCCGCAGCCTGTCCGGTGGCCTGCCAGTCTCGCCTCAGAAAGTCTGCTTGGCAATGTCGCGGATCCACGCGTCAATTTCGGACTCGACCCACACGGTGCATTTCGGGCCAAGCGATCGCGATCGCGGAAACCGGCCATCGCTCATGCGCTGGTAGATCGCGGATCGCCTGAGACCGACCCGGGTCATCACCTCGGGCAACCGCAGAAGCCGCCCAGGGGCGAGCGGCGAAGAGGGCACTTCGATCGACAGCGGCATCGCATCATTGCTCTGGGGAAGGGCATTCATTTGTCGTCCAGTCGTTTGCTAGCTCGGTCCCCTCCGAGGAAGATTGTTCAGCGGCCCAGCGACATTGCGATGTCGCGGCCCAGAAAGTCGTCGATATGCTTGGCGAGCATCCGCGCCACGAGCTGTGACGTGCCGTTCGCCCAGCGCGGCCTGACGTCCTCCACCCTTCGCCCGAGAGTCCGCTCGAGGTGCGCTGGCAGGGCGCTGATGAACTCTTCGAGGAACTCGCCCATCTCGCTGCGCATCCATTCGCAAGCCAGGTCTTCCTGCCCGGTCAGCGCGAGCACGATGGTCGCGCGCGGACTTGCACCGCACGCGATGAGGATGCGGGCTGCTTCATCGAGGCCGATCGCACGTTCGCCGCGCAGGACGCGCAGGAGGGTCTCACGGTGCATGCCGACTTCGCGGGCGATCTGGTGCCGCGGCTTGTCGGCGCACTCGACGGCATGGGCCAGGGTACGCGCGATACAGTCGTTCGCGTGACCGGAGGTGGAGGTTGGTGAATGCATGACACGACTCTTCCGTTGATGTGGCGAGTCGCAGGCATATCGCGAGAGCTATGCTGTAGGAAAACGAAAAGAACAGATAAGGAACATCTCGTTTCTAGGCGAATCGTGCCGAGACGGTGATTCGCCGGAAATCCCCGGCGCATCGCACGGAGCTTTCCAGCGTTGAGTCCCTGCTGAGCGGCTGAGATCAGCGGGACTCTCCGCCAGCGCCTCCGCCGGTTTGTCCATATGCGTCCGCCGCGGACGGCAATGCACCGGGACCTATTTCCTACAGCCGTTTCCTAGATGCATGTGGAACACACAGCGAACGAAAGGACGCTGCGTTCACCCCTCGAAGCGGAGCTTCACATGCAGTCTCTCAGCCTCCCCCGGCGCTTCGGCGCAAGCGGCCTCGGCCTCAATCGCGTTGGCAGGGCCGCCAACATTGCCATCCCCGTCGCCATCGCCGCACTCGCGGCCGGAGCCGCTTATGCCGGCGCCGACACGACCTTCACCCCGGCGCTCACCAAGTTCACCGACTTCCTCGAAGGCTCGGGCGGCAAGATCATCACCGTGCTCAGCCTCGCGGGCGGCCTGATCGGCCTCGCCTCCGGGCGCTTCTCGCTCAGCCAGGTCGCGGTTCCCGTCGGCGTGGGCATCGGCGTGGGCACGGGTGTCCCGATCGTCACCTCGGTCGTGACCGCGGTCATCTGACGGCCGGGCAGGGAAGGCGCGTCGCCATGGCGGACCGGTACATCATTCCCCGTCGGCTCGACGATCCGGAGCTCATCGGCTTCTGGACCATCGACGAGTTCGCCGGGATGATCGTCCCCTTCACCTGGGGCATCCTCAGCCAGCATATCTTCATCGGCATCGTTGTCGCCTTCGGCGCCTGGTTCGCGCTGCGAAAGGCAAAAGCAGGACGCGCCAGCTCCTGGCTCACCCATGCCGCATATTGGTATCTGCCGGCCGGATTCCTGGGCCTCCGTGCGACGCCGCCTTCCCACTGCCGACTGCTTGCCGGTTGAGGGGAGACACCCATGTTCGCCGACATTTCGCACGAGCGCCAGCAGTCGCTGCTCAGGCAGCGCAACCTGTTCGCGTTGACCAGTGCCGGTCTGGCCGTCGCGCTCGCCGTTACAACAAGCCTCGCCGCGACCCGCGACCGCGAGGTGGTGCTGCTGCCGACGCTGCCGAAGCAGTTGACGGTGAGCAGCGCCGGGGTCGAGGCCGACTATCTCGAGCTCGTCACCCGCGACACCGCGCTCGTGCTCCTGAACCGCAGCCCCGAGGGTCTCGACTACTGGATGAGCGAGATCCTCAAGCTGGCGGATCCGGCCAGTCACGGCCGCCTCAAGGCAGAGCTCGTCCGCATCGTCGAAGAGCAGCGCGGCTCGGACGTGACCCAGGCATTCGTCATCCGGACGATGACTGTCGATCCGAAAGCGCTCTCATCCGAGGTCACCGGCACGCTCAAGACCTTCGTCGGCGCGCAGGTCATCGCCAGCGAAGAGCGCCGGTTCCGCTTCAGCTGGACCTACCGGGGGCTGCGGCTCGCGCTCTCGGGCTTCGTCCAGCTGCCACCCCAAGACAAATCCAAGGAGGCCCAGTGATGGCTTACCAACGAAGGAGGCTTGCGCGCAGCGCGCTGCCCGGCCTGACCGCGATGCTCGCGCTCACGAGCTCGCCGGCGCATGCGGCCGACCAGTTCAAGCAGGCGGCGGACGGCGCCGGCATCGAGTGCTCGGTCTCGGCCCGCGAGCTCACCCGCTTCGCGCTCGTCGGCGACCAGTTTGCGAGCGTGTCGAAGATGTCGACCGGCACGCCCTACAACGACTTCGCCGTCACCAACGAACCCATCCGCGGCGACATCTATGTCTCGGTGCCCGAGACCTATGCGGCCGGGTCGATCAGCTTCTTTGCGACGACCAGGAAGGGCTTCGTCTACAAAGTCTCGTGCCGGGTCGAGCCGATCCCGGCGGCGCAGGTGTTCATCACCAACCCCGCGATCGCCACCAGCCAGGCCGCGGAATGGGAGAGCGAAACCCCGCTTGGCGTAAGCGCCGTCCGGCTCGTGCAGGCGATGGCGAACGACCGCACGATCGAGGGCTTCGAGGTGCGGCAGGCGAGCGACCTGCCCGCGCGCGCCGGCGACCTCGAGATCCAGCTTGTCGCCGAATACCGGGGCGCGAGCCTCGCCGGGAAGGTCGTCCGGATCACCAACCGCGGGCGCAAGTCCATCACGCTCGCCGAGCGCGACCTCGCGCCCCGCGACACCCTCGCCGTGTCGATCGTCAACCCGACGCTCGAGCCAGGCTCCAGCACGACGGCCTTCGTGGTCGGCGCCAACGGGGAGGGCAGCCATGACTGACTTGCACGAGAATCCTGCTCCGCTGCAGGCCGATCCCGCCTCGCCGTCAGAAGTGGCCGGCCTCAACGCCCGGACCGCGCGCCGGCAGAGGCTGCTGCTCGGCGGGATCGCCGCCGTCGCATTGGTCGGCGGCAGCTGGTTCATCCTGGGCGGCGACGAGGACGGCGCGTCCAACGACCCGCAGGCGGCGCAGACCATCGATACCGCCGGTCTCGTCAACCGCGACCTCTCGCAGCGCGAGTTCGTCGCCAGCTATGGCAACCGGCTCGACGCGGTGACGCGCGAGCAGAAGGCCCTCAAGGAATCCGCTGTCCCGCGCAGCGAGGTCGAGGCGCAGCTCGCCGCGCTCAAGGCAGAGAACCAGGCCATGCGCGTCGACGGGCAGGCCGCGATCGATGCGATCTCGGCCGAGAACGCAGACCTCAAGTCGCGGCTCGCCGCCCAGGCCTCCGCGCCCGCACCGGCAACGCCGCCGCCGGCCTATGGACCGCAGGCGGGCAGCTATGATGCGCGCGGAACCACCCCGCCCACCACGGCGGCAGGCGGCGGCGAGGCGATGATCCCTTCTCCGGGAGAGGTGAAGCTGCTGAGCTTCACCAGCGAGAAGGCCGGCGCGACCGGGCTTCGCGCGGCACGCCCCGAGGCGCCGCCGGTCGTGGTCGAGGACTCGCCGGATTACCTCCCGCCCAACTCCTATGCCCCGGCGCGGGTGATCGTCGGCGTCGACGCCTCCGCGGGCGTCGCCAGCCAGACCGATCCGCTGCCGGTCGTGCTGAGGATTACCGGCCCGGCGCGGTCGGTCATGCAGAACGGGAAGGTGCTCACCACCCGCATCCAGGGCTGCGTGGTCAATGGTGCGGCGCGCGGCGACCTCTCTTCGGAGAAGGTCTATGTGAAGCTGGCCCGTATGACCTGCGACCAGCCCGGCGGCCGGGTCGCGGTGAGCGAGGTCAAGGGCTTCATAAGCTTCGCCGGAAAGTCCGGCGTGCGTGGACGGGTCGTCAGCCGCGAAGGCAGTCTCGTCAGCCAGGCGCTGCTCGCCGGGATCATCGGCGGGTTCGGCCGAGGCTTCTCGGCCAACGCCAACAGCCTGTTCTCCGGCATCACCACTAATCCCGACGGCACGCGCGGCCAGCTCTCGGCTGGCGACATCGTGACGGGCGGGCTCGGCCAGGGCGCCGCCGACGCCGCCGACACGGTCAGCAAGTACCTGATCGAGCGCGCCGAACAGTACCAACCCGTCGTCGAGATGCCGACCGGCATCGATGTCGAGATCGTGTTCCTCGACGGCGTCTACGTGAGGAATTCCCAATGACCCCCGACGCGATCGAAGCACCCAACAAGCCGGCCCGCCGCTGGCTGCGCCCTGCGGCCGGACTCGCTGCCGCCGTAGCCATATCCGCCGCCACCGGCTGGGGCGTAGCCAGCCTGGCAGCGCCGACGGCCGCTCCCGACACCGCCACGGTGCGCGCCGCGCTCAAGCTCAGGCTTCCGAAGACGCCCATCGATGCGATCGACTGCTCCGGGCTCGGCGGCCTGTGCGAGGTCGCCTCCAAATCGACCCTCTTCTACGTCGACCGGGCGGCCAAGTATCTCGTCATCGGCCGCGTCTACGACATGGAGGCGCGCCAGGACCTGACCGCGGCGCGGCTGCTGGCGCTCAACCCGGACCTCCTGACCGCTGGCGCGGCGCGCCGCGAGGCCGGAGAGGACGAGCCGCCGCAGCAGCGCCCCAGCGTACCCACGCGGGTCTCGCTCGCCGGGCTGCCGGCGAACGGGACGATTACCTGGGGTCCGGCGGACGGGCCGAAGGTGGTCGTCTTCTCCGACTTCAATTGCAGCTACTGCAAGAAGCTCGAGGGCGAATTGAAGGCGATCGGGGCGCGCGTCGAGGAACGCCCGATCTCGATCCTCGGCGCGGAGAGCCGCGACCTGGCCGAGCGAGTGCTCTGTTCGCCCCGTCCTGAACTGTCGCTGCGCATGGCCTATTCGGGCCTGGCGCTCGCCAATCCCAAGCCATGCGACACGAGCGGCCTCGACGCCAACGAGGCCTTCGCCAAGGCGCACGGCTTCGGCGGCACGCCGGTGATCGTGCGGCCGTCCGACGGCGCCGTGCTCGAAGGCTATCGCCCCGCGGCCACTCTGCGTGAGTTCCTCCGCGCCGCTCCCCGCCAGACCAGCAAAGGATGACCCCCATGCCTTTCCCCAAGCGCCTCATCGTCTGCGTCGGCCTCGCGGCGGCGCTGAGCGGCTGCACCACGTTCGGCACCAACATCCAGGGCGAGTTCACCTGCCGCGCGCCCAAGGGCGGCTGTGCCCCCAGTCAGGTGATCGACGCCGGCGCGACCGCGACGCTCGAGCAGGCTCGCTCCTCGCCGGAGCTCGCCCGGGTCCGGGCGGGGGTTGCGGCCGGTGATACCGGCCGGACGTCGGAACGCACGCTCAAGATCGTCTTCCCGGCGCATGTCGATGAAGCCGGAACGCTGCATGACGAAGCGGTCGCCTGGGCGGTCGTCGAAAACCCGCGCTGGGCGGCGGAGCTGCGCCGCAAGCCCGGCGAAGAAGCCGCGCCGCCGCTGATGCGGCAGCTCGGCCGGCAGCTCAAGGCTGCCCAGGCTGCAGATGAGTCTGCCGCAAAGGAAAGCGGCGACGAGGCCGATCCCGATCTCGGGTCGCCCTTCTCGCCCGCCGCCTCGCCCATTCCCGATTCCCCCGTTTCCTCGCCGCTGGTCCTCCCCTCCACGGCGCGCGAGGCCGTCGCCGGTGCCAAGGCACCGGCGGTCGAGGGGTTCGACATGTCGCCCCCCCTGCATGAACGGACCCCTCGGCCAGGCGGCGAGGCGTCGCTGACTTACCCCAGCGTCGAAGCGATCGAGGCCGCCAAGGCCCCAAAGAGCGGCGACAACGGCACGCCCTCCACGCCCGCGCTAGCCGACAAGGAGCCCAAGTGATGGCCGAGCGGCTGAACACGATCCTGGACCGCGTGCTGACCGGCCTGCTCGGCGACGCCGAACATGCCGAGAAAGGCCGGCCGCCGCTGATGCTCGACATGCTGTCGGACTGGCTGCCCTACCGCGTGTTCGACCCGGCGAGCCGGCTCTATTTCAACGCGCGCTCGAAGGGATTCATCCTCTCGGTGACCCCGCTGATCGGCGCCGACGAACGCACGGGCGAGATCCTCGGCGCCTTCTTCTCCGAAGGCCTGCCGCCCGGCGCCTGCCTCCAGGTGCTGCACCTCGCGTCCCCGCGCATCAGCCGGATCGTCGCGCCGTGGTTCGCGCCGCGCTACGTCCAGGGCGGGGTCTATGAAGCGATCGCCCGCCACCGGGCGAAGCGGCTCTACGGTCTCGTCTGGGAGTCGGGCTCGGCCGACGCCCCGTTCCACGCCCGGCATCACCAGGTGATCGTCTCGGTGGGCGTCCCCGCCACGAAGGGCGTCGCCAACGAGGAGCTCAAGCAGACCCGCGACGGGCTGGTCGCGATGCTGAAGTCGCTCAATCTCGGCGTCGCCGAGGTCGGTCCGGAGCAGCTGATCGCGCTTGTCGACGACCTCACCTCGCCGACGACGGCGCCGCAGGACGACGCAGTGCCCTACAATCCGAACGATCCGATCGCCGCCCAGGCAATCCGCCACGACATCGAGCTCGTCGTCCACGAGGACCGGATGCACTTGCGCACCGAGCGCTTCCGCCCGACCGGCCGAACCAACGACGGCGTTCCCGAGATCGGCACCGTCTTCCCCGACGCCTTCGACGTACGGCACTTCGCGGTCCGCAACATGCCGCAGCGCTGGGCGCCGTGGGAATGCGCGCGGCTGATCGGCGATCTGTTCACGGACAAGCTGCGCTTTCCCTGCCCGGCCGCGACGATGCTGTGCCTCGTCTATCCCGACCAGGAGGCGGCCAGCGCCAAGGCCGGCTTCAAGTTCATGCGCACGACCAGCCTCGCAGGCACCCGGAGCGCGCGCTTCCTGCCGCGCATCGGCGAGCAGGCCGCCGAATGGCAGCACGTGCAGGCCGAACTCCAGGAAGGCCGCCGGCTCGTCCGGGTGTTCTACGGCATCACGGCCTATTCGCCGCTCGGCGCGGGCGACCGGCACGAGCGCGCGATCAAGTCGATCTACAAGGCCGCGGGCTGGGATCTCGCCGACGAGCGATACCTGCAGGTCCAGGGCCTGCTCGCGGCCATGCCGCTGACGCTCGCCGACGGGCTCGGCGTAGACATGGAGCGCCTGAAGCGCTTCAAGACGGTGCTCTCGACGACCGCCGCCAACATCGCGCCGATGCAGGGCGAATATCTCGGGAGCGCGCAGCCGCACCTGCTGTTCGTCGGCCGGCGCGGCCAGCCGTTCTTCTGGTCGCCGTTCGAGAACGACGCCGGCAACCACAATGTCGCGATCTGCGGCAAGTCGGGCTCGGGCAAGTCGGTGCTGCTGCAGGAGATGTGCGCGGCGCTGCGCGGCGCGGGCGCGCAGGTCGTGGTGATCGACGACGGACGCAGCTTCGAGCATTCGGTAAAGCTCCAGGGCGGCCGCTTCGTCGAGTTCACGATGAAGGCCGGCTTCTGCCTCAATCCGTTTTCGATGATCGACGCGGCCCGTGCCGAGGAGGATGAGGACTATCGTCTCGACTGCTTCGGCATGGTCAAGGCCATCGTCGGGCAGATGGCGCGGCACAGCCAGAAGCTGAACGACACCGAGCGCGGGCTCATCGACCGCGCGGTCAACAGCGTGTGGAGCGAGCATGGCGTCGCAGCGACGATCACCGGCGTCGGCGAGGCGCTGGCGGCCCAAGGCAACGAGGCGGCCGCGGACCTCGCGACCGCGCTGGCGCCCTACATGGCCGGCGGCACCTATGGCGCCTTCTTCGAAGGCCAGGCGAGCCTCGCGCTCGATGCCGACTTCACGGTGTTCGAGATGTCCGACCTCGCGAGCCGCGAGGAGCTGCGGGCGGTCGTGCTCTCGGCGATCATGTTCATGACCAGCCAGGCGATGACCCGCTCGCCGCGCCAGGTGCGCAAGCTGCTGCTGATCGACGAAGCCTGGTCGATGCTGAAGGGCGGCTCGATGGGCGAGTTCGTCGAGACCTACGCCCGCACCTGCCGCAAGTACGGCGGCGCGCTCGCCACCGCGACCCAGTCGCTCAACGACTACTACAAGTCGGACGGGGCGACCGCCGCGCTCGAGAACAGCGACTGGATGCTGATCCTCCAGCAGAAGCCCGAGACTATCGCCGACTTCAAGGCCTCCAAACGCCTCGACATGGACGACCGCACCGAGACGCTGATCCGCAGCCTCAAGCGCTCGGGCTCCGACTATTCGGAGGTCTTCATCAAGGGGCCGGAGACCGAGGCGATCGGCCGGCTCGTGCTCGACGACTATTCGGCGACGCTGTTCTCGAGCTCGCCCCAGACATTCGCTGCGATCGATGCCGAGATCGCCCGCGGCCACCAGCTCGCCGACGCGATCGAGCGGATCGCCTTCGCGGGCCGCACCTGAATCCACCCTCAAGCAAGGACCTGAAAACCCATGTCACTCCACCTCGTCACCCCCTCCGAACCGGCGCAAGAGCTTGCCATGAAGGACGATCCCCCACCGCCCGGCAAGGGCTGGCGCGGCCATGCCGCCGACACCTGCTACATCCTCCTCAAGGCGGGCGGCTTCCTCGCCACGACCTACCTGATGACGCTCGGGCTGCCGCTCCTGTTCTTCCTGATGATCTCGGGCGGCGATGTGGAGCTGTTCTTCGCGCAGCTCGCGAATTTCGCCGACCGCTTCCTCGGCGCCGATCCCGACCGCCAGGTCGGCTTCGTCAATGAGCTCAAGTTCGGCCTCATCAGCCTCGCCACGCTGGTCGCCTGCCTGCGGCTGCCCGGCTTCCTGTGCGAGGTCAACGAAGGACTCCGGGAGGAAAGGCCGTGAAGAACATATTGGCAACACCAGTCCTTCCGAAGGGGCGCTTCGGCGTCAGCCTGACGGGAATCGCGCTCGCGCTGAGCATGGTCGGCTCCACGCTCTGGGGCCTGTGGGCAACCGACAAGCTGCTCGCGCTCGAGAAGCGCGAGGTGGTCACCGTCCAGCTGAGCGGCATCATGGGCGACTTCGTCGAAGCCGAAGCGCGCGCCGGGCGGACCCCTGAGGAAACCCGCCAGCGGGTCCAGGCCTATCTCAAGGCGGTCGAGGCTTCGGTCAGCCAGCTCTCGCGCGAAGGCCGCACCGTCCTCGTCGCCGAAGCGGTGGTGGCGGGCAGCACCCCCGATCTCACCGAAGCGGTGCGCGCCGACGTCGCGCGCCGGATGGGAGCCTCTCCCGATGCGCGCCGCTGACACGCGTCCGTCGGCATGGCCGCGCCTCGCGCTGTGGGGCGGCCTCGGCGCAGCGGCGCTGGCGCTCAGCTCGCTGTCCGCATTCGCGCGCGACCACGCGCTGATGATCAACGCGAGCCCGAGCCTGCCCTATTGGGCGGTCTGGCTGACCCGCGGCGCCGTGCCGGAGCGCGGCGACATCATCCTGTTCGATCCGCCGGCCTCGCCGCTGCTCGTGAAGCACTTCGGCAGCGAGCCGAAGCCGTTCGGCAAGCGGGTGAGCGGCGTGCCGGGGGACGTCGTGACCGAAAGGAACCGCGCCTTCTTCGTCAACGGACGTCTGGTGGCGCGAGCAAAGCCGAGGAGCCGGCTCGGCGAGCCGCTAGCGCTCGGTCCGACCGGGACCGTTCCCCGGGGCTGCTACTTCGTCACCACCGAGCACAAGGACGGCTTCGACAGCCGCTACGCGGCGATCGGCTGGATCTGTGCGCCGCGCATCCTTGGCGTGGGGAGGCCGATCCTGTGAACCGGACCACGCTCATCGCCGCGCCGCTCCTCGCCTGGCTTGGCACAGCTACTCCGGCGCTCGCCCGCGACTACGGCCAGCAGGGCGCCGTCTGGCCGATCCTCGAGCCTGACCTGCTCGCGCAGATCCACGCCCGGCTGACCCGGCTCGAAAAGACCGGGGAGACAGCGCGGCTCAACGAGGAGCTGAAGCGGCGCACGATCGCGCGCGTCAACCGGCCCGAGCCGGTCGCGGGCCTCGGCCCGGCCTCGGCAACGCGCCGCTGGCGCTTCGATCCGACGATCACCGTCGAGCGTAACATTGCCGACGAGAAGGGCCGGGTGATCATTGCCGCGGGCACGCGGGTCAATCCGCTCGACACCGTGCCGCTGCGCGCACCGCTCGTGTTCCTCGACGGCGACGATCCGGCGCAGCTTGCCTGGGCCGCGCGCCGCTTCGCAGCGACGCGGGCAAAGCTGATCCTCGTGCGCGGCGCGCCGCTCGAGCTGATGAAGGCCCGCCAGCGCCGGTTCTACTTCGACCAGGGCGGCAGCCTCGTGAAGCACTTTGGCATCCGCGCGGTCCCCGCGACGGTCGAGCAGCAGGGCCGCGTCCTCCTGATCACCGAACGGGCGATCGAGCCGCAGAAGGGCAAGGCCTCATGACTCGCAGGAACCTCCATTCCCGCATTGGCGCCCTGTTCCTGCTGCTGGCCGCTAGCCTGCTGGCCGCCAGCCCCGCGCGGGCCGAGGCCGGGCCGGGCCGCTGCACCGGCAAGTTCGTCAACCCGATCACCGACATCTGCTGGTCGTGCCTGTTCCCGATCTCGGTCGGGGGCTTGAAGATCTGGCCCTCGGAGCGGCCCGACACCGACAATCCCGATTCCCCGGTCTGCCTGTGCGGCTTGAGGCCCGGGATCGCGATGGGCTTCTGGGAGCCGGTGCGGCTCGCGGATGTCAGCATGAAGCCGTGGTGCTTCGTCAACCTTGGCGGGATGAAGCTCGATCCGGGCTTCGACATCGGGTTCAAGACCATGGCCGGCCCGTCCGCGGTCGGCGGCGCGACCCAGTACAACTCGCAGTGGCACGTCCACTGGTACGCCTATCCTCTGATCTACTGGATGGAGATCGTCGCCGACTTCCTGTGCCTCGAATCCGGCTCGGTCGACATTCTCTACATCACCGAGATCGACCCGCTGTGGCAGGACAGCGAGCTCACCGCGATCATCAATCCCGAGGCGGTGCTGTTCGCCAATCCGCTGGCGCTCGCCGCCTGCGCCGCCGACTGCGTCGCGGCGACCGCGAAGCTGCCGACCGACGAGCTGTTCTGGTGCGCCGGCTGCCAGGGGACGATGTATCCGCTGAACGGCAACGTCTCGGCGACGATCGGCCATGTCCAGGCCTCACGCCTCGCGCTCGCCCGCTTCTCGTACAAGCTTCACCGCGAGCTCGTCGCGTGGGGCACGATGGGCAGCAAGGGGCTGTGCGGCAAGTACCTGATGCCGGTGATGCGCAAGCAGCAATACCGCTTCCAGGCGACCAACCCCAACCCGCAGACGAAGGGCCGCTACGCCTGCGCGCCCATCGGCGCCTCCACCACCTTCATGTCGGCAGGCCAGGTCTATCCCGCCATCGGCGAGGACATGGGCTACCTGGTCTGGCGCAAACGGAACTGCTGCGCGCTATGAAGACGCTCCCCCATCTCCTCGCCTTGGCCGCGCTCGCGGGCGCCGCCGCCTTCGCCGGCGCCGCGGCCCAGACCGCCGACCCGGACCTCGATCTAGAGGCGATCCGCGCACGCGCCGCCGAACAGGCCGGCGAAGCCGACGCGCTTGCGGCCAGAGCGCGCGCCCGCGCCGAGCAAGTCGCCGAGCAGGCGCGGACCAGCGCTGCCGACGCCCAGACGCATGGCCGGCGCTTCGCCGGCGAGGCCGCCAGGAACGCGAGGCCCGATCCGGCACAGACCTTCGATTTCGACCGGATGGTCGCCGATGCCGGCACGATGGAGAGCGAAAGCATGGGCGAGGCCCCGCGCTTCATCGCCTTTGCGTCGCTGTCGCTGCCGCCGGCTGCGCTGCGCGTGATGATCGACGACGTCACCCGCGCGGGCGGCGTGATCGTCCTGCGCGGCCTGCCGCAGAACAGCGCAAAGGTGCTGACGGCCGCGCTGTCGAAAGTCATGCGGCCGGGCGAGGATCTGGCGAGCGTGGGGATCGATCCGCGGCTGTTCCGCGCGTTCGGGATTGAAGCGGTGCCCACCTACGTCGTCGCCGGCAGCGACTTCGACCTTTGCGACGGGTTCGACTGCACGACCGCCGTCCCGCCGCATGACCGCATGAGCGGCAATGTGAGCGCCGCCTACGCGCTGGAGACCTTTGCCCGCGGCGGCGGCCCCGGCGCGCTCATCGCCGCCCAGCATCTCGCCCGACTTGAAAGGCCGGCCCCATGAAACGGTTTCTGCTGCTCCCGATGTCGCTCGCTTGCGCCTGCCTCGTGCCGGGCGGGGTCGCCCACGCCCAGACCACGACCGAGGCCGCCAAGGCGGACGGCAAGGCGTTCGGCCGCGAGAAGGCGGCCGACGCGCAGGAGGCGGCGACCACCCGCCCCGACGCGGGCCGGGTTCCCAATTTCGGCGGCGTGCCGAGCCAGTCCGATTACTTCGACGATCCCGATCGCATGAGCCGGGAGGCCGCGAGCCAGGCAAGCTCGAGCACCGGCTATCGCACGATGCGGGACTCGATAGACCGGCGCGCGCGCTTTGCCCCGCAGGATCTCGACGCGGTGATCGCACGCAGCAAGGTCCTGAGCGAGGACCCGCTCGCCTACACCAGCGGGATGGCGATCGGCGGCTCGCAAGGCCGCTGCGTCCCGCTGCCCGCCGGCGCCGGGAGTGCCGGTCGCTACATGGCGACGTGCAACACCGGGTACATGGCCAGCCAAGAGACGCGCAGCTGCCGTGTCGCACTCGACGTCACCTTCGAGCAGCGGGCGACCTACCGGTACTATTCCGAAGTCCCGTTCCACACCGGGCTCGCGCCCCCGATCAACCAGTTCTCGGCAGCGCTCGGCAACGGCACCTGCGAGAACGTCGGCACGGCGGACGGGTGCCAGGTCGTCCGCCATTACGGCCTCAGACCGAGCAGCCGGTGCGGACGCTATCGCTTCGACATTCTCCAGTGCAGCGCGCCGGTTGCCGGGCTTTCAGGCTCTCCCCATCCCGCAACGGGCCAGCTGTGGTTTGCCGAGACGGTCACCCGCATCCCGACGGCCGCGCGCAACGAGAGCGGCTGCACCTCCCTCGCCGCCGACGGCAGCTGCCAGCAGGACGCGGAGACCTGCACCGACAGCGATCCCGTGACACGCATCGTCGATGGCGTGGCGGTCACCCAGCCCTGCTGGGCCTGGACGCGCAGCTACACCTGCGCACAGTTCACGGAGGCGCAGGATTGCGAGGCCCTCGAAGGCACGGCGGGTTGCACGCTCGTGCGCGAGGACTGCCTGACCGACGAGCCCTGCCGGACCTGGGAGCGGGTCTATGACTGTCCCGTCCCGGACCAGCCCGCCAGCGCCAACCAGTTCATCTGCGATGGCGATGTCTACTGCATCGACGGCTCGTGCGAGACGATCCAGCGCGAGGCCAATGACGAGTTCAAGGATGCCGCCGTCGCGCTGAACGCGATGAACCAGGCGCGTCGCGAGTTCGACTCCGACACGCTCACCCTGTTCCGCGGCATGCGCAACACCTGCTCGTCCAAGGTCTTCGGGGCGCTCAACTGCTGTCGCGGCAAGGGATTCCCGCTCATCCCGGGCATCCAGCTGCTCATGGCGCTGGGTTGCAGTCGCGAGGAAGCGCTGCTCCACCAGCGCGATGCCCAGGGGCTGTGCGCCTATGTCGGCAGCTATTGCTCGGACAGCTTCCTCGGCGTCTGCCTGACCAAGAAGAAGGTCTACTGCTGCTTCGAGTCCAAGCTGTCGCGAATCCTGCAGGAGCAGGGCCGCCGGCAACTGAACAAGCCGTGGGGCAAGCCGAAGAGCGAGCAGTGCCTGGGCTTCACGATCGACGAGTTCGCCCGGCTCGACCTTTCGAAGATGGATTTCAGCGAGGTCTACGCCGAGTTCACCGACGCCGCCCGCCTGCCCGACGAGCTGCAGGCCGCAACCGAAATCCAGCAGAAGATCGAGGACTATTATGCCCGCGCACGCCAATAGGCCCGCCCGGCGGCTTCCGGCCGCCTGCCTCACGCTGGCCATCCTTCTGACGACAGCCGCACCGGGCCGCACCCAGGAACCGCCGCTCGTCGCGACCGGCGACGGCCAGGACAGCTTCTACTGCGAGCAGCGCCGGCTCGGTTACTGGTTCTATTGCACCAGGCCCCGGCCGGCCGAAACGCCCGAGCCCCCGCCGCCGGCGGCGAGCGCGACCAGCCAGCTCGATGCGATCACCGCGCAGCTGCGCGAGCTCAAGGCGAAGGCGATCCTCGAGCCGACGCCGGCCAACGTCGCGACCTATATCCGCTTCCAGCGCGAACAGCTCGACCGCGCGTCGCTGTTCAGCGATGTCTGGCAGCGGGCGATCTGGCAGGACCCCGAGCTCGACTACACGCTGCAGCGGCCCGTCTCGACACTCGGCAAGATGCAGTGGCAGGACGCGCGCAGCGCCGAGCGCAACACCGTGATGGCGCAGCTCGGGGCGCGCTACGGCCTGTTCTACTTCTTCGCGCAGAGCTGCGGCGCCTGCGAGGTGATGTCGCCGATCGTGCAGTCGGTCGCCTCGACCTGGCGCATCGCGGTCCGCGCGATCTCGACCGATGGCGGGCCGTCGCGCCATTTCCCCAACTACACCGTCGAGACCAACCAGCGCACCCGCATGGGCCTCGAGCCGAAGGTGACGCCGGCCGTCGTGCTCTGGGACGCGCTCAAGGGGCAGGCCATCCCGATCGGCTACGGAGTCATGTCGGCCGACGAGCTCCAGGACCGCATCTATCTCCTCACATCGAAGGAAGCCGGACGTGACTACTAGGATGAAGCGCATGGTCGCCGCGCTGCTGGCGATCACCCTACCGGTCGCCTCGGCGCAGGCCGATGTCGGCAGCTCTATGGACGCCTTCCTGAAGGACGTGGGCGGCGCCTCGAACATCAACGGACCCACTGCGTTCGAGGGCCAGTCGGCCGGCTACTACAGCCTGGGCAATGTCTGGACGCGCTTTCCGCAGAAGACGACGAACATCGCCAACCTGCAGCTGCCGCGGGCGCGCGCGGGCTGCGGCGGCATCGACATCTTCGCCGGCTCCTTCAGCTTCATCAACGCGAGCGAGCTCGTGGCGATGTTGAAGGCGGTCGCGAACAATGCGGTGGGGTTCGCCTTCAGCCTGGCGATCGACACCGTCTGCCCGGAATGCTCGAAGATCATGCAGGAGTTCAGCCAGAAGGCTCAGCTCATGAACAATCTCAACATCAACAGCTGCGAGCTCGCGCAGGGATTGGTCGGCGGCGTCTGGCCCAAAGGCGACCTTGCTGACAAGGCGATCTGCGAGGCGATCGGCAATTCCGAGGGCATCTTCACCGACTATGCCGCGGCCAAGCACGGCTGCGGCACCAAGGGCCAGCGCGCGAGCACGACCGCTCAGGGCGACGGGGAGTATGCCGACGTCAACCCGGCGGTGGCGCGCAACTACACCTGGACCATCCTCAAGAAGTCGGCGTTCTTCTCGCCGAACGGCACCTTCGATCGCGAGCTCGCCGAATATGCGATGACGCTGATCGGCACGATCATCTACGTGCCGCCGAAGGACGACGAGGCGGGCAAGTTCGTGCCATTCGCCGGCGATTCCTCCTCGACATTGGTGACCGCACTGCTCGACGGCACGGCCGGCAGCACCGTCAAGGTCTTCGACTGCGACGAGCCCGACCAGTGCCTCAATCCCACCTTCAAGACCCTCAGCGTCCCGGCATCCAAGGCGCTGCGCCCGCGCGTCGCCGCGCTGATTGTCGGCATGGTCCAGGCGATTCGTGACGACACGGCGATTACCGAGGCGCAGAAGGAGCTGCTGCAGGTGGCCTCGGTGCCGCTCTACAAGATCCTCACGGTGCAGGCCGCCTACGGTCGCGGCATGCCGACCGACGATCGCGAGACGCTTGCCGAGATTGCCAGCGTCGACCTCCTGTTCGCGGTGCTCGACCGGATCGTCAGCGAAGCCGGTCGCTCGATGTCGAGCTTCATCGGCGCCGACGAAGCCAAGATCGCGATGTGGCAGGGCCAGGTGAACACGGTCCGCCAGGCGCTCGCCGACCGGCAGGCGAACACGCACCTCAAGGTCAACGCGATCATGCAGATCATCGAGAAGACCGCGTTCATCGAGAATGTGCTCGCCGCCTCGATGTCGCCGGGCATGGCCGCATCGCTCGACTGGTCGCGCGGCGTCCAGACCCGCGCCCTGACACACTGAGCCACACCAGCGCGCGAGAAGGCGGGAGCCAGGAGTATGGTCGAGATTTTCACGGTCGGCGGCGGGGACTATCTCGTCAACGTCTTCCAGGCGGTCGCCGCGTGGACGGGCAACGGCGGCTACAAGAGCCTGATCCAGGTCGTGCTGGTGATGGGGCTCGGGCTTTCCGCGCTGACGCTGGCGTTCAACCAGGACTGGCGCGCTTGGATCAACTGGTTCCTTGGCGCCACGCTGATCTACTCGTGCCTGATGGTGCCGCGGCTCGACGTCCATGTGACCGATCGCCTCAATCCCGGCCTCGCCCCTGCGAACGTCAGCAACGTGCCGCTCGGGCTCGCGCTGATGGCGAGCTTCACCAGCCAGGTCGGCGACTATCTGACCGGGTCGGCCGAGGTCGTGTTCGGCCTGCCCGGCGACCTCAACTATTCGAAGAACGGGATGATCTACGGCGCGCGGCTCTACGACGCGACGCGGTCCTTGCGCATCTCCGATCCCGAATTCGCCGCCAATCTCGACGAGCACTTCCGCCAGTGCGTGTTCTACGACGTGCTGCTCGGCCGCTATTCGATGAAGCAGCTCGCCGAGACCAACGACATCTGGGCCACCATCGCGCCGGGCAGCCAGGCCCGCGCGCAGCGCTTCCTCACGCGCGATCCCTCGTCGGGGCAGGTCAGCTCGAGTATCGTCACCTGCCGCGAAGCCTACACGGCGCTGAACGCCCAGTGGGCCGGGCTGATCGACGGCATGGGAACGGTGTTCGGGCGGCAACTCTACCCGAACCAGACCGCCGCGCTCGCCAAGGCCAAGCTGTTTGCCGACCTGCCGGTCGCCTACCAGTACCTCGCCGGCGTCTCGGCCAACGCAACCGACATCTTCAAGCAGACGCTCGCCATCAACGCGATGAGCCAGGCGATGCACTCGATGTCCGGCAGCAGCGGGGCCGGGAATGTCGACGTCTATGCGCAGACCCGCGCCGACATCCAGACCGAGCGGACCTACGGCTCGATCGCCAGCAACGCGATGAAGTGGGTGCCACTCTTGAACGTCGTGCTGACCGTGCTGTTCTACGCGCTGTTCCCGGTCCTCTTCCCGCTATTCCTGATGCCCAAGACAGGCCCGCTCGCGCTGAAGGGCTACGTCACCGGCTTCTTCTATCTCGCTGCCTGGGGTCCGCTGTTCGTAATCCTGCACATGATGCTGATGGTGAAGGGCGCGGCCGACATGACCGCGGTCGCGGGCGCCAACGGCCTCAGCCTCGCCAGCTTCACCGGCATGGCCGACGTCAACAGCGACATCGGCACTCTCGCCGGCTACCTCATCGCCTCCGTCCCGTTCCTCGCCGGCGGCGTCGCCAAGGGGGCGATGGCGATCTCGCACCACGCGACGAGCTACCTCAACCCCAGCCAGAACGCCGCCGAGGAAGCCGCGCGCGAGGCGAGCACCGGCAACGTCGCGCTTGGCAACACCAGCTTCGAGAATTCGAGCGTCCTCACCCGGCAGTTCGCGCAAGGCACGATCGCCCCGAGCTTCACCTATGGCGCCGGCCAGACCCGCACATTCAGCGACACCGGTTCGATGACCACGAGCTTCGGCGAGGCGAGCTACGACCAGCTTCCGAACTCGAGCTATCCCTTCACGCCCACGCTCGGCCAGGAATTCACGTCGCGGCTATCAACGATGGCGTCGCAGGCCCGCTCCAACAGCGAGACCTATGCCAACATCGCCACGGAATCGACGACCAGCGCCGTTACCTGGTTCCGCGAGCTCCGCGACCAGTTCAGCCGCGGCAGCAGCTTCGAGACCGCTACCGGGCAATCCAGTTCGGACAGCATCCAGACCGCATTCAGCGAGGTCGACCAGGCCTCCACCAACTTGCAGCGTCAGTTCGGGCTGTCACGGCGTGCCGCCGATGACATTACAACCGCATGGTTCCTGAACGGGGAAGCATCCGCAGGGATGGGGGTGGGCGGCAAGACTAGCGTGTTCAGCGCAGGGGCCGGACTCAAGGGCGGTCGGAATCAGGCGTGGACGGACAGCGATATCGGCATCGCGTCCGAAGACCGCTCGCGCATCATGGGCAGTCTTCAGCAGATGTCTGACAGCCGCAACTGGTCGAGCACTCGAGACGAATTTGTCCGATCGGTGAGCACGTCGTCGAGCTCGTCTATCTCGACTAAAGCGAGCGGCATGAACGCCTCCCTGACCGAGGCACAAAGCTACAGCCGTGAGGCCCGGCGTGCCGAGGAACTGGCGAACCGGTTGGAGACTCAGGCGTCGTTCTTTGAAGGGAACAGCGCGGCCGGGAGCCTGAACCTATCGCAAGCCTATCGTGAGTGGGGTCTGGTCGAGATCGAGCGCAATCGGGATTTCTATGGAAGCGTTCGCTTCGACGACCTTGCGTTCCAGCTCAGCCCGGAAGGCCAGGCGCTGCAAGCCAAGTTCATCGAGAGCTACGCAGAACAGCTTCGGGACGGGATTGAGGATCGTCTCGTCCTCGAGCCCGGGCGGCCTGTGTCCCGACCGGACGTGGATGATGCCGAGGCAGTTCGAAGCCGAGCTTCGATCGCAGGGAGCGTGCCGTCAGCCGCGCCGCAAATGGATCCCGGCGGCATTCGCGATGAGGTTGAACGCGTTCAGGCGGCTGGGCGTCAGCGGATCGGCGGAGCGCGAGAGCGTCTCGATGCCGTCACCAGAGATGCCCGGGGAGCGAGTGCCGAGGCAGCCGACGATGTGAAGGAGTGGTAAGGTCAGCCCCGCAGAACGTCCCAGTAGATCACGAACCCAGCAAAGATGGCAAAGAGGGTGAGCACGAAGATTCCCAGCCGTCTCGCCCAAGAGTCAGCCCAACTCTTTTTCCAGCTGTATTGGGTAAGGCGATTCTCACGGATCGCCTGATCGATTTCGGCGAAACCCTCCCAGTTTTCGGGGACTGGTTGGCCTCTGCGGTGACGGTCAAAATCGGTCATGAAGACCTTCATCTTACTGCTCCTTCGAACATAGCAGAGATTCGCAGACGTTGGGAGGGAACTTGATCCATCCAGGTGGATCTCCCCACTTCCTTCTTGCCGCCTCTCCTCCCTTACCGTGCAGGAACTGGCACGGTGGGGTTTATTCGGCATCGAACGCGCCCGACATTGGAAGGGGCCGAGCGATGAAGGTTGGCGGTGTCGGCCACAGTTCCGAATAAGGCGTGCATGAAACCTAGGGATCAATCATCACGTGCAAGGGGCACCGTGACGTGGTCGCCCGTGGAGGCCGGATCGGGATGCGGCCGAAACATCTCTAGGAAGAGATCTGTTCACACGTCCCGGGAACATCTGTAGAACAAACTTGCTCGCTGGGAATCATTGTGCCAAGGTGACAAAAATCGACACAGAGGGGTGAAACGTGCAGAGAAGGTCAGCGAAGCAGAATGAATTTAACCGGCTTTGCGATCGCGCCGGACTGACGCACGCGGAAGCGGCATCCCTGCTTTCCGTATCAGACCGGACCATCGCCCGCTACGCCAATGGTTCTGGTAGGCCGACATCTCTGGCCCTGCGTGTGCTGAAGGATGCCGCCCGGCCCGCATCGGAAGGACCTCGCCCTGTATCGTTCCGCTTTATCGACCTGTTCGCCGGCATTGGCGGCCTCCGTATCGGCTTTCAGGGTATCGGTGGCCATTGCGTCTTTACGTCGGAATGGGATGAGGCCGCACAGAGGACCTACGCTCTCAACTTTCGTGACAACCATCCGCTTGCCGGCGACATCCGGGAGTATGCTGAGGATCCCGAACGGATCCCAGAACACGACGTCCTACTTGCGGGATTCCCTTGCCAGCCCTTCTCAATCGCGGGCGTGTCGAAGAAGAATGCGCTGGGTCGCCCACATGGCTTCCTTTGCGACACTCAAGGAACGCTGTTCTTCGACACCGCTCAGATCATCGCGCATCACCGTCCGGTCGCCTTCGTTCTGGAGAACGTCAAGAACCTCGAGAGTCACGACCAAGGACGCACCTTCGCGACGATCATGAACGTGCTTGAGAACGAACTGGGCTATCATGTCCAGACGCGCGTGATCAGTTCCGAACCGTGGGTCCCACAAAAGCGCGAACGGATTTTCATAGTGGGTTTTCGCGAGCCGTCGGCGTTCGATCTCAAGGCGCTGAAGCTACCGGCCGGCGGGCCGAAGCTGGGGAGCATTCTTCAGCCGCATGACGAGGTCGATCCCAAATACACGCTGACCGAGCGATTGTGGGAGTATCTGCAGGCCTATAAAGCCAAGCATGCCTCAAAGGGCAACGGGTTCGGCTACAGCGTGTTCGGACCCGACGACGTAACCCGCACACTGTCGGCGCGTTACTACAAGGATGGATCCGAAGTGCTGGTCGCCCAGCCGGGCAAGCGTCCGCGGCGCCTGACACCCTTGGAATGTGCGAGGCTGATGGGGTTCGAACGCGGCGACAGGCGGTGGAAGATACCGGTTTCCGACACCCAAGCCTACCGGCAGTTCGGCAATGCCGTGGTCGTCCCGGTGGTGGAATTCCTTGCCCAAGCGATGAAACCGCACATCGAGACGGCACTGTCGGGCGGCAGGGACATGTCAGCTGGGGGCCCCGTGATCGTTACGCGTCCCGATCGGGAACCGCTGCTCGCGCATGGCTGATATCGTCCCGGCTGACGTGCGCAGCCGGATGATGGCGGGGATTCGGGGAACGAACACGAAACCGGAGATGCTGCTGCGCAGGGGCTTGCACGCATCAGGCTTTCGTTTCCGGCTGCATGACCCATCCTTGCCCGGCAAGCCAGATATCGTGCTGCCGCGCTATCGGGCGGTGATCTTCGTGCATGGCTGCTTCTGGCACGGGCATGACTGCCACCTATTCAAATGGCCCTCGACCCGCGCTGAATTCTGGAAGGCTAAGATCGGCCGGAACCGCACGGTCGATGCCCGCTCGGACGCCGCATTGACGGAAGCCGGCTGGCGGCAGGCGGTCGTGTGGGAATGCGCTCTCAAAGGGCGAACCAGGCTTCCTCTTGAGGAAGTGATTTCCGCCTGCGCAGAATGGCTCAAGTCGGACCGGCAGCGAGTCGAGATCAGGGGAGGATAGATGCGCCGCGGAATGCTGTCGGACCTGTTCGTGGGCGTCGTCGCCAAGCGACTGACGCTGGTGGAGACGATCACCGAGAAATCGAACCAGCACGAATTCCAGGGGACGCGCCCGTTGCGGCGTCTGCTGGGCGACGAGGATCGGCGCGGCATTCCGACCCGGTTTATCTGGATCTCCGGCGAGCAGGAAGCCCTCGCCGAGGATGGTTTCATGAGCTGGTCCAACGTGCGCAAGGGCAAGCCCCGAGCGCCCGAATACCATCTCTACTATTCAGGCAATGCCGTGACAGAGCTGATGCAGCCGGGCGACATGCTGTTCCTGGCGTTGCAAAGGGACGGGTCAATACTCGTTGCGATCACGCCTGCGGGCACGATCCAGAACCAGCTCGTCTGGCTGTTCGGTCTCGAAGAGCAGCCGGAATTTGCCTTCACCTTCCAAGAGATCGATGATGCACACAATGCGGAGCTCGATTTCGCGGCGCGCTATATCCTCGATGAGCTGGGGATCGAGCCTGAGGAGCCTGAGGCCGATCTCCTCGACGGCCTCATCGAACGGTTTGGGCTGACCTTCCCGACGACGCGGATTTTCTCCGAACTGGCGCGTTCGTCGTTGCCCGAAGTTTCGGCCGCCGATGATCCCGACCGCGCTTTGATTGAGTGGATGGATCGCGAAGAGCAGCTGTTCCGGCGGCTAGAGCGGCGCATCGTCGCGGACAGGATCGGGGGCGGCTTCCATGCTCCGGACGGCGCCGATGTCGACGGCTTCCTTTCCTTCTCGCTCAGCGTCCAGAACCGGCGCAAGGCGCGAGCCGGTCAGGCGCTCGAGAACCATCTGGAGGCGGTCTTCGGCGCGCAGGGCATCCGATACGCCCGTGGTGCGGAAACCGAGAACCGTAACAAGCCGGATTTCCTGTTTCCCGGTCCGGACGAATATCATGATCCGGCCTTTCCCGCCGCGCGGCTGACGATGCTCGGCGCCAAGTCGACGCTGAAGGATCGCTGGCGGCAGGTGCTGTCCGAAGCGCAGCGGATCGACGACAAGCATCTGCTGACGCTGGAGCCGGGCATCTCGGAAAACCAGACCGGCGAGATGCAGGCGAAGCGGCTTCAGCTGGTGGTTCCCCGCCGGCTGCATGCCACTTATCGGCCAACGCAGCAGACATGGCTGATGGATGTCGACGTCTTCCTGTCAATCGTGCGCGTCCGACAGGACGCCTGAGTTTCATTCCGCTCATCTCCCCGGCCGTTGATCGGTGATCCGTGGGAGCAAGCATCCGGCAGGTCCGCATGCACCTGGCCGCGGGAACGCCTGTTTCCGGCCATGAAGACCGAAGCGTGAGCCAGTGCGTTGATTGACGGCCGGAATCGAAAAGGGAAAGAGAATTTTATACCAGTCGGATCCGATACAAATAAGCCGTTGACCCGCGCTCCTTTTGCAGGTCGTAATCCGGTTCGGGATTTGAAGGTTTCGCCGGGGGGAAACTTGAGACGAATTCGATTCCGGGCGACCGGAGGACTGGACTGATGCTGGCGACGTCAGCAACGCCGCCGGGCGACTGGGATGTGTCGCAGAAGGCCGTCATCCTGGCCGCGCCCGATCGCCGGCTGATCGTCGATGCAGGCCCCGGCACCGGCAAGACGGCGGTCGCATGCGCCCGGCTGGGGCATCTTGTTCTCGCGGAGGATGTCCGGCCGTCGCAGACCTGGATGATCAGCTTCACCCGGACGGCGATCGCGGAGATACGGGCACGTCTTCACAGCTATATCGGCGATGCCGCTTTCGCGGTGAAGGTGGCAACGGTCGACGCCCACGCATGGGCCATCCATTCCGGTTACGACCCGACGGCCAGTCTGACCGGCAGCTACGAGGAGAATATCGAGCGGGTCCTTGCCCTCGTCCAGGGCGACAATGATGTCATCGACTATCTGCACAATGTCGAGCATCTGATCGTTGACGAGGCCCAGGATCTGGTTGGCCAGCGGGCGGACCTCGTCGAGGCGATCATCGCGCGCCTTGATCCCTCGTGCGGCGTCACAGTCTTCGCCGATGAAGCCCAGGCGATCTACGGCTTTTCCGAAGACGAAGAGTATGCCGCCGCGGACGGGACGACGGAATTGCTCGATCGCTTGCGTTCCAGTCCGGCCTATCGCTTCGAAGCGACTGCGCTCGACACCATTCATCGGACGTCGGCCAAGGGTCTGCGCTCCATCTTCTCCGATGTCCGCACCGCCGTGCTGGGCGCGCGCGGCGATGGCGAGGGCCTGTTCGCCCGGATTCGTCAGAGCATCGCGGGCCATGCGGATGGTGACGACCTGAAATCGTCCGATCTGGGGCTCGATACCCTTGCCGCAGGATCGCTCGTGCTGTTTCGCACGCGCCCGGAGGCCCTGATGGCATCGCAGTTCTGCAAGGCGCCCCACAGTCTCAGGCTGTCCGGCTATGGCGCCAACCTTCCGCCCTGGCTCGCCATCTGCTTTCATGACTGGCCGGCCGCCTTCATGGGGCGGGACCAATTCATGACGCGCTGGGCTTCCCGCGTCGATCCCGGCGTGCCGCCGGGATACGGGCCTGAAGAGGCATGGGCGAAGCTGGTTCGGCTGGGCGGCAGTGCCGATGGATCCCTTGAGATGGCCCGACTGCGCCGTGCGCTCGCGCGCCGGAGCGCACCGGTCGAGCTGGCAACGGCCGAGTTCGGCCTGCCCGGGCCGGTGATCGGCACCATCCATGCAAGCAAGGGCCGTGAAGCCGACAGCGTTCTGCTGCTGGTGTCCGAAGCGGGGAACTTCAAATCGGCGGAGGCGGAGGAAGAGGAGACGCGCGTCCTGTTCGTCGGATCGACCCGCGCCCGTGTCAGCCTCAGGATCGGCAAGGCGATGAGATATCCCGGAACAAGGCTCGGGTCCGGGCGCGGCTACCGGCAGGTCGGCGGCAATGGCTCCCGGAGAGCCATGGTCGAGATCGGCAGGGGCGAGGATTTCTCGGCTGCGGGTCTGGTCGGCAACAGCCATTCGACCGGGAAAGAGGCGTTTGCCGCGCAGGAATGGCTTGGACAGCGCGCGGGCGTCATGATGGATTTCGAGTTGCAGCGCGACGCGGACCTCAAATGGAACTATCGTCTGCGCAATCCGGAAGATGCTGCGACCGTGGCAGTTCTGACGCCGAGATTTCGCGACGATTTGTGGGAGGTCGCGAACCGCCTGTCCGAAAAAACCGGGTCGCAGCTCCAGCCGCCCTCGAACGTGCGCTATGTGCGGGCCTTGGGTTGCCGGACCGTTGTCGTCGCCGAGGATGACGCGGCCATCGAGCGACTGCATGCCCCGTGGTCGCAGTCCGGCTTCCTGCTTGCCCCGCGAGTCGCCGCCTTCACCAGCGCAACCTTCTGGGGAGCTCGTCCGTGAAAGCAGACACTTCAGCGGATCGCGACGCGCTCGTCACGCGGCTGCGCGAAGATCTGGTCGGGCCGCGCTCGTCCGACGAGGTGCTCACGGACCGGCCGAGCGATGTCTACCTGACGGGTATCCTCTGGCCGCAGCGCACCGGAATGGCCGGTGAGGATGACGACAGCCTCGCGGTTGGCGGGAGCTCGGGCGGTGATGACGGTCAGGAATCGGAGGCGGCTGCCGTCCCCGCCACGTCGATCCAGAAACCGGCGGTCGCGGGCATCAGCTTCTGCTTTGTCGCAGAAGGCGATCCGCAGGTGCGGCTGGTCTGCCAGTTTGCCCGGTACCGGCTCGTGGAGAACGAGGAGAAGCACGAAAAGGCCTGGCACAGGATCGGGATCGAGCTGGATATCGATGCCCTTGATCTGGAAGAGGGCAGCCGGCTGGTGGACCTTGGTGCCATCAACCCCGATGCTGCCGGCGCGCAGCTGCATGTTCGCTGTCTCGACGGAGGCGATCGCAAGCTCGCGACCATATCGCTGATCAACAGCGCCGACCCGGGCGAGGGACGCGACGGTCTCGAGCTTGCCACCATGTTCCAGACCGCATTGCGGATCACACCGGGACCCGGAACCCGACTGGTGCCGAAGCCCACACGGCGGGGCGCGATCGATCCGGACGACCATTCGGACGAGCAGTCGGCGGCGCTTCTGTTCCGCAATTCGCACGAATATGCGGCCGGCCACACCTGTTCGGCCGTCTGGGATGAGCCGGAGGGAGAAGCTGCCGGCGGGCCCTGTACAGGCTGGATCGAGACGAGCTGGCTGCCTTCGTCGATCCTGCCAGGCGTAAATCCGGCCGGCCATGCGGTCTTCGCAAGCCTGAAAGCGGAGGCGAGCGGCGTCGACCCTCTCGGCGCCCGAAGCCTGGCGATGGCCGATGAGGGCGGGCTGCGCGATGCGCTGCATCGGCTCTGCGCATGCTATGGCGACTGGATCACGCTCCAGAAGGCCAAATATTCCGACCTCACCGGGGACGAGCAAAGCGCAGCGGAAACAAATATCGGCATCTGCGAACAGGTGCTCGATCGCATGCGGAAGGCTGCGTCGGAAATTTGCGACAGCCGGGATCTCCGGCATGCGTTCCAGCTCGCGAATTTTGCCATGCACGTCCAGCACAGCTGGGATCCGGAGAAGGCGGCGCGGGGCGAACTCCGCTGGCGCCCGTTCCAGCTCGGGTTCCTGCTGCTGAGTGCGCCCTCATCGGCGCTATCCCGGCATGACGACCGCCAAATCATGGATC
Source organism: Sphingopyxis sp. (assembly GCA_041939405.1). Lineage (GTDB taxonomy): Bacteria > Pseudomonadota > Alphaproteobacteria > Sphingomonadales > Sphingomonadaceae > Sphingopyxis. Next base: position 36,772 of record JBGTUD010000002.1, on the reverse strand, counting down.
TGCTCTGGTTCCCGACCGGTGGCGGCAAGACCGAGGCCTATCTTGCGCTCATCGCGCTGGTAGCCTTCTACCGCAGACTCGACGGCCGGGACGAGGCAGACGGAGTAGCGGCGATCATGCGCTACACGTTGCGGCTGCTGACCACGCAACAGTTCGCCCGCTCTGCCGCCATGATCCTTGCCTGCGAGGCCATACGGACCGGCCGGATCGAGGCGCCGCACGGAGACCGGCTTGCGGACTGCGCGCGTTTCTCCATCGGCCTGTGGGTCGGGGGCGACGCGACGCCGAACAAGCTCGCCACCGCATGGGCCTCGCTGCAGGGGTCGAAGGAAGTGCCCTCCCCCAAACAGCTCGCCAACTGTCCGGCGTGCCGGTCGCCCCTCACCTGGAGCCAGGCCAGCGTGGCAGCGCCCGTAATCGCCGGCTGCACCACCGCGGACTGTACCCTCCAAGGGACCCTGCCGGTCTGGACGGTCGATGATGATGTCTACCGCGAACGACCGACGCTGGTCGTGGGAACGGTCGACAAGTTCGCGCAGATCGTGAGGAATCCGGCGACCAACGGCCTGTTCGGGATTGGACGAGGCGCACCGCCCGATCTTGTGATCCAGGACGAGTTGCATCTGATCTCGGGACCGCTCGGCACTGTTGCCGGGACCTATGAGGCTGCGTTTGACCTGCTGTTCTCGGCGGGCGGCGCTATGCCCAAGGTAATCGGTTCTACAGCAACCATCCGGCGTGCATCCGAGCAGGTTCGCGATCTTTTTGACCGGACGGCCTGCCAGTTTCCGCCGCCCGCGATCGATCATGATGATTCCGGCTTCGCGGTGCGTGACCCGTCTTCGACCGGCCGGCGCTATGTCGGCGTGTCGACAGCCGGCAGATCGGCGAAGTTCTCGCTCCAGGCGGTCGCGGCATCGCTGCTTCAGTCTGCGGCTGCCGCGTTCGCCACGGCGAAATCGCAGGACCCCTACTGGACGCTTGTCGGCTATTTCAACTCGCTGCGCGAGCTCGGCGGCGCATTGGTCCTCATGCAGGACGACGTTACCGACAGCATCAGGCTCTATGCCGGTGCGCGCGCCGAGACCGCGCGCCCGATGAAGAATGTCGACGAGCTGACCTCGCGGAGGACGCAGGACGAGATCCTGAAGATGCTCGACACGCTGGCCATCCGCGTCGGACAGGCTGGCGCGCTCGACGCCGTGCTTGCGACAAACATGGTCAGCGTGGGCGTCGATATCCCGCGGCTGGGGCTGATGCTGGTCAACGGCCAGCCCAAGACAATCGCCGAATATATCCAGTCGACCAGCCGGGTCGGCCGCGGCGACGTGAGTGGGCTGGTCGTCACGATTCTCAACAATGCGAAGGCCCGCGACCGGTCGCATTTCGAGACCTTCGCCGGCTGGCACCAGACGTTGTACCGCGATGTCGAGGCGACCAGCGTCACACCGTTCGCTTCACGGGCAAGGGACCGCGCGCTGCACGCTGCGCTGGTTGCTGCCGTCCGCCATCTTGTCCCCGGCATGCTTGACCGGCCGGGACTCGACAACGCGGCGCAGGCGCTGGCTCAGACGCTGATCGAGCGGATCGTCGAGCGGGCGAGACGGATCGATCCCGAAGAGACGGAGGTCCGTACCGAACTCGAACGGCGGCTGACCCGATGGACTGCGCGCGCGCCAGCCTACTACTGGCAGGACTACAAGGATTCACAGTCTCTCCTGCAAAGCGCCGAGCGCGCGGCATGGAAGAAGGCGCTCGGCCGGCAGCCAGGTGCGGCCTGGCCAACCCTCAATTCGATGCGCAGCGTGGAAGCAGGAACACCCTTCCGGATGGCCCCGGTCCTGCGGCCAAAGGGAGGCAATGATGGCGAATGATCTTCAGGACCTCAGGCGAAGCACGGTGGTCTCCACCTTCGGGCCAGGGGCGGTCGTCGATTTTCGCGCGGACAATGCAGCCGTGTCCGGGATGGCTGCCGGGCTGGAAGAATGGGATCGCTCATTTCCGCCGGCCGGACTCACCAATGCGCAGACAGTCCGTGAAACGCGTTTGCAGAAAAAGCTAGGGGTCCAGGGCTTTCGCGTGCCGCCCGTGATCGAGGAGCGGCGCAAGGATGAGGACCCCGACACGCGCCGGCTGGTCGCTGTACGTTTCCCGCAGTGGCTGCAATGCCCGGAGTGTGACCGGATCGCGCCGATGAAGAGCTGGTCGGACGATCCGGGCAAGGCCTACCGCTACTGCCCGGATTGCACCGCGAAGAGCCCGGGCGGACGGAAGGTCTTTGTCATTCCGGTGCGCTTCGTGATGGCCTGCCCGCGTGGCCATGTCGATGAGTTTCCATGGCACTGGTGGGTCGGGCACAAGCCGGAATGCACCAACCTGCGCGGCGCGTTGACCCTGCGCGCCGAGCACGCCGGCCTCGCGGGCCTCATGCTCAAATGCCCGAAGTGCAAGGCCGCGAAGTCGATGGACGGGATTTTCGCGAAGCAGACATGGGAGCGCTTTTCCCGTTGCTCCGGCAAGCGGCCATGGCTCGCCGATGCCGACGAGACCTGCACGGAGCAACTGGTCGCCCTCCAGCGCGGCGCGTCCAATCTCTACTTCGCGGTGACCCAGTCCGCGCTCAGCATTCCGCCCTGGTCGGACCGGCTCCAGGAATGCCTCGGCACCTTCTGGGATACGCTGGTCAATATCGATCCGTCGCAGCGCGAGCTGTTTATCGACATGCTGGGCAAGGGCGAGCTCGGGCCGGTGCTTGAGGAACTCAAGATGACGCCGGCGCAGCTCGCCGCCGCCATCGACCGCCGTGTGGAGAAGTACGCCGAGATCGACACCTCTGACCTCCGCCCGGCGGAGTTCCGCCAGTTCGTGGAGGATCCCGGTGACCGCATCGACAAGGATCTCGAGTTCGAAATCCGGCGGGAAACCGTCCCCGAGATCATCCGGCCGTGGATCGCGACTATCGTAAGGGCGGTTCGCCTGCGCGAGGTACGGGCGATCACCGGATTCACGCGGATCAACCCGCCCGGCGATCCCGACTCCCCGGAAGTCGCCCAGCTTTCAAAGACACGGCTTTCATGGCTGCCGGCGATCGAGGTTCGCGGCGAGGGCATCTTTCTTGCGCTCGACGAAAAGCGGCTGTCGGCATGGGAAAGTTTGCCGGCCGTGCAGCAGCGTGCGGCCGAGTGCCATTCACTGTATCGTGCGGACTGGCAATCCCGTCATGGGGAGGACACCGAGCCGCCCCGGACAATCACCGCCCGCTACATGCTGTGCCACACGCTCGCGCATGCGCTGATGCGGCAGCTAACGCTGGAATGCGGCTATTCGAGCGCCTCGCTGCAGGAACGGATCTATGCCGCGACCGGAGATGACGCCATGGCCGGCGTCCTCATCTACACTGCCACGCCCGATTCGGACGGCACGCTCGGCGGACTGCAGCGTCAGGGCAAGGCGGCGCGGATTCCCGGCATCCTTTCGCGCGCGCTGTCCGCGATCGAGTGGTGCTCGTCAGACCCCCTGTGCATCTCCGACATGATGGGCGCGCAGGCCAGTTTCTCGCATTCGGCATGCCACGCCTGCGTCTTGGCCCCGGAGACTTCCTGCGAGGCCTTCAACAGTTACCTCGATCGGGGACTCCTGACCGGTGTGCCAGGCAATCCTGAAGCGGGCTTTTTCCGCGACCTGATCAGACCGGCCTGATGGCGACGATGTGGCCGAAAGAGCTGCCGGTGTCGATCCGGCAGGACCGCCGGAGGCGTGCGGAGGTGCGGGTCTATGACAAGCTCGCAGCAATTCTCGATGACAGCTTCACGGTGTTCTATTCGAGCCCCTGGCTCGGAACCGATCATCTGGGCGCGGAGAAGGACGGCGAGTGCGACTTCCTCGTCGCGCACCCCCGTCTCGGCTATGTCGCGCTCGAGGTGAAGGGCGGGGGCATCTCGTTCGACCCTGCAGCAGACCAGTGGTGGAGCACCGACGCCCAGCATTTCCGCCACAAGATCAAGGACCCAGTCAACCAGGCACGGAGCGCCAAGCACGAACTGCTGAGGAAGCTCAAGTCATCGGGCCGGTGGCGTGAGCGCTTCATTCATGTCAGCCATGGCGTTGTTTTCCCTGACGCCGCGGCCCCGCCCCGGGATCTCGGCGCCGACCGGCCAGCCAGGATTTTCTGCTGCTCCCGCGAGTTCGCCGATCATTTCCGCGAATGGCTCGGCCAAAGGCTCGACGAGGGCCGCAATCCGCCCGTCTGCGAGCCGCTTGGTGGAGACGGGATCGCGGCATTTACGCATGTTCTTGCGAGCCCATTCCAGCTGCATTTCAGCGTCTCGGCGGCCATGGCCGACGCGGCGGAGCATATGGGTGTTCTCGAACCCACCCAGTTCCATATCCTCGATCATATCGCCGACATTGCCCGTGCCGAAATCAGGGGTGGTGCTGGCACCGGAAAGACCGTGATCGCTGCGGAAGAGGCACTTCGCCTCGCCTCAGCCGGAAAGCGCACGCTTCTCACATGTTACAGCAGCCCGCTGGCAGTTGAGCTTGCGCGCCGGCTGGCTCGCGTCGAGAATCTCACGGTCGCCAGCTTTCACACTGTTTGCGGCCAGATGGCAGCAAGAGCCGGCATCGCGATTGCGCCTACCGGGGGCGACCAGCAATTCTACAGCGAGGTGCTTCCCGCGGCGCTCTTGGATGCCATGGCGCGTCGTCCCGAGGAAAGGTGGGAGGCGCTTGTCGTCGATGAGGGGCAGGACTTCCTGCCGAACTGGTGGGTCGCAGTGTCCGCCGCGCTTGTGCCGGGCGGAATTCTGCGGGTCATGTCCGATTCCAACCAACGCGTCTATGCCGCCGGCGGGGTGCCCGGGGCCGACCTCGAACTCATCCCGATCCGGCTCAAACGCAATCTCAGGAACACCCAGGCTATCCATGGCGCGGCCCAGGTACATTATGACGGACCCGAAATCGAGGCCCAAGGACCGGAAGGCCCTGCCGTCTGCTGGACTCCAGCGGCGCGGGAGCAGCTCGTCGGCGCGACGTATGCGGAATTGCGCCGGCTCATCTATCGCGAGGAGGTCGCACCATCGGATATTGCCATCCTTTTCCCGTCCGCCGAATGGTTCGACCCATTCAGGATGGTCGCGGCGCGATCGGACTTGGAGTTCGCGTCGTGCGATGACCTGACGTCGGAAGCCGTCATTATTGACACAGTCCGTCGTTTTAAGGGGCTTGAGCGACCTGCGGTCATCCTCGTCGTCGCCGCATCCGACATGGTCGGCTCCGAATTGGCCTATGTCGGCATGTCACGTCCAAGGACGTTTCTTGCGGTGGTGGCAACCAAAGCAGATGCACTTTGGCTAAATCCCGCAGGTCAATCCTGCACCGACTGAGGCTTGCTGCCATGGCATTAAGACAACGAGGCCGCCGCTCGGCTGGGCATTTTTGAAACGTGCCCCATTCCAGTTCGTCAAGAACCGAGCTGGTTCGCGCTGCTAAGCCCCGTCGATACACCAAGGAATATTTTCACTCGCTCTTGTGTCTTTCGCCTCGGCCGTCGGCCTGACCGCAGATCTTCGACGAAGCGGGGATCACCAACGGCCATCCTCCCGAACCTGCTCGGCGGCACCCTTGTACGCGCCAGATAGCTCTCGACCTGCTCCAGAAGCTCCATTGCACCCGACTCGCACCGCTCTTGCGTTCCTGTTCTGTTCCTAATAGGAAGGCATCCTTGAGTCTAGGATCGGATTTCCTAGACGCACTCACTTGGGACGTCGGCGATGGACGAAGCACGCAAAGCCCTGGACGAGCTGATTCAGCAACGGGGGTACAATTACTCCTCGGTTTCCCGCCTCCTCGGGCGCAATGCGGCCTATATCCAGCAGTACATCCGGCGCGGCAGCCCGCGGAGCCTGGACGAGCAGGATCGCGCAGTGCTCGCCCGGTTCTTCGGTGTGGACGAGAAGGTCCTCGGCGCTCCCGACCGCCGCTCGGGGCCGGTTGTCGAGCTGGTCCACGTGCCCGTGCTCAGCGTCGAGGCTTCCGCCGGTCATGGGGCGCTGGCCGAGATGGAATCCAAATGCTCCCAGTTCGGCTTCGATGAGAAATGGCTCCGCCGGCTGACCGCCAGCAAGGCGTCGAGCCTTTCCATCATCGGCGTGCACGGTGACTCGATGGAGCCGACCCTGCACGACGGGGACGAAGTCATGGTCGACCTCGCGGACGGGCAAGGGCGGCTGCGCGATGGCATCTATGTCCTGCGCATGGACGACGCGCTCAACGTGAAGCGGATCGCGATCGAGCCGCAGGGCCGCCGGATTTCGGTGGTGAGCGACAACCCTGCCTATCCGAGCTGGCGGGGCCTCGAACGCCGCAGCATCAACATTGTCGGGCGGGTGCTTTGGTTTGGGCGTGCGCTGCAGTAAGTCCGCCGTTCCATGCTGACGTTCCTTGCCGCCTCGATCGTTGCCGCCGGACAGACCTTCACATGCACCCCGACCCATGTGTGGGATGGGGATGGACCGATCTGGTGCTCGGAGGGGCCGCACGTCCGGCTCTCCGGTATCGCGGCGCGGGAGATGGACGGCACCTGCCGAACCAACCAGCCCTGTCCCGACGCCTCGCCGACCGAAGCTCGTGACGCGCTCGTGGACCTGCTCGGCGGCGCCCGCGGGCGCAATTCGACGGGCCACATTGCCGTCGCTGGCCCCAGGATGACCTGCCGCTCCGAAGGTTCGGCGGGGGGGAACAGGACAGCAGCCTGGTGCCGGTTGCCAACGGGCACGGACCTGTCGTGCGCCATGATCCGCACGCGCACGGTCCTGCGTTGGGATCGCTACTGGAAAGGCCCGGACTGCCGATGAACGCCGACCTGCACCTGCGCGGCCGTCTCGGACGGGGAAGAGTGGGCCTGGTCCTTAGGGTCGACGGCGGCGGCACATGGGAGCTCGACGCCGGAGGGCGAGCGCACCGGCTGGTCGGCCAGGAGGTCGAGGTCGTGGGACAGCGCGCCGGGTTCAACGGGATCGCCTGCGAGCAGGTGTGGCCCGCCGGCACGCCGCGCCCGCGACAAAGCAGGGTTAGGATCGAGTATCTCCTGGCCGGGGGCCTCGTCGCCTACGGCGTCATTGCCTTCCTCATGGGGCTGGTCGGCTATTTCCGTTGATGCTCAGCGAGTGGGAGCTGTGGGCCTGCGCCAACCGGGTGCTGCAGACCCACGGCGACGACGCTGCGCTCTATGCCGCCGAGCAGATCGGCGCGCTCGTCCTGGAAGGCGATGCCGAGGGTGTCCGTACCTGGCAGGCGATCGCCGCCCGCATCGCGCAGCTTTCCGCAACCGGCGGGCAAGCACCGCCCACCGATCGAATGAACTGATCGGCCGGCGAGAAGGGCCTCAGATTCCGATTTCGAACGGCTTGGTGAGCGACCGATCGCGTTCGGGCGGCTCGCGCTCCGGTAGCGGCGACCTCCCTTTCGCCTGGCCCCTAGCGGCGGCATCCCGAAGGAGATCCACGGTCTCCAGGGCCGAGCGCTTCATGCCGGGATTGCGCTCGACGGCCACCTCCAGCTTGCCGGCATTGTCGACGAAGAGCGTCAGCCCGTCGCGCAGCCGCGTAATCGTCACCAGGAACGTCTGTTGGTTCGAGAGATTACGCTCGCGGCTGTCCATGACCGCTATTCCGCAATCGGACGTCAATCCCTGAGCCATGTGCGCGTTGAGCGCGTAGGCCAAGTCGAGCCGTTCGAGCATCGGATCGCCCTGCGACAGCTGGTGCTCGGCCCCGAGTGAGGTCTTCACCGCCACGCGCCGGTCGTCGATCGCGACCACGCGTGCCTGGTCGGCATTGAGCAGTCCGCGCTTGTGGTCGGTCTCGGTCCAGCGGATCCGGTCGCCGACGTGAATGTCGAGCGGGCGGACCTCGAACAGCCGGAGCGGGTCCTGCTCGCCTTGCGGGCGCAGCTGCCCGGGACGAAACTCGAAGCGCCGGCCGCGTTCGTTCTCGAGCGTCACCCGCTCACGGACGGCGTCGGTGTTCACGACCCGGTACTGGCCCTTGAGCAATCTCTGCCCGCGCTGGCGCCGGTCGATCTCGACCACCATTCCCGGGGCATAAGTGCGGGCATAGCGCAGCTCCTCGCGCGTGACATTGACGCGGGAGAGGGTGTCCACCCTCATGCCCACGGTCCCGAGCTCCCCATTGGCGCGCAGGCCCGACTGCACTGCGTCATTGACCTGGCTCCGCAATGCCCGGCCCGAAGCATAGATCGACGTGCGCTCACGCTCCTCCGGCGACAGCGACAGCCAGGCGGCAGCGGCCTCGACGGCGGCTCCCTGAGCCACCTCCACGATATGCTTGCCCAAATGCCGCAGCGCCTCGTCGATCTGCCCGCCCTGGGCCGCGTATTGCGCCCGGCGAAGCGCCTGCTCGCGAGCGCGGACATTGATGTTCATGACCGCGGTTTCGACGCCGGCCTGCTGCATCACGTCGAACGGCTTGCCCGCATCGACCGCGCCGAGCTGCTTGCGATCGCCGATGCTGGCGAACCGATCGAGCTCGAGCAGGTTGGCGAGCCGGACGAGCTTTTCCTTGTCGGCATTGCCGACCATCGAGGCCTCGTCGAGCAGCACGACGGTGCCGCGCATGGAAGCCCGGGCTTCGGCAAGCCGCGCCGGATCGCCGCCTTCGAGGAGGTCGCGGTGGCGCCGAAGGAAGCGCGTGACCGTCATCGACGGGATGCCGGTCTCGCGCTCGAGCATCTGCACGAGCGTGTTCTGCACGGCCAGGCCCAGCACCGCCCGACCCTCCTCGCGCAGGATGTCGGCGACGGGCTTGAGGACCGTGCTCTTGCCGGCGCCGGCGATGCCCTGGATCGCTACGATGCGGTTGTGGGAGCCGAGCAGCAGGCGGCCTGCGTTCTCCTGCCCGGGATTGAGTGTCATCCCGTATTTGAGCTGGGAGAGCGCCTGCAGCCGCTCGCCCGCGACCTCGGACGGAACGATGGCGGGAGCGGTTCCCCGGCCGCTTTCGACGCTCGCGATGATGCGCTGCTCAAGGCCGATCGCATCGCGCGTCGTCACCAGCTCGCGGTCAGCCCCTTTGCCCCTGAGCAGGTGACCCTGGCGCAGCAGCTGGTCCACGCGGTGCTCGATCTCGGGCATCGAGGTCGGCAAGGCGAATCCAAGCGCCGTTCGATAGATCTCGGCGCGCGGAAATGCCGCCTCGCGCTCCCCTAGGTGACGAACGGCTGAGGCAATGGCGTGCACTGCGGCGATCTGCTCTGGTGTCCGCTTGCCCATGTGCGAAGGGACGAGCGGGTCGCCCTCCCGCAGCCCCAGACGCTCGGCAAAGGAGGCGGCGAGGGAGCGCCCGCGCTCCACAAGCGAGCGGACCGTCTCGCCCAAGCCGGGCACGTTCCCGAGGTCCTGGACCGCCCGCGCGTTGGCCCTGGCAATGACCGCCGCAGGGTCGAAACCGAGCCTGGCCGCAGCCTCCTTCCACTGGCGCGCGAGTGCATCGCGGTCCTCGATCCTGGCCTTTTCCGCTCGCGTCATCAGTGTCGCGGCATCGAGCACGCCGGGTCCCCGATGGTCCATCTTCGCAACAGCTTCGAGGATCTCGGCACGGCGGGTGCTGAAGGCGTCCCGGATGGATTTAGGAACGCCCACGGCTTCGAAATTGCCGTGCTTGCCAAACTCCCCGACCTCGTAGCCGAGCTTTTCGACGGTCAGGCGAAAGCGCGCCATGGTCATCGCATTGAGCAGCGTGTTGTGCTCCCAGAGCCTGTCGTTCCTGAGCGCCCGCCATTTGCCGTCCGGCCCTTGCGTCACGTTGGCGACGACGGCGTGGATGTGCGCATTGGGCTCCTGGTTCCGGTTGGTGTCGTGCTGGAACAGGCCGATCACAAGGTTGCCGGTCGCGATCACCCGCTCCTTCCCCCGCACTTCCATCCGGGTCTCGGCGAGGTTCTTTTCGACCCAGGCCAGCGTCTCCTTCACCGCGGCAGAATAGGCGTCGAGGATGCGCCGATCCCCGCCCACAAGCGCGAGCAGCGACCAGCTCTTGGGCATCGAGAACGTCAGGTCCGTGCCGGCTCGGTGCACGCGGTTGTCGCACCCGACGCGGCTTCCGTCCGGCAGCAGGCCCTTGAGCACGGCCTCGAACTGCCGGGCCTCGATGCGGCCCTCGAGGCCGAGCGTCTGGGCGCCCTTTCCAAGCCATTCACCGGAGCGATCGGCATCGGCCCGCGTGTAGTAATTATCGGCGGCGAAGTAGTTCGCGGCGCCGCCGGCCGTGCGGACGTTGGCTACCGAGAGCATGGTCCGGACCCCGACCCGGCAGCGCCTCCTACCATCGTCAAAGCTCCAGGTCGCCGAGATCGGGTTCCTCGCGCGGCGGGGCGTCGCGCTCGGGCATGCCGTCCTCAAGCATCAGCTTGCGGGCAGCGACATCGGTCGGCCGCCCCACCGGCCTATCGGCATTCTGGGGCCGGCTTGCGGGATCCTTCACGACAGGCGCGTCGGGCCGGCCGGGCTCCCCCCGTGGGGGATCGTTCCCGGCAGACGATGTGCCCGCGCGATGCACGGCGTCCTTGGGAAGCGTGAAGGCAGGTGGAGCGGGGTTCGCCTTGGCAGGAACATCGGCGGCATGTCTGCCGTGTGCCCCCGTCGCAGAGGGCGCCCCGGCGTCGATCCTCAGGTTCGAGGGAGGGTCCTGCGCGGGCGGCATTTCGCTCCCCGACTTCTCGGTCACGTCGCGCGGCTCAAGTGCCAGTACGCCTTGCTTGGGGACCACCGGCTTGCCCGTGCCGTCGTCGTTCGACGACGGATGTTCGGCGGTCCCGGAGGCTGGAAGAGCAGCCGGCCGGAGGGGCGGCGTCTCCCGCGGGAGCGCTCCTGCCGACGGCCGATCGCTGGCCCGGCCGATGAAGGTCTCGGCGACCCGTGGGCGGCTCACCGGCTTCAGCTTGACGGGTGCGGCGGGGAAGCCGTCGGGGAACTTGATGTACCCCGACAGCCGCGGCAGGTTCATCAGCTGGTCGGGCAGCAGCAGCGGCTCGATGTGCTTGCGCGGGGTGAGGCTGACCGCATCGCGGGCATTGTTGTAGCCGTAGGTATAGGCCTCCTCCATGTCGCGCACCTGCCGGTGACCGATGAAGTCTGAGCACCAGGTGGCGGTCTCCCTATCGGCCGTGCCGAGGATCAGCTTGGTCCGCGCGAGCGACGACAGGGTCATCGCCATGTTCTCGCCGTAGACCTCCTTGAGCTTGGCGTAGGCATGCAGTCCGAGCACGATTGCTCCCCCGAAATTGCGCGCGGTCTGGAGCCCCTTCTCGAGCGCCGGCAGGCGATGCAGCGCGCCGAGCTCGTCGATGAAGAACCAGCATTTGAGGTCCTGCGTGCGCGCGGTCGTCATCAGCGTGTTCATCGCCGTGTCGAGCCACAACGTGAGCAGCTGCGCGCAGACGCTCATGTCGACGTAGCGCGCCGAAATGAACACCACCGAACCTCTGCCATCGTCTTCCTCCACCCATTGGCGCAGCGAGAAGCGGGGACCCGAGCTGGGCAGGAGCTTGAGCGCCTTGGCGTTGACGTTGAACACGGCCCGGATCGATTCCGCCATCCGGGCGGCTTCCGGAGCGGTCAGCGGATCGGCGATCGTGCCGCGCATCATGGCATGAACCCGCGAGAGGTCGGCGGTCATGAGCTCTCGCGCGAGCGCGTCGTTCGTAGCGCGGCCCTCGGCAACGAGCTTGAGACAGAATTCGACGAACAATGCCCTCGCGGCGATCACCCAGAACTGCGCTTCGCCGCCGCCATCGTGCGGCACCAGGGCCTCGGCGGCGGCCCAGAATTCACCCTCGCTGCGGCATTCGTCGAACAGGCTCCACGCGGGGCAGCGGGCGTCGAGCGGGTTGAGGATGGTGTCGCGGCGACCGTCGTGGAAGTGCTCGATGAACGCGCCGGTGAGATCGAAGATGACGCAGCGCTGTCCCCTTGCCCGGGCCTCGGCGATCATGTCCGACATGGCCACCGTCTTGCCCATGCCGGTGGTGCCGATGAGCATCGCGTGGCTCTGCTCGAGCCGCCACGGGTAAACCACGGTCGCCAGGTGCGATGGCTGGTAGGGAAAGGCAGACGCGAGCTCGCGCGGGCTGCACAGGCGCCACTTCCAGCCGAGAGCTTCGGTCAGCTCCCGGGTGCGCTCGCGCCGGTTGTGCACGCGCAATTCGTCCACCAGCTCGGGCAGCGTGACAAGCAGGGCGCCCCGCTCGTGCTTGCGTTCCTTCGAGCGGCTGCCGAAGCGTGCCGCGAACCAATAGAAGAGCGCGAACGCGGGCACCAGCATCAGCGCCGACCGGACCAGCGCGTCGCCCAGAAGGGCAAGCATATGGTCCCATGCCCGCACCACCGGCGGGAAGCTGTCGAGCATGGCGATCGGCAGCTGGATGGTCCCGCCGAACGCGGTCTCGAGCGCGATCCGCTTCTCGGGATCGAACTCCATGAAGCCGTAGATCGCGGCATAGATACGCATGCCGACAAGGTACATCTCATGATCGGACAGCTGCCCCGAGAGGGTCCACCATGAGGTCCACGCAATCACGATGGCGGCGACGATCAGCGGGCCCTTGAGGCCGGCAGCGAACATGAAGCTGAAGTGGCCGAGGAGCTGGCTGCCGCGGGTGAAGTTGACGAGGTTGCGTTTCATGCCTCGCCTCCCTCGTCGGTGCCGGCGACAAGGCCGAGCTCACGACATTTGCGGGCATAGGCCTGGTGCGCGCGCTCGCGCAGCGCGTGGTCCGGGTGCCCGGCCAGGAGGGCATCGACGCCGACCATCATGAAGACCGAGTGACGGGCTATGCGCTCGACCGAATGCTCGAGCCGCGAGACGTAATCATCGTCGTCGCAGGCTTGGGCAAGCAGCGAGCGGATCCACTCGCTGACGCTGATTTCCCGTCGCCGCGCAGCGGCACGCACGCGCACGGCAAGGTCGTTCGACACATGGACTTGGAGAGAAATCGGCCGTGACATTCACGGACTCCTCGAATGCGGAGCCCGGTGTCGCGCGGCGAAAGGCCCTTCCTCGCTAGGTCAAATCCGAGAACATGTCAAGAACACCTGAAATGCCGGATTTGCGCGACGCGGAGCGACCCCTCATTCGAATCCGATTTGAAAATCGGCTCCAATCGAATTCGATTGAGAAGCTGCCACTTGCGATATTTCCACCTAAATTACTGCCATTCCATGATTTTCGCCTGCGACCCGTCGCGTAGGGTGTGCCCCCTGTCCCCAACTTCGGATGGCGATTCCGGGAAACGCGCCTGGCCCGAATGGAACGGATTTGAAGCTCTTACCGGTGGGCCGCCGAGCGCGCCGGCCGCGGGCGCAGATCTGGCGGTTTGAGGCTGGGCAATCCAGCCGCGAGGACATAATCTGCGGGCAGGAAACCGGACCCCCGGGAGCACGCGAATGTCCAGCGTAACCCAAGGGCAATGGCTTCCAGGCGACGATCACCTATTCAGACGGGATCGCCGTCAGCTCCGCCGAAGCCTTCCCAAGCGAGTCCGAGGCAATCTCGGCCGCGGCCCTGAAGCTGCTCGAAACGCCCGACAGGCTGGAACGCTCAAGCCAGCCGAATTCCGACCATCGAAGGGCGGAGAGTTCCCTCGATCAAGCAGCTTCCCACAGCCCGGATTAGGGAACCGAGCAAAAAGAAAGGAGGAAGCTCGGGCGGGCTTCCTCCGTGCGTGACCGGATCAGAATTCGTCGCTCAGCTTGCTCGGCACGGCCTCAATGACGCGGTCCAGCAGCGCCTTGGGCAAGGCGTTGTAATCGCCTTCGTCGACAGTGACGTAGCCGGCATCCTCGTCGACCAGAACGTACTGCGTGAAGTAGCTGTGAAAGGACCGGGCATGGGCCTGATCCAGCGCCGCCATGAAGGCCGCGCGGTCGGCATTCAAACCTCCAAGATCGGCGTTCGATGAAACATGCATGGCTATCCTCCTGATGTTCGATGCGTCGCATCAGGAGCTCACGCGGAGGCGGGCGGCGGGCCGGGTCAGGGACCGCGTGGCACACGCGGCCGCAGAAGCGGCGATGGGGGCAACGATTTTGTCGGAGCAGGGATTCATCCCTGCTGCGGCAAAATGGTGGGGCCCCGTCGTCCTTGACGCGGCTTGTTGGCCGCATCACCCTCGGACTACTCGCGAGAGAGACCTCTCCAACATCTGCGGGTTGGCCCCGCCTTGCCCACAAAAGCCGTTTTCCTACACGCCTTCGTGATGGCAGATTCCGGCTCGGAGGGGACCAACGGCCAGCGAAAGGAACATGCGAATGGCCAGGTCCAAACCGAGCGCTCTGGATGCGCTCAGGAAGCTGCGCGAGCAGCGCGAGGAGCTCGATGCGAGAGAAGCGAGGCTCCGCGAGGAAGCGGCGACCGAGCTCGGCAGGCTCCTCATCGAGTGCGGCGCCGAGACGCTCGAGCCGGGCGCACTCAGGCAGCTGATCCGCCAGTCGATGACCCTCGGGATCGACGAGACGCTGAAGCGTCTCGCCCCCGCCTGAACCCTGCCGCGGCGACGCGCGGGCTCGATGCCCCGCGCCGCCGCATTTGACCCAAGCACAAAGAAAAGGCCCCGACGGCGCGTGCCGCCGGGGCCTTGTCGTGGAGGGGCTGGCCTCAGTCCTCGTCGATGTCGGGCGCGCCCTCGTTGCTGCCCGAACGGCCCTTCGAGAGGAAGTCGACCTTGTCGGCGATGATCTCGCAGCCGTAGCGCTTGACCCCGTCCTTGTCCTCCCACGAGGTGTAGTGGATGCGGCCCTCGACCGTCACCAGCTGGCCCTTGGTGCAGTACTTGGCGACGTTCTGGCCGAGCCCGTTGAAGCAGGTGACGCGGTGGAACTCGCTGTCCTTGGCGGTGTAGCCGTTCTCGTCCTTGTAGGTCTTGCCGTCCTTGCGGGCCGGCCGGTCGGTCACGACCGAGATCGAGGTGACGGTGGTTCCGCCCTGGGTGGTGCGGGATTCGGGATCGCGGGCGATGCGGCCGACGAGGATAACGAGATTGGTCATGGTTCTTCTCCTGATCCGCAGGTCCGGGTCCGTCCCGGCTGCGAACCAAGGGAAGAAGCGGCCACCGGGCTGTCGCACGGGGAGGCGCCCATGCGCCGGACGGGGAACCTGAAACCGGTTCGGGTGGTGCGGGCAGCCGGGCGAAAGCCCGGCAACACGGCCGGACCTGTTTCGGGTTGCGGCGGCCAGGAGCCGATTCAAGGGAAGGTTCGCGAAGAGCCGGAATGGTGCCCGGACGATCGGGAGGGGCCAGACCCAACCCGCTACCATCGGGCTCGCCTCCGCCGTTCCCCTCCCCAGCGGCGGAGCCGGTCAGAGTGCGATGCGGACCGGCTGGTCGTCCCCAGCGCGGGACCGGACGAGAACTTCATCGCCAGCAGTACCGGCGTTCCCCGCGGCGGCCCTTGCGGGCTCGTCGAGGGGGTTGCCTCGCATCATCCAGGCCTCTGGAGCGATGAGCCGCGCCCAGTCCGCAAACGAGGGAATGAAGCCGAGGTCCTCGCGCACGTGCTGCTCGCCGACGAGCCGCACCGGAACCGTCCTGCCGTCGGCATTGACGATGGTCGCGCCGAACAGGGATTCGAGCATGAAAATGCCCTCGGCGTGGTGCCGCAGCGCGCGGTGCCGCGGATCGGCGAGGATGGCCTTTGACTGGTCTAACCACTGGTGGAGCGGCAGGTAGTCGTCGACGGCGCCGCCCCATTTCCGAACCGAGGACAAGGCATGATAATAGCAGTGCGCCATTTGCCTTCTCCTAGAGCTCGGTCGAGTGGTCTTCGTAGCCGGTGTAGCGCAGGCTGCATTCGAGAGTGAAGCTCGCCTCCGCGACGTCGATCGTCAGCGAGCCGCTGGCGCCGTCATTGATTTCCCAGCCCGGATGGTGACGCTCCAGCGCGAGATAGCCGAGCGATTCAAGCGCGCCATTGAGGGTTTCCTGCTTGGACTCACCCGCCGCCGCGGCATCATCGTCAGGAGCGACGGCGACGGATATTTCGGGACACGCGAGCACCTGTCCCGCAGCGTCGCGGCACTCGATCTCCTCGATCGCACCGCTGTCCCCGTAGCCGTCGAAGCGTATCTCGATGGAGGCAATCCCCGCCAGCCGGAGCTGCGGAATGAGCGCCTGCTTGAGGTGCTGCAGGCGGGTGTCCGCCTGCGCTGCGCGCTCGGCCTGACGAGCGGCGAAGTCGACCATTGCCGCTTGGATATCGGTCATGACAATTCTCCCTGTGTTGCAAGGGGCGCGGGGGTCGGTTCCCGCGCCCGCTGCCGCAGGCGCGGTCTCCCCTCTCGGGATAGGGGCGCGGTCGCGGCTTTTCGGCATGGGCTGAAGACGGTGGGGATCCCGGGCGGCGATCGCCCGACAGGACGCACCTCCTTTGCCAATCTCCTGTGAGCGGTCGTCGCCCCCTCCGGAGGGGGTGATGACGGCCAGTCAGCTAGGCATCTCGGCGGGGCGCCGGTCGGGGCCTGATCGCGGCGGATAGTGGGGTACGCCTGCATATCCCATTGGACGCACCCTGCGGCCGCTTGTAACTAGGTCCGGTCGACCGTCCCCAGCCCATGAAGAGTGGCCGGACGGTGTCTCCGCCCGCCCGCCGCGCAAGCGCCATCTCCCCTCTGAGGAGCGAAACGCCAGCGCCGGAAGGGCGCTGGCGCGAACGCGTGCAGCGATCATTCGCTGCCGTTTGCCGGGGCCTTGGGGCTCGTGCCAAGGGGGCCGCGCCGGTCGACGACAGTGATCCGGCGCGCCTTGGCCTCGATCACCAGGCGCTCAAGGACGCCGTTGCCGGGAAAGGCAACGACGTAGCGCGGATCGAGCGAGAGCATGCGCTCGTTGCGCTTGAAACCCGCGCGGGCGCCAAGCCGCATGTCGAGCGAGAAGGTGACCTGCGGCACCTCCCGGCGCTCGGCCCAGGACGAGGCTAGGCGGTCGGCGCCCTTGCTGTCGCCGCCGTGGACCAGCACCATGTCGGGCACCCGGTCGCGGACCTTGTCGAGCGTTGCCCAGACATTGTTGGCGAAGGTGAGCGCCTCCTCGTCCGTCGCATGACGTGTACGCCCGCCGGCGAAGATGACCGGAGTGCCTTCGGGCATCGCCGCGCGGCGTTTCGCCTCGGCGCGGGCGCGCAGAAAGTCGCGCCCTTCGACGAGCGCGGAGGTGAGCATCGCGCCATGGTTGAAGCGCGAGCTCGATACGGGTTTCCATGAACTGCCGAACTCGTTGAGGTAGAGCGCCGCAGCGACCTCGCGCATCTCCTCGAGCGCAAGCATCGCGCCTTCGGCGCATTGTGCGCGTTCGATTTGGGTCTCGAGTTCGTGGGTGTGCACCTCGGACCCGTCGGCCGTGGCGAGGAGCGCGCGCACCTCGTCGGTCGCCCGGTCGAGCGCCGTCGCCTTGCGGGCTGCGGAGCGGTGGAAGAGGTTCACGAAGGCCCAGCCGAGATCCTCAGCGTCGGCTTCCAGCGCGGTGCCGGCGAACAGCGCAAAGAGATCCGACCAGATCGCGTCGAGCGTCTGGACCACGGCCTCGCGTTCGGGAAAGTCGGTGCTCGATACGGGAGCTGGACCGATCGAGAAGCCGGCGAGATCGAGGCCGGCGAGCTGGTCGGCGAATGACGTGTGCATGAGCGTTTCCTCCTGACTGGCGTGACGCCGGCGCCGCCATCGCGGACTGCGCCAGCGAGAGCCCGTCAGGGCCAGCGCGAAGGCGGCGCCCCGCACCGCAAGGGAAACCCGCTTCGGCGGGCTGGCGCGGGCAGGCGCTGGCCGAAGGCCGCGCCAACACGGGCCCGCCGAAGCCGGATTGCGGGGGCCGCCGGCTGGCCCAGGGCCTCTCTCGCCAAGGCGCACGGACCGCAAGCGGCGAGCCCGCTTGACCAGTTCAGGAGGAGGATGGAAGCGTCTGCCGCGAAGCTGTCGGGAAGATCAGGCGGCGCGCTTGCGATAGATGCCCTCGCCGTTCGACATGTGCCCGAGGCAGTCATAGTCGCCGAACTCGGCGTCGAACCTTGGCGCGATCTGTGCAAGCCAGCGCCGCGCCCTGGGGGAGCGCGCTGTGCGGAAGTCGGCGTCCCAGAACGAGCCGTCATCGCGCTCGACGATCCAGATTGCGACGAGGCCGCAGTAGATCGAGATGCCGAAGTCGGCGAAGGCGTTGCGAGCGAGGATTCGGTCCTCGCGGCCGCGCCAGCCGTCATGCGGCCCCAGCGATGGAAAGAGGCGCATCGCCCGTTCGACGACGTCGTCCCGGAGCCATTCGTACTCGAAATCCCAGTCGTTCTCGTTCTCGACGTCGAGCACGGTGAAGGCGACAAGGCTCCCCGAAGGGTAACTGACCGATCGGCCCATAACACCCTCCTCAGGCCGCCATCGCGGCACCGCTTGCATCGTCGATCGCGGCGGCAAGCTCACGTCCACCGAGCTTCAGCAGCAACGAGGAAGCTTCCTCCGCCTTGGCGGCCGCGGTCAGGATGGCGCGGTCGTCATCGCGCAGCAGCTTGAGCCAGTGGTCGATGTAGCTTGCGTGGTTGTCGAGATGGGCGACCGGCAGGCCCAGCTCGGCGCCGAGCATCGCGCTCGAGAGCTCAGCGACCAGCTCTTCGGCGGCGTAGGCCGCGGTGCCGAACCGGTTCTTGAGATCGCGGTCGAGGCGGCTGGCATGGCCGGTCCAGTGCGACAGCTCGTGCGCGAGCGTCGCATAATAGTGGTCGAAGCCGCCAAAGAGCTGCGCGGGCGGCATGGTGATGCGGTCCGCGATCGGCTCGTAATAGGCTTCGTCGCCCTGGTGGCGAAGCACGGCCGGAATGCGGGCGAAGAAAGCGTCAAGCTCCTGCTCCCTCCCGGCAGGCTCGACCAGCTCCAGCGCGGAGGCGGGATGGAACCGTTCAGGAAGGCCGTCGACCTGGTCGGCGTTGAACACGGGATAGGCCTTGAGGACGCGCCGGGATTCCTCGGCGGTCTCGCCGGGCTCGCCCGCTTCAACTTCCTTGGTGTAGCTCTTGTAGAAGATGGCGATGGTGGACTTCTCGCCCTTGCGCACTTGGCCCCCGAGCTTCTGCGCCTGGTTGTAGGTCATCCAGAACGGCGAGGTGTAACCACACATGTCGGCGACCATCCACAGCCAGAACACGTTCATGCCGCGATAAGGCGTGCCGCAGGCGCGCAATGGACGGGAGACGGCTACGCCGCGCCAGGGCTTGATCCACGGTCTGGTGCCGGCTTCGAGCCGCGTAACGATTTCCTGAGTGATGCGCGCAGCGGGCGACTGCCCGCCGCGCTCGGTCTTGCGAAAGGCCATGATGGGTCTCCTGATCCGGCCCGCGGCGTGATCGCCACGCGAGGCCGCAAGCCGCAAAGCCCGCTCTGCTCTCTGCCAAGGAAGGAAGCGGCCCCCTGCCCGGAGGCAGGGGACCGCTTCACCGGAACGAGCGGAGTGCCTGTCAGGAGGAGGTCAGGCAGCCAGCTCGCGCGGGTCCTCCTGCCAGTCGCTCAAACCGTCGGCGGGCGCGCCATCGGCCTCGTCGGCGGGCGAGGACGCCTGTTCCGGCTCGGCCGGCAGAGGGCTCGCGAAGCGCATCACCTCGGGTACCCAAGCGAGCGCGCGCTCGCGGACTTCGGCCTCGGTGATGTAGGTTCCGGCGAAAACGCGCTCGGCGCTCATCGCGAGGTCGGCCTTCTTGACCGATGCGAAACGGGAGGAAAGCTCCGTGCCGCCGACGTCGGCGAGCGCGTCGAGGATCACCTGCTTCGACACCCGGTCGAAGTAGTTGGCCGCGGTCGGCCGCCACCATTGGGCCGTGTCGATCCCGATGAGACAGCCGAGATGGTCCTGGAAGGCGATCCGTCGCTCACCAGCCATGTTGAGGCTGGCCTCGAGGGTGCGCGCGACGACGAAGCCAAGCCAAGCGGCGCGGGATTCGTCGGACAGCGCCCGGAAGCGGTCGAACCGCGACGAGACGTCCTCGCCGGCGCGCCAGCTTTCGTCCAGTCCGGATTTGAGTTCGGCCAGAGCCGCACTCGCCGGGGCATCCTTGGCCTCGAAGCCGACAATCGGCCCGGCCGGCACCCCGCCGCGCAAGGTCGTCGACGCCCGCGAACGCCAGTCGTGCGTGTCGGCATCGGCGAGCGAGAAGACCAGCAGGTCGAGCGCCAGGCCCGGGTCAGAGGCGATGTGCAGCGACAGGATGTCGCGGCGCTGCATGGCGAGCTCGTCGACGAGCCGCTTTGACAGAGCCGAACGGCGCCTGCCTTCTCCTGTGTCAGCCGGAACGATCTCGATGCCCTCATCCTCGGCTCCGGCGACGACATGGCGTTCGCCATAGAAGACCGGCTGGAGCACCGGCGTGCCGTCGCGCGAGAGCGTGAGGATCATGCCGGCCTCGGCCTTGAGCTCGGGCGCGAGCACGGGCGGGCGGTTGCGAAGCTCCTGGCACTCGCGCTCGATCGCTTCGATCGCGGCTTCGGCCGCGGCCACGGCCTCCTCGGCGCTGTCCTCGTCCTCGACGATCGCCGCGTGCTCGTCCCAAGAGGCGTCAAGCGCCTCGAGGCGGGCAAGTTCGGCCTCGGTCAGCGGCGCCGGTTCCGCGGGAAGCCGGACCAGTCCGTCGACGAGGTCGTGGCTCGCGTAGGGGTCGAGCGTTGGCCGGACCCAGGCGAGGCCCTGCTCCGCGGCAATCGCCTTGGCCTGCTCTTCCATCTGTGCCTGGGCGAGACTTTCGAGAAGCGCCACATCGATCCAGGACTCGCTGGCGTCATCGTCGAACAGCTCGCGTTCGATGCGGCCGCCGGCCGCAACATAGGCATCGCGGCCGACGAGCCGGGCGCGCGGATCGCTGCCCCGCACAGTGCCCGAGAGCACCATTCGGCGAATGCTGTCTGGACTCGGGGCGTAGTAGCCCGAGGAAGCCTGCTCGAAGACGCGGGCCTGGATCTCCTGGTCGGACGTGGCGCCGAAGGCCTTGGCAATGTCGAGTGTAATCTCGCCGGCCGCGAGAGCTTCGAAGACGACAGGCGCAAGCTGGGCGAGGCGCAAGCGGCCCTCGACGAAGCGCACGGTGAGCCCGAAGCGGCGAGCGACAGCCTCGACGGGTACTCCGCTTTCGACGAGCGACGCGAAAGCCTGCGCTTCGTCGGCCGGGTTCATGGCCAAGCGGTGGAAATTCTCGGCGAGGCTGGTTTCGATGGCGGTGGCTTCGTTCTCGAGGACCAGACAGGTAACCTCATGCCCGCGCGGCAGGACCTTGTCGTCCACAAGGGCCAACATCGCGCGACGGCGGCGCTCGCCAGCCTCGACCTCGTACCGGCCCTTAGCGGCAGGCCGCACGATGAGGTTCTGCAGAAGGCCGTGGGCGGAGATGCTGGCCTTGAGTTCGGCGTCCGCCGCAGCATCGGCATGGCGGCGGACATTGCGGGGTGACTGGACGAGCTTGTTCAGCGGGATCGTCTTGATCATGAACTATCTCCTGACTGCGAGCCGGTGCGTCGACTGTCGACGCCCAAACGGCTCACTCAGAGGACAGCCCTCTCTCCTCTCTCAATTCGGCCTTCTGTGGCCGACAGAAGAACGTCTGCTTATGAGGAGCTAGCAGTCACATGCGGACGCTTACTGCGCTTGCTGCCGCTTGGCGAAGACGGAGTCCATAAGCCTGCACTGACTCGAAACCGTTATCGCTGCCAGTGCTTGGGCTTGCGGGCGATTGCGAGAGCGATCCTAGCAAAATTATCGTGCCTAAATAGCACATGCGGAGTTGCTCGAAATGAGTGCTGGCAGAAACTATGTTGAGCACGCCCCGCTGCGCCCGCGCGTCCTTACGACTTGCGCACGCGCCCGAAGACGAGCAGGCCGACTGCCAGGCTACCGCTTACCAAGCCCAGCAGCGGTTCGGTTCCTGCCAGAATGGCTCCGGCGACGATCAAGGCGGCGGGCAGCAGTTGGGGATCGGACCGCACGTGCGAGGAGCGTCGCTGACCAAGCTGTTCGATCGTTCGCGGATCGAGGCTGACCGGCAGACTGCCGGTGCGGGCCACCTTCTCCACCTGTCCGATAAGCTCGGGCGCGCTGAGCGCCGCCCGGCCGAGCGCAGCCGCCAGCTTGCGCCCCTCCCTGGCTAGCCGGGCGGGGCTGGTGCGCTGGCTCACCAATTGGCGGGCGATCGGCGCCAGCTCGCCACCAATGTCGAAGGCTGGGTCGATACGACGGACGAAGCCCTCGGCGGTGAGCAGGGTCCGAAGCACAAGCGCAAGGTCGGGCGGAAGCGCCAGTTCGAAGTCCCTCAGCAGGCCGAACACCTGGTTGAAGATGCGGGCGAGGTCGACCTGCTCCAGAACCACGTTGCGAAATTCGTCGATCAGCGCCGCCAGCTCGAATTCCAGCCGGATGCGGTCGACCGGCGGATCGCCGGCCCAGACCATCAGCACGTCGACCACTCCGGCCGGATCGTCGGCCGCGATGGCGAGGGCCAGCCGGACCAGTTCCTCCCGCCGGCGGGGAAGCAGGGTGCCGACCGCTCCAAAGTCGATGAACCCGATGCTTCCGTCCGGAAATATCAGCACATTGCCGGGGTGCGGGTCGGCATGGAACTGACCGTTGAAGATGATCATCCGAAGCACGGCTTGGGCGTAGGTGCGGGCGACTTTTGTGAGGTCGATTCCCCGCTCTCGCGCGGTGGCAAGGTCGGTGGCGGGGATCGCCTCCAGCCGTTCCTGGACGTTGACCCGGCGCCCGGTCAGCTCCCACTCGAACCGCGCCGTCCGCACTCCGAGGCCGGCGAGGAAGGCGCCGATCGAATCGCTTGCCCGGCCTTCGGCGGACAGGTCCATTTCCCGGTCGAGGCTTTCGGCGAAATAGCGCAGCAGTTCGTCGGGCTTCATCCGGGCGATTTCGGGAATGCGCTTTTCGGCGGTGCGCGCCAGGCGGCGGAGCAGCCGCAGGTCGGCATCGACCGTTCGCTCGATCCCCGGTCGGCGGACCTTGACGATCACGCGCTCTCCAGACGGCAGGGTCGCAGCATGGACCTGCGCGATCGAAGCGGCGGCAATGGGTTCGGGATTGAAGCTTGCAAAATAGCTGTCGAGCGGCCCGCCGATCGCCTCCTCGACTGCGGGTCGGATGCGATCAAATGGCAGTGCGGGAACCCGGTCCTGCAGGGTCGATAATGCGCGGATCCAGTCGGGGCCGAGAAGATCGCTGCGCATCGCAAGGATCTGGCCGAACTTGACCGCCACCGGGCCGAGGTCGCGAAGCACGGCGACTACCGCTTCAGGGCGGGCTGTTTCCATCTCCTCGTCGCGAGCACCGCCCAAGCCGAGACGGGATGCCAAGCCTCTCAGCCCGTGCCGTCCGAAAATCCCGACGATCTGGGCGAAACGCTCCCGTTCGCCCATCGTCCGGCCAAGACTGGTCTCGGAGGGGGTTCGCTCGTTCATTCTCACTCCCTGCCCAACCCTACGCAATTGCTGGCGCGGGTGAGCTCGGCTTCCACGGCTTCGATCCGCTGAGACAGTTTGCACAAGGCGGCATCCAGTCCGGCCAGTTCGGACTTTTCCAGCGTTCCCACGGTTTCGGCGAGCAGGCGCTCATATTCCGGCTGGGCTCGGTCAAGCACCTCGCGGCCGGCAGAGGTCAATTCCACCAGCTTGACCCGGCGGTCTTCGGGAACAACTCGGCGTCTTAAATGTCCTGCCGCTTCGAGCGCATCTATCGCCTCGGTGACGGTGCGCGGCGCATGACCGAAGAAGGATGCAATGTCGGTGGAACGCTTGGGTCCGTCGGCGACGTAGGCGAGCAGCCGCACCCGCGCGACCGACGCCTCCGATCCGGCGAGACAGCGATCCAGCATCCGCTGCAGCCGCAGGTAGGTCCAGGCGAGCTGCTTCGAGATTTCGATAATGGGGCGATGCTGAGGTGCCATATGAAATGGTATTGCGGCAGAATATAGTTTGGTGCAATGCGCCGCTTCAAACGAACGAGTCTTGATCGAGGACCCAAATGGACATGGTGACCCAGTCGGGTGACGTTGCGGCCGACACTGGGGAGGAGAAGCGCAGCTCGCCCTTGTCGAATCCCAAGGTGCGTCTCGGCCTGCTGATTTTGGCTGTCATCGTGGCGGGCGGCGTCCTGTGGTGGTATCTGCAGAACGAAAGCTACGGCAAATACCAACAGAGCACGAACGACGCCTTTGTTCAGGCCGACAGCGTGATCGTTGCGCCCCGGGTCGGCGGTTACGTCGAGCGGGTGTTTGTCCAGGAGAATGCGGAAGTCCGTCAGGGCCAGCAGCTCGCTCTGCTCGACAATCGTGATTACCGCGCCCAGACCTCCCAGTTGCAGGCTCAGATCGAAGCGGCACGGGCGAGCGCGAACACCGTCCAGGCGCAGATTGCCGAACAACAGGCATCGGCGGAGCGGGCTCAGGCCCAATTGGCGGCAGCGCAGGCTGACCTCGCTTTCGCCAGTCGTGAAGTCGCGCGCTACCGCCCCCTGGCGGCCTCCGGCGCGGAGCCCCGCGAGCGTTTGGACCAGCTAATTCAGCAGCAGCAGCAGGCTCGTGCACAGCTGGCGACCCGACAGGCCGACCTGCTGGCGGCGCAGCGCCGTTTCGGCACCCTGCGCACCCAAGTCGAGCAAGCCCGCTCGCAGGGCCGCGCCGCTGAGGCTCAGCTCGAAGCGGCCAACGTGACCCTCGAATCGACGGTCCTTCGCTCGAGCATCGCGGGCCGAGTCGGAGATCTGGCGGTCCGCGTCGGTCAATTCGTGCAGCCTGGAACGCGGCTGATGACCATCGTTCCGACGCAGCAGCTCTACATCGAGGCGAACTTCAAGGAAACGCAGGTCGGGCTAATGCGGGCGGGCCAGCCGGTCCGCGTTGAAGTGGACGCCCTTCCGGACCTCGAGCTGACCGGCCGGGTTGCCAGCTTCGCGCCCGGGACAGGCGCGCAATTCTCCGTGCTTCCGCCGCAGAATGCGACCGGCAACTTCACCAAGATCGTGCAGCGAATTCCGGTGCGGATCGCGATCCAGGCCGGGCCGGAAGTCCGCCGGCTGCTGATACCGGGCATGTCGGTCCACGTGACGGTGGATACGCGCGGCGCGAAGGGCGAGCTGGAACGCGTGCGTCAGGCGCAGGAAGGGCGTCGCTAGACTCGATGGCGACCGCCGCCGCCTCCTCCATTCCTGCCCGACGGGGAGAGGAACGGGCCGATCTATCTGCCTGGCTCGCCGTTGCGGCAGGCAGCCTCGGCGCGCTGCTCGCCACCCTCGACGTGTCGATTGTCAATTCCGCGCTGCCCACCATTCAGGGCGAGATCGGGGCGTCCGGCTCGGAGGGCACCTGGATCGCGACGTCATTCCTGGTCGCGGAGATCATCATCATCCCGCTGAGCGCCTGGCTGGAGCGATTGCTGGGCTTGCGCACGCTGCTGCTGATCGCCGTCGTGATGTTCACCGCCTTTTCGATGCTGTGCGGAATTGCCACTGACCTCACCACCATGATCATTGGCCGGGCCGGCCAGGGACTGATGGGTGGCGCGCTGATCCCAACCGCCATGACTATCGTCGCCACCCGTCTGCCTGCCCGGCAGCAGCCAATCGGCATGGCCTTGTTCGGAGTCACCGTCATCCTGGGTCCGGTGGTGGGCCCGCTGTTGGGCGGCTGGCTGACCGAGAACCTCAGCTGGCATTATGCATTCTTCGTCAACGTGCCGGTTTGTGCCGTGCTGCTGCTGCTGCTGCTGCTCGGCCTGCCGCACCAAAAGCCTGACTGGGATTATCTGCGCTTCGCCGACTGGTTCGGCATTGCCGGGATGATCCTGGGTTTGGGCGGCCTGACCGTCGTGCTAGAAGAAGGACATCGCGAGGAGTGGTTCGAATCCACCCTGATCGTTCAGTTGACCATCATGACCCTGCTTGGCTTCGCCATGCTGGCGTGGGGCCAACTGACTGCCCGCAAGCCGGTGCTTAAGCTCAGTCTCATCTTCAACCGGCAATTCGGCAGCGTGGTGGTGATGGGTCTCGTGCTCGGCATGGTGCTGTACGGCACGACTTATGTCATTCCGCAGTTTCTCGCGATCATTGCCGACTACAATGCGCTTCAGACCGGGTGGATCATCTTCTACATGGGGCTTCCAGCGCTTCTGCTGATGCCGATCGTCCCCTTCCTCATTCCCAGGCTCGACATCCGCATTGCAGTGGGTGGCGGCCTGGCCATCATTGCCTGGAGCGGCTGGATCAGCGCCGGCCTGACGGCCGAGACCGCCGGCTCTCACTTCATCCCGGGCCAGCTGATGCGGGGCGTGGGCATCGTCTTCTGCATGCTGTTCCTGAACCAGGCGACCGTAGCATCGGTCACCAAGGAAGATGCCGGTGATGCTTCCGGAATCTTCAACGCCGCGCGCAATCTGGGAGGGTCTTTCGCGCTTGCAGGGCTGGCGACCGTGCAGGACCAGCGCAGCTGGCTGCACAGCCGGCGGATGGAGGAGTCGCTCAATGCCAACGGTTGGGACGTCCAGTCCTACCTCGGCGGGCTCCAGCAGTCGCTCGGCAGTCTCGAGGCCGCCTTTCGGACTCTTGCCGGTACCATTCAGCGAGAGGCCTTTGTCATGTCCTACAACGACATCTTCTTCGGCATGACCATCATTACCACGCTGTCGGTTCCCCTTGTCCTGTTCCTGCGACCGCTTCCCAAGGGGATGTCGCTGTCAATGCATTGATGCCCAAAGGATTGAGATGCGCTTCCCGCTGATTGCCCTTACTGCCGCCCTTCTGCTCGCCGGCTGCACCTCGGGACCTGACTACAAGGGCCCGGGAACTCTTGGTGCGGCGACACCTTCCGCAAACTTCGTCCGGGGCGGGGGCTTGGTCACCCCAGAGTCGCCCAGACTGTCTTCGTGGTGGACGCAGCTCGGCGACCCAGTTCTTACCGAGTTGCAGACGCGGGCGCTCAGCAGCAATCCGTCGCTCGACATCGCGCGGGCGCGGATTGGCCAAGCTCGCGAGTCGGTGCGTCAGGAACAGGCGAACCGCTATCCTACCGTCGCGGCGCAGGGCACCTACGTGCGCGCCGAGTTGCCGGGCGTCGACCTTGGCACGGACAACAACGGCAGCTCTGCCGGCGCTCCGCCAGCGGAGGGCGGATCAGACGACATTTCGTCCCTCAACTTCTTCAATCTTGGCCTGAACGCCAACTGGGAGCTGGAGTTCGCCGGAGCCTCGCGCCGCCAGATCGAGAGCCTCAACGCCCAGCTCGGGGCGGCCGAGGCAAACGCGATCGACGCTCAGGTGCAGCTGACAGCGGAGGTTGGTCAGGCCTATGTCAATCTGCGCGAACGGCAGAACCGGATCGACACTCTGGGCCGCGCTCGGGCGCTTCAAGAGCAAGCCGTTGCGACCGCCCGGCAACGCTTCCAGCGCGGGACCACCGCTGCCTACGAGGTCGAGCGTGCGCAGGTCGCCCTCCGGGGCACTGAGGCCGAAGTCGCAGCCGCCGAAGCCGAAAGGGACGTGTATCTCAACGCCTTGGCGACCCTGACCGGCAGCGCCCCCGGCAGTGTCGACGGGCTATTGGCTGCTCCGGCCGAAGTGCCGCTTCCGCCGGCGGTCGTGTCGGTCGGAAATCCTGCCGAGTTGCTTCAGCGTCGCCCAGACGTGCGCGCCGCCGAGCGCAACCTTGCCGCAGCGACAGCGCGGATCGGGGTCGCCGAAGCCCTGCGCTTCCCCCGGATCAGCTTCATGGGGATCCTTGGGCTTGGTGGCACCAAGCCGGGTGACTTGTTCGATCTCGGCAACATCAGCGCCATCGCCATTCCGCAGATCCAGTGGCAATTTCTCGATTTCGGTCGCAATGCGTCTCGTGTGAGGCAGGCAAGGAGCGGTCTCGAGGAAGCCGAGGCGCGCTACCGGCAGGCAGTGCTCGGTGCCCTTCAGGATGCGGAAAACTCCCTTGCCCGCTTCGGACAGCAGCGACGCCAGGTGGCAGCGCTCGCAGACGTCCGAGCCTCCGCGGAGCGCCAGGCCAGGCTGACCCGGCAGCGGTTCAACGCCGGAACCACGGCCCGTGCCGAACTACTGGAAGCAGAGCGCCAGTTGACCCTTGCTGAGCAGAACCTGCGAGGCGCCACAGCGGCGCTCACCGGCAGTTACATCGCCGTGCAGAAGTCGCTTGGACTAGGCTGGGCACCTCCGGTGGTGCCCGCGAGACTTGGCAACTGATGGAAACACGGTCCAACCGTTTGCTCGTCGCCATCGTTTGCGGGCTGTTGGTTGTCGGACTGGTTTTCTTCGCCTGGTACATCGGTGCCGGGACAAGCACCTATGGTGCGAAGTACAGGATCTCCTTCAACCAAAGTGTTTCGGGCTTGGCAGTCGGAGGGCCGGTGACCATGTCCGGGGTTCGGGTCGGCCGGGTAGATAAGATCTATCTGTCGGCCGGCGAAGTTGGCGGGCCCACCGTCGAAGTAGCGCTCGACACTGATCTGCCGGTGCACGCCGGCTTTCGAGCGGACATCAGCCGGTCACTGCTCGATGGCTCCGCAGTCCTGGTGCTCCTGCCATCAACCGACGGACCGTTGATCAACCCGCCTGATGAGGACATCGTCGGCACGATTGCCGCCGTCCAGGGCGGGACCGCCATCGATCCTGCCGCGAAAGCAGTGCAGGTGTCGCAGACGCTCGACCGTGCGGTTCGGGCGCTTGATCAGACGGGCCAGGCTGACGCGGCAAGGAACCTGGACCAGACCCGTTCGACAGCAGAATGGCAGCAGAGTGTAGAGCGGCTGTTGGGTAGCGTGCGCCCTGAGCAGGTGCGCGGAGCAAGCGAGGGTATCAACAGCTTTGCTCGCAGCGCCGAAAAGCTTGAGCGCGACGTGGTCTCGAGCCGTGACGACATCGCAAATGTCAGGCGCTCGATCCGCAACGCCGGCAATCAGGCCGATCAAGTAGGACAAGCAGTCCAGCAGCAGCGCAGTTCGGTCCGCCGACTCGACGAACAAGCCGGTGGGGTAGAACGGGACATCCAAGATATCCGTAAACCGGTGCAAGACCTTGGCGAGAAAGCTGACAGATTAGAACGAAGATAATCTTGCCTGTGGCGTCGTGCGGCGGTGTAGGCACGACAAATTGTGAACGCTTTTTTCTCGGCAGCACGCGGATTGAGCGCCCTTCAGCGGCAGTGTGCATGCCCTCAATCCGGCCCCTCCAATCTTAGCGGCGAGGATTGCAGGGTCTGCTATCGGGTGCCCTTAGCGATTCTATCAACGACCTGCATGGGCGCTGAGCCGACGTTCAACCCACCGATCGGAGATGATCGAGGACTCGGATTGCCCCTTCGACCGGCACAAACAGCCGGGTCTGGTAACGGATAATTTCGGTGAAGCAGCCTTGAGCCTTGTACCAGTCGAGGCGGGCAGCGCTCCATTCGGTAAGCTCAAGTCGCTGCCCCCCGTTCACGAGGCTCCGTTTGAGCGTCAGCTGTTCCCTTCCTGCGATCTCGAGCGGACGGCCAGTCGCCAAGACCGACGCCACCAGTTCATCGGCCGAAATAGCAGGGCCCTGATCCAATCCGAGAGCGCGGCAAAGCTCGGACAGGCAGTGGATCGGAACTTCGCGGCCGAGAAGCGAACGGCCATCGCTCGCGCAAATCCGACTGATGCGCACATGGTCGGCTGGCAGCTTGTCCCAGACCGGCAGCAGCAGGCCGGTCGCGAGATGGAGCCGCTCATACTTGAGGTTCGACGCCGCCTCGTCGACCTCCGACTGCCACAGGCGCCGGAATTCGTTCTCGTCGACAGGCTCCCAGTTGCTCTCGTCCAGCTGGTCGGCGGTGAGATATCCCCGCTTCAGCGGACGATGCAGCTCGAACCGCGCGATCCGCGCACCCTCGTCGGTCAACATGCTGCGGGCCGGCACCAGAAGTCCGACGCGGCCCGAGCGGCCGTTGCGCAGCGGCCGGTGTTGTGGATCGTCGATCCCGTAGTGTTCGTTGAGCCTCGCCAGCGTCAGAGGCTTCAGCGCGCGGGCAATCTCCAGCTCGAGCAGGTGCGTCGTCGCGCCCGCCAGGGCATCGGTGCGAAGCAGGGTGTCCGAAAGGATCTCGAAGCTCTCGACCGCGATGGTCTCGACCCCGAGGTCGAGCGTGCCCGCCTGCCGCGCGGCATCGACGCGCGCCTCGACGAGCGCCAGGAACTCGTCGAAGATCGCGTTCTGCAAGGCGATCGGCAGCGCGAGGATGCGGTTGAGCCAGCGCTGGATTGACGGCAGGTCGTCGACCATGCCGCCGCCGGGCCCTTCGATCCGAAGTCCGGTCAGCTCCTGGAACTTTGCCAGCGCGACCGCCTCGAGCTTGCCTGTAAACAGCAGGCCGAACCAGCGATGGAGCGCCTCCTTGGCATAGGTGCTTTCGAGGTTATCGGCGGGATCGAACAGGTTCTGCCCGCCGGTCTGGCGCTGCCCGCGGGTCAGTGCACCGAGGCTGTCGAGGCGCCGCGCGATCGTCGAGATGAACCGCCGCTCGCCGCGCACGTCGGTGGTTACCGGACGGAACAGCGGTGCCGAGGCCTGGTTGGTGCGGTTGGTGCGCCCGAGCCCCTGGATCGCCGCATCGGCGCGCCAGCCCGGCTCGAGCAGGAAATGCACGCGGCGGGCCTGGTTCCTCGCTGCAAGATCGGCGTGGTAGCTGCGCCCCGTGCCGCCCGCGTCAGAGAACACCAGGATGCGCTTGACGCCGTCCATAAAGGCCTGCGTCTCGGCGACATTGGCGCGCGGGCTGCGGGCCTGGAGCTTCTGCCGCCCGTCCGGCCCGACGATCAGCCGGCGGCTGCGGCCGGTCACCTCAGCGACCTGATCGACCCCGAACCGCTCGATGATCGCATCGAGCGCGGTGGCGATCGGCGGTAGCGCGCAGAGTTGCTCGATCATCCGGTCACGCGCGGCGAGCGCCGAACGGCACAGCACCGGGCGGCCTTCCTCGTCGACCATCGGCTCGGAACGGGCATTGCCGTTCTCGTCCGTGAACACCGCCATCAGGCGAACCGGAAAGCTCTTGGCGAGATAATCGATTACGTATTCGCGCGGGGAGAGGTCGATCTCCAGCGCCTCACGTTCCTCGTCCGAAAGCTCCGCCAGGCGCCGGTCGAGCATGGCCTCGGCGGTCGAAACCAGCTGGACGACCACGGCATTCCCGTCGGCAAGTGCGGTTTCGATCGCGGGCAGCAGGCTGGGCAGCTTCATCGACAGGAGGAGCTGGGCGAAGAAGCGCTGCTTAGTGCCCTCGAATATCGATAGCGCTGCGGACTTGGCTCCGCTGTTGAGCGTGTCGCCACTGTCAGCATCGACAATGCGGGTCGCCTCGATCGCCTCGCGCAGGTTCGCGTGAATGATCGCCCAGGCTTCGGCGTAGGCGTCATAGACCGCGATCTGCGGAGGCGTGAGCTGGTGCTCCAGGATCTCATACTCGACGCCAGCGAACGACAGAGCGCGGGCCGCGTAGCGCCCGAGCGACTTCAGGTCCCTGGCGACGAGCTCCATTGCGGCAATGCCGCCGTCACGGATGTCACTCACGAAGGCCTCTCGGTTGGCGAAGGCCGTCTCCGGACCCCAGAGCCCCAAGCGCGTGGCATAGGCGAGATTGTTGACGTCGGATGCGCCCGTCGCGGAAGCGTAGAGCACTCGCGCCCGCGGAAGCAGGTTCTGCAGCCGCACGCCGGCCACGCCTTGCTCCGAGCCTTTGACCTTGCCGCGTGAGCCTTCACCGCCCGCGGCGTTTGCCATCGCATGCGCCTCGTCGAACACGATCACGCCTTCGAAATCGTTCCCAGCCCATTCAAGGAGCTGGTCGAGGCGCGTGGCGTCGGACCTCCCCGAGCGCAGCGTTGGATAGGTGACGAACAGAATTCCGTCTCCCATAGTCACCGGGTGACCGAGCTTCCATTGCCCGAGCGGCTGAATGTCGATGGGGAGACCGCCGAGCGCGGTCCAGTCGCGCCGGGCGTCCTCGAGCAGCGCCTCGCTCTTCGAAATCCAGATGTGACGCCGCTCGCCGCGCATCCAGCGATCGAGGATCACGCTCGCAACCTGCCGTCCTTTCCCCGCTCCTGTCCCGTCGCCGAGGAAGTAGCCCATGCGGTAGACGGCGCCTTCGGCGCTCGGCGCGAGCGAACAGCCCTTGTCCTGCGGGACGAAGCGGCCGGGCAGGTCGCGCGCATGGGCGCTAACGGCGTAGATCAGGGTTTCGGCCTGGGCAGCCGAGAGCAGACCCTTGCCGATCAGGCCCGTCGGGAGCAGCGGGACCTCGCTCGGGACCGGCGCGGTGATCGAGCCCATCGCCACCGATTCAACCAGCGGCGTCGGATGCTCGGTCGCACCCGCAATCGCTATGCGGCTCGGCCGATAAGGGAGGTAGTGCCCAACCTGGTCGGCGATCGGAGCCGGCGCTTCGAGCGCCTCGTACGCACAGGGTTCGCTTGGAGCTGGCGGCGCCGGGTGCCGGGGCGGCACCGGTCGCGGCCGGGCCGCCAAGCTCGCGAGCCGGAACGGAGCAAGGACCAATGAGGCGGAGGACTGAGGCGCCGTCGCGAAGGGTCGGGCCGGGATCGCATCGATCAGCTCACACAACCCGCCGAAGTCGTTGGTGCGAGCCCCCACCGGATCTGCGCCGGCTTCGATCTTGTCGAGCACCAGCAGGCGCGTTGTGATCGAGGTGCCGTTCCTCGAGAAGCCGCGCTTCACCGCAACATTGAGCTGCACCGTGACTGGTTCTCGCACCGCGCCGAGGAACCCACCGACATCGAACCACTCGGGCATGACCGCGGCCAGCCGCCCGCCGGGGGCGAGCCGCTTCCAGGCCGAGCGCAGGTGACGGCCCCCCGTATGCCCGTCGTGTCCGCGCTCGATCCCGTGCGAAAAGGGTGGATTGACGAGAATAGCCGTGGGCACCTGACGTGGGTCAAGAAGATCCTCGATGAGCTCGCCGTCATGTCCGCTGACGGAGGCCTGCGGGAACAGGCAGGCGAGGCAATCCCGGCGGAGCGGAGATATCTCGTTTAGGATCAGACGGGCGTCTGCTTTCGCGGCCCAGTGCGCGAGCATGCCGGTGCCCGCAGAGGGCTCGAGCACCGTGTCGCCCGCGCGAAGCGCGCAGGCCCGTGCGAGAAGCCAGGCGATGCGCGGAGGCGTTGAGAACTGCTGGAACTCGATTTGCTCCTCGCTGCGGACGGTCTGGCTTGGCAGCAAGGTTTCGATCAGCGTGAATGCTTTGTGAGCGTTGTCGGCTGGCGATGCGGGGGTGAGTCCGGCGCGCCCGCGCAACCACAGCACCTGTGCAAGCTCGAGCGCCGAATGGGCATCGCGCACCGACCATCGGCCCTCGGCATCGCTGCCGCCGAACAGACGGCTGAGGATCGCATTCAGGCCGCCACGCGAGAGCGCCTGGCCTGCTTCGATGAGCTCGGCGATGTCGCGCGCCGCTGTGAGAACCAAGGGCTCGCTGAGAGAGGGAAAGGCGAATGCCGGTGATGCAAGGGACATGGGACCTCCTGACGAGGCTGCTCACGAACCTGCAGCCTCGCCGGGGCCCGGGCGTCCTCTCCTCTGGCCCAATCAGCTTGCGGCCAGTGCCATCCTCATCAGGACGTCATTCCAGTCCTCGTTAAGGTTCGTCGGCCGCGTGGCGACGATCCGACGACCGTCGCAGGCGTAGGCATCGCGGGCGCGCTCCTCGGCAAGGTCTCCGCCTGCGTCGTTATCGACGAAGAGATGAAGCTCACGCACGCTCTCCGGGATGGTGACCAGCCCGAAGCGCTCGTTCCCGAGTGTTGCCCAGCACGGGACCCCGAAGATCTGCATCGCCGACAGTGCCGTCTCGATTCCCTCTGCCAAACCGAGGCGCCCTCGCCGTGGCGCGGCAAGACGCACCGCGCCGTGTTGAAGGCTCCCGAGCGCCCGCTTCGGCCGTTCGAAACCAGCTAACCGGCCCGTCGACGGGTCGAGAAAGGTCCGATGAACTGCGATGACGCCGAGATCAGTGCGGACGGCCGCCAGCATCGCTGGCAGAAACCGGACGGAACCGCGCGGCCCGAGCGGGGTCCTGGAGTGAAAACGCAGATCGGATGAAAACTGCGTCAGCACCCGCCCGACGAGGTAAGACTCGGCCGGGCTTCCCCTGAGCACATCGCCTTCGCGCCAGAGCCGACAGGCATTGCGGTCCGCCGTTTCCTTGCGAGGCGCCTCGGACAATGGTTCGCCCGAGCCATCGAACAGTTCGCGGGCGCGGACACCGCGGAGGCCGAGGGCCGCAATGACCTCGCCGTTCGAGCAGCCGGCAAAGCAGTGGAACAGAATGGCGCTCCGGCCGAGACTCACGCTCAGCGACGGGGTGCGATCATCATGGGCGGGGCAACGGCACATCCCGCGGTTGCGACGCCATGTTCCGCCAAGGCTGTCGACGATCTCCCGCGCGCGTCGCTCGAGACGCTCCAGTTGATGGCGTTGGGGCATGGTTTCTCCGTCCGGCATGCCTTCTCAGCGCTGCCTCCTCTCTGCGCCCGCGCTGATGCGTTTTCCTACAACCTATGTTCTCTATATGTTCCCTCTCGATTCGACCAGACAAGGAATCGGGACATGAGCCTGCGAGTTGTATCGATCGCCCTGGGCGTGGTGGCGGCGGCGCCGGTGCCGGCGCACGGCCAAGCATCCGCGCCCGCTGTCCGCGTGGATGCCGCCATTGATGAAAGACACCAAGGCTATCGCTTGGCGCAGACGGCCGACGGCTTCCAGCTTGTGGAGCATGGCGTCTGGGAAGAGCCCTCCGCGGTTGCCGTGCAGGAATCGGGGCAAACGCCAGTCACGGTCGGCTCCAAAGGAACCGACCGGCTGGCCAGCGGAAAAACAACGGGGCTCTCCGGGCCGAACGGCTTTCGTCGCGCAGCATACCTTCCCCATGTCTATGCTGCTGAAGCCAAATACGGTTTGCCCGCGGGGCTGCTGGATGCGCTGATCTGGACAGAATCCCGCTACAATCCCTTCGCTATCAGCAGGGTGGGCGCTGCCGGGCTAGGGCAGTTGATGCCGGGCACGGCAAAGGACCTGGGTGTTTCCAATCGTTTCGACCCGCTGGCGAATCTTGCCGGCGCTGCCCGATATCTCCGGCAAATGCTGGACCGCTTCGGGACGGTGCACATGGCGCTTGCCGCCTACAATGCCGGTCCTGGGGCCGTCGAACGCGCCGGCGGGATTCCGTTGAATGGCGAGACGCCAGCATACGTGCGTGACGTCCTTCGTCGTTGGAGATCCTGATTGCCGTCAGCCGCAAGCAGACACTGCCCAGGCCTGCGCCGTTTGTTTGAATGGTAGCACCTTTTCGGAACCGGCCTCACAGAAGGCGCCCCACGCTTCCATCAGCTTGCGCCGCTTTTCCAGCAAGGCGCCACGCTGGTATGCCCGTTCGACCTCGTTGCGGTTTTGGTGGGCTAGCGCGGCTTCGGCGACCTCGCCCGGAAAGTTGGTTTTCTCGGCGACCCACGTGCGAAACGAGGAGCGAAAGCCGTGCACCGTCGTCGGTTCTTTCATCCGCCGGAGAACGGCGAGCAGCGTCATGTCCGACATTGTAGTGCCTTTCGCGCCAGGGAACACAAGCGTGGTTCCGCTGACCCGCACTGCCTGAGCGCTTCGCAGCACCGCCAGCGCTTGCGCAGAAAGCGGCACGATATGCTCGCGCCTCATCTTCATGTGCTCTGCCGGAACAGTCCAGAGGCCGTTCTGCATGTCGAATTCGTCCCACGTCGCCAGCCGCACTTCTTGGCTTCTGGT
Source organism: Sphingopyxis sp. (assembly GCA_041939405.1). Taxonomy (GTDB): domain Bacteria; phylum Pseudomonadota; class Alphaproteobacteria; order Sphingomonadales; family Sphingomonadaceae; genus Sphingopyxis. The sequence goes on along the minus strand of JBGTUD010000002.1, from coordinate 919 downwards.
GGCCGTGAAAATCACGAACTCCAGCGCAAGCCGTCCCCAAACGCCGCCGGTTGCGCGAAGTCGGGTGAGGAACGCAGGCACGTCTTGATAGGGCATTGCGGGATGATGCTTGCCGCCAGCCTGCTTGGGCAGCCCCTTGCCAGCCATAAGCGCCCGCACCGGTGCCTCGGTTGCTCTCCATCCGCGCGCGTGTGCGTAGTCGAGCACCGCGCAAATCCGCTGCCGTACCCTTCGCCCGGTTTCCGGTTTGGACGTCCACACCCCGGCGATCGCCGCGATGATATCACCCGCGGCGACGGTCCCAACCTGCTTCCGACCAAGCGAGGGAAAGGCATAGCTTTCGAGAGTCGCCAGCCATTGCTCCCCGTGCTTTGCGTTGCCCCATTGGTGTTTGTGCGCTTCATGTAGCGCCAGGGCCGCTTCTCGGAAGGTGACCGCCGCGGCCTTTGCTTCGCGCTTCTCCGCAATGAGATCGCGCTTGTCCTCGCGAATCGCCTTACGCGCCTCCGCCGCCTTCGCCCGGGCAGCTGCGAGAGTGACGAGTTTTGCGCTGCCGAGGCCTATGTCGCGCCTCTTACCCTCATGTTGGATGCGCAGTCGCCATGCCGCGCCGCCCCGTTGGTCGACTTTAAGAAAAAGGCCGTCGCCGTCCTGATACGATCCGGGCTTTCCCAACGCGGCCTTCACTTCGTTCGCAGTTAGCTTGCCCATGGGGTTACGCCCACACCGTTTTGGAGTTTACGCCCACACCCCTATCATACGCCCACACTTCCGCCCACACTTTTGTGCGGCTGCAAGCGTCAGCATGTGGATGCGACAGGAGGCATTTGGACGAGAAATCCGCAGAAATCCGGGACTTTTGCGGACATGTGCGGATGCTTGTGGAAGCAAAAGTGGCGGAGCGGGAGGGATTCGAACC
>JBGTUD010000001.1:0-127389 GCA_041939405.1 Sphingopyxis sp. | reverse complement strand
TTTCGCATTCTTTTCCGCAGCGTCTGCTTTTGCTTGCGCCCCTTCTTTCGTTTCAATATTTTCAAGGTCTTCGAATTTCTTGCGCAGCTCTTCGACTGTTTCGCGCTTTTGCGCCTTCACGTCGGTCGAGACCGGACGGAACAGCGGCGGCTGCTTCCGATTGGTGCGGTTCGTCCGGCCGAAGCCCTGGATCGCGGTGTCGGCCTTCCAGCCCGCTTCGAGCAGATAGTGGACCCTGCGGCGCTGATTCCTGACCCCGAGGTCGGCATGATAGGAGCGCCCGGTGCCGCCGGCCTCCGAGAAGACCAGGATGCGCTTGGCATCGTCCATGAAGGCGTGGGTCTCGCCTAGGTTGGCGCTGCCGGGACGGTTCTGGACCGCGAAGCGCACGATGCCCTCGCCATCGGCCTTCGGGACGATCCGACGCGACCGGCCCGTGACCTCGGCAACCGCGTCGGGCCCGAAATGCTGGACGATCTGGTCGAGCGCACCCGGGACCGGCGGCAGCGCGGCGAGCTTCTCGATCATGGCGTCGCGGTAGCGGGCCGCTTCGCGGTTCATCACCGGGTTGCCATTGTCGTCGACCACCGGGCGCGACGAAAGATTGCCCTCGCTGTCTTCGCATGGCTCGTAGAGCTGGACCGGGAAGCTGTGCTGCAGATAGTCGAGGACATATTCGCGCGGCGTTATGTCGACCGACACATCGTCCCACTCCTCGGTCGGAATTTCCGCGAGCCGACGCTCCTGCAGCGCCTCGCCAGTCGAGACGATTTGCACGACCGCTGCATGACCGTCTTCGAGATCGCGCGCGATGCTCGCGATCGTGCTCGGCGTCTGCATCGCGGTGATGAGGTGATTGAAGAAGCGCTGCTTCGTGCTCTCGAAGGCCGAGCGCGCGGCGGACTTGGCCTGCGGGTTGAGCGTCCCATGGAGCGAGCTGGTGACCCCGGCCGCCTCCATCGCGGCGTCGAGATTGTTGTGGATGACCTGGAAGGCACCGGCATAGCTGTCATAGATGCGGCGCTGCTCGTCGGTCAGCGCATGCTCGAGCAGCTCATATTCGACCCCGTCGAACGACAGTGAGCGCGCCGCGTAGAGACCGAGCGCCTTGAGATCGCGCGCGAGCACTTCCATCGCGGCGACGCCGCCCTCCTCGATCGCCGCCACGAACTCGCCGCGTGTCGCAAAGGGAAAGTCGCCGCCCCCCCATAGGCCGAGGCGCTGCGCATAGGCGAGGTTCTGAACCGTCGTTGCGCCGGTTGCGGATACATAGACGATGCGGGCGTCGGGGAGAGCGTGCTGCAGTCGAAGCCCAGCCCGCCCCTGCTGCGACGGTTTCGCTTCGCCGCGCGTGCCCTTCCCTCCTGCAGCATTCGCCATTGCATGTGCTTCGTCGAAGATGATCACGCCGTCGAAATCGCGTCCGAGCCATCCGACGATCTGCTCGATCCGGCTCGCCTTTGTATCGCGCGCCTGGCTGCGCAGCGTCGCATAGGTCGTGAAGAGAATGCCCTCGGCGAGCTTGATCGGCGTTCCCTGCCGGTAGCGCGAAAGCGGCGTGACGAGCAGGCGCTCTCGGCCCAAGGCCGTCCAGTCGCGCTGCGCGTCTTCGAGCAGCCGGTCCGACACCGACAGCCAGACGGCGCGGCGCCGACCCTTAAGCCAATTGTCGAGGATGATCCCCGCGACCTGGCGCCCCTTGCCGGCGCCCGTTCCGTCACCGAGGAACCAGCCGCGCCGGAACTGAACGGCTTCCTCATTGTCGTCGCTCGCCGCGGTGACAACGTCCCAGGTCTCGTCGACGGTCCAGCTTCCGGTGATGTGGCCGCTGTGCGCTTCGCCGGCATAGATGATCGACTCGATCTGCGCGTCCGAGAGGATGCCATCGGCAATGAGGCTCGTGGGCAGATGCGGACGATAGCCGGGCTTCGGCGGCGCGACCGAGGCCATCGCCGCCGATTGCACGAGCGCGGTCGGATGCGGCCTCGCATGCGGAATGCTCAGCGATTGCAGGACATAGGGCTCGTAGATGCCGTCTCCGAGCACCCCGTCGGCCGCCGACCAGTCGCGGCAATGATAGTCGAGTTCGGGGGCAACTTCGGCCACCCCCGCGCGGGCCTGCCGCTCGGTGGCGACGGTTCGCGTCCGTTCCGGCGCGGCGACCGGATGCGCTGCGGTCGCGCCCGGCGGAGGCGTCGGCGTGGATCGCGGCGGGACGTCGGCGATGACCCAGCCGAGCAAGGTTGCAAGATCGGCGGCCTCGCCCCGGCTTGCCGGAAAGGAAGAAGGGTCAACGGCCGCGAGCTTGTCGAACACGAGCAGCCGCGTCGGTGTGGTCGTCCCATGCTTCGCATAGAGTTTGCCGGCGATGGCGGCGGAGAATATGAGGCGCGCCTCGGCCTGCAGGCCGGTGAAGGCCTCCCGCCACGCCGGCACCTCGGGCGCGCAATTGGCGCCCACGATTGCCACGAGCCGGCCGCCCGGCCTCAGCCGCGCGAGCGCCGAGCGGATGTGCCGGATGGCGGCGTCCTTCATCGCGCGGTCGACATTCGCGACCGCCGAGAAGGGCGGGTTCATCAGGATGACGTCGGGAACGACGGCCCCGTCGAGACGATCGTCGATCGCTGCCCCGTCGTGGCGCGAAACCTGCGACGAGGGGAAGAGATGTCCGAGGATGGCTGCACGCCTTGGCTCGAGCTCGTTGAGTGCCAGGCGCGCGCCGGCGAGTTCGGCATGGCTCGCGAGCATGCCGGTGCCGGCGGACGGCTCGAGCACGAGGTCGGCTGGACCGATCGAAGCCGCCACAGCGGCGACATAGGCGAGCGGCAGCGGCGTAGAGAATTGCTGATAGGCTTGTCCGGCTTCGGAGCGGCGAGTCTGCGTCGGGATGCGGCGCGCGATCTGCTCCCACAGCATGAGGCGCCTCGGGGCCGAGCCTGCCCGGGTCATCAAGGCCCGGCCATATGAGCGAAGCAGCAGGACCTGCGCCGCCTCGCAGGCATCATAGGCGGTTTTCCAGTCCCAGCCGCCTTCGGCATCGCTCGCACCGAAGGCCGCAGTCATCGCGGCGCGAACTTGCCCCGTGTCGAAGGGGTTGCCCGCTTCGAGAAGCGGGAGAATGGCCTCGGCGGCCACCAACAGGCGGGTAGCTTCGGACGGGACGGAAAAAGGCGCGGCGCCGGGCGCCGCGCAGACGGAAGGATTTGGCATGAGCGGATTCCTCGGGAGAGCGGGACGGATGATGGCCCGCCGGACGCTCTCTCTCGGACCCGGCGGCTCCCTTTCCGGCCCCGGGACACTTCCTCTCATCCCATGGAGCGATGGCGCTCCGGATCGATCACGAAGCCATGCCGGCCGATGACATATTCCTCGTCGGGCACGAGGAAATCGCGGGACGCCACCGCGCCGCGCAAGCCGCCAAGCGAGGCGGTCGCGATTATCTTGCCGGGGTGCGCTTCGGCCTGGCTCGCAGCGATCACGACCCAGTCGACTGCGTGATCGCGCTGGAAGGCCTCGCGATCGCGCGTCCGGGACTCCGAACGCTCGAGCCTGCGGCCGTAGAGCGCCTCCCAGATATCCGGTTCATAGTCGCGAAGCGTTCGCTCGGCCGCCTCGCGCTCCCGATCGGTGAAGAGATCGGGATAGCCCGCGGCGACGCGCGCCCAGTCGCAATCCTCCTCATACCAGCCGTCGTCCCACCGCAGCGCCGGGTGCAGCAGCGCGTTGCGGATCTCATCGAGGTGGAAGCCGCCATGGCTCGCCGTGTCGTAGCAGATGATCCCCTCGGCGTAGCGTGTGGCTACCAGCGATGGCCCCCAGGGCGTATGCACGCTCCCGGAAATCCGCTCGCGGCCGAAAGCGGCGCGTTGCCGGAAGTGGAGCAGCCAGGCCTCGACATGCGATCGAAAGCCCGCTTCGTCCGCGACCATGCCGTCTCGCCCGAAGGCGTCCTTCGCGGACCATGCCGCCATTGGCCGCGCCGACGAAGCGGCGGTCGAGATGCGATACTCGTCTCCCTCAGGCAGCGCGATCAACCCGAGATAATCGATGCGCGCCGCCATCAGGCCATCGGAAGTGGTGCCATATTCGGCCTGGATTGCGGTCATGCCGCTTCCTCCCGGATGAGCGGCCGATCGACCGGGTCGGGATCGCTCACCAGCTCGATCCGCGCGTCGTGATAATGATGCTCGGCCAGCCAGGCCCGCGCCGCTTCGTCATCGGCCGCGAGGTGACGCAGTTCGCAATTGTCCGCCCGTCCGGTTAGCACGCGTGCCGAACCGGCGACAGGCCGTTCGAGAATCTCGAAGTCGAGGTTGCCGACCACCGAGTAGATACGGCGCACGACGAGGATCGGGACCCCGCCGCTCGAATAGGTTGCAAGGTGGAGGCCGAAGGTTGCCGGCGATGAATAGGTAGGCCGATCGCAGCCGGGCTGGCATTCGATGAGCGTCCCGGTGCCATTGTCATTCTCCCATGCCTTGACCTTGCGGGTGAAGCGTTCGGGCGGGCGCGGCTGGCCATTGGAAAAGCGGATCTTGCTGCCGAGCGGCGCCGACAGATAAAGTTCAATCGGTGTCATCATAGGTCTCCTGAAAATGAAGAAGCCCGGCGCGATGGCCGGGCTTCGAAGAGGGAAATTCGGTTCGCGGTTTCAGCCGGGCGGTGCTCCAATCGGGAGCTTGGCGATCGCCTGTTCGAGGAAATCGGATGTCGACATATGTTCGATGTCGCCAGCCGTGATCAGGGTCGCCGAGCCGCCGAAGCCATCGGACAGCATCTTCGAACAGGACCAGGCAGATTCCACCTCGATGTAATCGAGAGCCGAACGTTTCACGACGTCCTGGAAGATGCCTTCGAAACCGATGACCGACAGGTCGAAGTCGAGCTCGTTCGTGTCGGGATCGAGCCCTGCAAGCTCGTCGCGGAGACACTCCGCGAGCGAGCTTGCTATGCCATCGTCGGCGGCGAGCATCGTGATCACCTCGGGGACATCCATCGCGACGCTGTCGTTCGGCCCGAACGGCGCATAGAAATAGACATCCTCGCCGATGATCTCATGTCGAAACACCGAAGACAGCACCCTGAATTCCAGCTCGCTCATCGCCGTCTTCGGAATGTCGGGGCGCACGACCATCTGGGAATAATAGTCAGGCATGATCAGCGTCCTCCTCACCTTTGTGCGGGAGCGCCGGCTCCGGATCACCGTCGACGACCAGCGGCGGGATTTCGAAGTCCGCTTCCTCGAAGTAGGTAAGGATCGCCTCAATCGAACCGCGTTCCTTCACGACATGCTGGTCGATCATGATGCGATCATTCTCGTCGCACATGTAGGAGTCGGCTTCCCCCGAGCCGCGGAAGATGACGCGTTCCGCGCTCCACTCGCCGGGATAGCCGCCCGACCAGCGAACGAACGGCAGGCCTTGCTCGACACATAAAGCTTCAAGCGACTCCGCCCTGCCCCACGGCACGTTGTGGGCGTAGAGCGACAGCGGTTCGCCGACGATACGATGACCGGCGTGGAAGGTGGGACCTTCCCATTCGATCGAGAGGCGTTCGCTGTTGATGATCTCGACGAGCGCGCCAAAAGCCTCGGCGCCAACGCGCCCGCCGATCGTGATCGAGATGGAGACGCAGTCAGCCATGATGACCTCCTGCGATAGCGGTAGCGCCACCGGCCTCGGCGGCATGGATTGAATTGGTCATTTCATTTCTCCGAAAAGGCGAAAGCCCGGCGCGATGTCCGGGCTTTCGTAGTCAGGATGGATTGCGGCTCAGCGCCGCAGCCGGATCATTCGGCCGCGACCGCATCCGCATCGTCGTCGTCCGTGGCGTCGCCCTCGATGTTCTCGTCAAAGCTTTCGGCGAGGCCGGGCGGCAGTTCGCCGGCACCATCGTCGTTCACGACTGCGGGTGAGGCCACCGGTTCGAGCTCGGGCGTGCGCAGCGGTTCGGGGAGCCAGTCGGTATCCTCGAGCAGTCGTTCGGCCTCGCGGGCCATGTCGGCCTTCTTCAGATGGTCGATCATCTGCGCGAAATTCTCGCCCCGCGCCTCGGTGACGTCGGCGAGGATGCGCGGCTTGGGCACGGCCGCGAGATAGGCGTCCGCTTTCGCCTTCCAGCCGGCGGCAATGACATCGAGGCCGACCGCGCGCGCGATGACATGGCTGTGCGCGACACGCCGCTCGACGCCGTGGGGAGAGATGCGGCCGTTGTCATATTTGACCGCCTCGCGCTGGGCATTGACGCCGACCGACACGCAATGCGCGAACAAGGCCCATTGGTCATCGCTGCCGAGCGCGAGCACCCAGTCCCAGATGTCCTTGTCGCTCTTCGGCATCCGGGTGCGCCATTCCTCCCGCCGCTCGGCGATCGCCTGCCCGGGCGCGCTGTCGCGAAGGCCCGGAGGCTCGTTCGAGAAGCTGACCGGGTTCACGCGGACCTGCACGCAGCCCTCGCTGCTGTACCCGAAGAAGCAGGACAGGACGAAGGCGTGGAGCACCGAGACGAAGGCCGTCGCCGGATCCTTGGCGAAAGCATCCTGCAGCGCGAGCGTTCGCCACGCCGTCAGGTCGGAGACGAGCCGCTCGGACAGAGGCTTGAGCGTCTCGATCTCCTCCTCGCCGGCCGCCTCGCCGGTCACTGCGGGCGCCGCGGCATCGGTGGAAGCCGAGCCGGCATGCTGGCCGCCGGCACTGGCGCCCGCTTCGCCCTCGCCGACTTCGACTTCGGGGTCGACCGGCTCGTCCTCTGCTTTCACGAAGCCACGCTCGATCCGGAGCGATCCATTCGCCTCGATCGACAGGAATGCGCCGGCGATGGCGATCTCGGCGGGATCGAAGATCTGCGGCCGCTCGGTGATCGCGCTGATCGCAGCGTCGATCTCCTCGAGGCGCGCATGGACCTCTTCGGGGACTTCATCAGCGTCGCACCATTCGTTGCTGAGCGCCTCGCCTTCGGCCTCGAGATCGGCGAGCCTCTTCTGCTCCTCGTCGGTCATCGGCACTTCTTCGCCGTAGATCGCGCGCATTCCGCGGCTCGCGTTCCATGGCGCATCAAGGCCGGCATCGACCCATTTCCAGCCTTCGCCGCCGATGCGTTCGGCTTCGGATTCGAGTTTCGCGCCGACAAGCTTGTCGAGCAGCGGGGGATCGGTCAGCCAGCCGCCGGCGTCGGCCTCGAAGAGGTCGCGCACGACGCTGCCGCCCGCATCGACATAGGCCTCGAGCCCGACGAAGCGGACGCGTTTGTCGACGACACGCACGCTATTTTCGGTCAGCTTCTGGCGAATGAAGGCAGGCGCCGAACTTAAGCTGGTCTTCAGCAGCTCGAACACGGCTTCCTGGCGCTCGAAATCGTCCGAGATCGTGAAGGCCATGATCTGTTCGAGCGAGAGGCCGTCCTCGGCATAGACCTTGAGCAGCGCAGGCGACACGCCCGCGAGCTTCAGGCGTTGGCGGACGACCGCCGGCGTAACGAAGTGATGCGCGGCGATTTTTTCGACATCGTCGCCCTTCTCGGCCATCGCCTGCATGGCGCGGAACTGGTCGAGCGGATGAAGGGATTCGCGCCGGGCATTTTCGGCGAGGCTGTCGTCTTCGGCAAGGATGCCGCAATCGGCCGGCTTGACGATGCACGGAACGGGAGCATCCCTGGCGAGCCGCTTCTGCTTCACCAGCAGCTCAAGAGCGCGATATCGCCGGCCTCCGGCCGGAACCTCATAATCCCCGGTTTCCTGGCCGTCGTCATTCAAGACCGGCCGGACATTGAGGCTGGTCAGCAGGCCTCGCCTCTCGATATCGGCTGCGAGTTCAGCAATAGTTTCCCCGGCGAGGATTTTCCGCACGTTGGATTGGGACAGGAGCAACCTGTCGAAGGGAATGTCGCGAGACTGGTTGAGGGTGATTTTCGGTTGCGTCTTGGCCATGAGCCATCTCCGGGGCGGGACGCCGGAAGCCACTCTCCCGACTCTCGATTCCGCCGCAAGAACCGGAATTTCCTCTGGCTCTCGAAGAGACACCGGCAGGTCCGGCGTTCTGGCCGGATCAGGCAAGACACCGGCAGGATGGATTTCGACCGATTCCCGGAAGCACCGCGCGGTAGCGCGGTGAATAGCGTCCAAGCTCGCGCTGCCGAAAATTTCACCTCCAGCTAGGAAACCGATCTCGGCCCCAGTATCCCGGCGTCCGAATCGCTGACGGTTCGCCGAAGACGCACCGCGCCCCTGCCGCGGCCATCATGCCAATCCCGGCGCGGACGGCGTCATCGCTATCCGGTCATGGTGGCCGTCGCCCTCTCCATGACCAGGGCCAGGGCTGCCGGGAGCGCATGTGCGCCGAGCGCGCGTTCGCGGGCAACGACAAAGGCAGCGCGTTGCCAGGCGCTCACCCCAAGTTCGGGCAGGCTTGCACCTTTAAATCGGTCAGCAGGACGCTGGCCTGAAACCCGTCCGGCACAAAGCGGAAGCTGAGCTGCCCTGCGAGCGCTGCGACCGCGCGCTTTGTAATGGCCAGGCCCAATCCGGTGCCTTCGCCGCCGCGCGCCACGTCGCCTCGTGCAAAGGGCCGAACCATCGCGTCGCATTGGCCGGAAGACATCCCGCTGCCCCGGTCGGTGACCGCTATCGCGACGCCATTCCCATTTCGCCGGGCCTCGACACGAACCGGCGCGGCACCATGGCGGACGGCATTGGCAACAAGATTGGCGACTGCACGCGAGAGGGCGTGCGGCCTGGTTCGAACTTCGAGGCCTTCCTCCACCTCGAGGTCGATAGCACCAGCCGAACCGCTGTCGGCAACGACTTGCGCCAGGAGCGGAGAGATCTCGACCATCTGGATCTCCTCTGCGTCGAAGCTGCCCGCAAAGTCGAGAAATTGGCCAAGCATGGCCTCGATCCTGTCAACCTGCCGAACCGCGCTCAGCTGCAATTCGGGGTCGCCCCGCATCATTTCGAGCGAGAGGCGCAATCGTGTGAGCGGCGTTCGCAAATCGTGACTGACACCGCCGAGCATGAGCGCGCGATCGGCCTCGTGATCGGCAAGTCGCTGTGTCAGTCGGTTGAAGGCAGCAGCAACGGTGGAAATTTCAGGCGGGCCTCCGGCATCTATCGGCTCGGGCGGATGATCGGGGCTATAGGCGTCGACCGCTGCAGTCAGGCGCCGCAAAGGTCGGTCGAGACGGCGCTGGATCAACAGTCCCGCGAGCGAAGCGACGACGAAGGCGACACCGAGCGCGGTCAGGAGGCTGAACATGGCGCTCCGCTTGCGCGGCGGCGTCATACTGACCCAATATTCCTCTCGCCCCAGCGTCAGGCGCACCCATAATCGGTCGCCGGGATCGGTGATCCAGTCGAGATTCTCCTGTCTGTCCAGGCGTCCCGCGAGGGCACGCATGAAATGGACTTCAATGATCGACGGGAAGCGTCGCCCGTCCGCAGGCGGATTCGCGAGTGGCCGAACGAGCAGATTGTCGCCGCGATTCAGGTCGGCGAGCACTGCGGCGCGGCGCGACCGCGGCATGTCGGCCATGGCGTTAGACAGCGCTTCGATCATGTCGGCCGTCACGTCCGCGACACGGGCAGTCTGCGGTCCGATGACTAGCAATTGCACAAGCAGCCCGGCAAGCAGCTGTCCCGCCAGCACGATGCCGACCAGCATCGCGACCTTTCGCTTCGCGAAGCGCTCAACCATCCGGGCTGCAGGTCAGCATATATCCTACTCCCCATATGGTGCGCACGAAGCGCGGCGTATCTGCGTCATCGCCGATGGCCTTGCGCAGACGGCCGATCTGGACATCGATCGCGCGGTCGGTGATTTCTGCATCGCGACCAAGCGCGCGATCGATGAGCTGGGCACGGGTGAGCGGACGCCCGGCGCTTCGCGCGAGAGCCCCCATCAGAGCGAATTCCCGCGATGAGAGCGCGACGGGGTTACCGTCGCGCAGCACCGTCATCGCCGAGTAGTTTATCGTGAAGGGGCCGACGATCACCGTCTCGTCGCGCGACTGGGTGCGCGCTGGGGACAGTCGGCGAAGCAGGGCGTTGATACGGGCGACCAGCTCACGTGGCAGGAAGGGCTTACCGAGATAATCATCCGCCCCCATCTCGAGGCCGATGACCCGATCGACGGGATCGCCCCGCGCGGTCAGCATGATGACCGGGATGCCGTCGCCGCCTTCACGAAGACGGCGCAATATTGCGAGGCCATCCTCTCCCGGCATCATCAGGTCGAGCACGAGGAGGTCCGCGGGCTCACGCTGCAACCCCGCCTCCATGGCGCGCCCGCTATCCGCCACGCGAACCTCGAAGCCATGTTCGCGGAGAAAGCGCTGTAGCAGGGCTCTCAGTTCCGGGTCATCGTCGACCACCAAAATGCGGGGCGCCTTGCCGTCCATCCGCGCACAGTGCCAGCAAGCCCGCGCCCGGGCCAGTGCAGAAGATGTGACAAGTCATGACAGGCGCGCGGACCCGTCGCACCCTGTCGCAACTTCGCTCATCGGCGACATCATCACGATATAGTTTTGCGCGATGAAGGGGCGTTCCCATTGATACAACAGACAGGAGTATCGGCATGACCAACACCCCGAAAATGTTCGCCGCCCTCGCAGCGACACTGGCCCTCGCCGCGGCGGGCACCGCCGACGCCCGCCAGGGCTCGATCAAGGCGCGCGGCGCAAACGGCTCGGTTTCGGCCAAGAGCGGTCCCAATGGCACGATGGTCCGCGGTCGCGGAACGGTCCAGAATGATGACGGCTCGGTGACGACCCGCTCCGGCGGCGCCTACCAGGGAGCCAACGGAAGCCAGGCCAAGCGCGCTTCGACCACGACGGTCTCGCCCGACGGATCGGCCAGCCGGAGCGGCGAGGCCTATGCCAGCGGTCCGAACGGCAGCGCAAGCAGCGCCGGCGGTTTCCAGCGAGACGCGAACGGAAACTGGTCTGGCGGGCGTACGACGTCGGCCACCAACGCGAACACGGGTAACAGCTATTCCGGGTCGACGGCGATCGATCCTGCAACAGGCAAGCCGGTGCACAGCGCAAGCTGCACCGATGCAGCCGGCACCGTCATACCCTGCCGCTAACCGGGGCCGCCACACCCCCTCCCCCCGGTATGCGAGGGGCGGCCACCGCGAGCCGCCCCTCGCTTTTCCGGCCGCCTGTTCCTCCCTTGCAGGAGATTCGGTCATGAAGATGAATGCCAGGTCCATCCACGCCCTGCGCAGCGCCGCGCTCGGCCTTGCGCTGACGCTCTCGCTCGTCGCGAGCGCCGGGAGTGCGCAGTCCTTCCCCGGCGCCCCGGGGAATTTCGATCGCGTCGAAGAGCAACTGCGCGCCGCCGACAAGAATGGCGACGGCTCGGTCAGCCGAAGCGAATATAGGCAACAGCGAGCGGCGCAATGGTCCAGCCTCGACCGTGACGGCGACGGCTTCTTCAGCAAGGACGATTTGCCGTCGTTCCTCCAGTCGCGCTGGGATGGCGAGCGGATCGCCGATTTGCGACGGCAGTTCGATCGAAACGGCGACGGCCGCATTTCCCGGACCGAGTTCGTGGACGGACCGATGCCGGGATTCGATCTCGCCGACGCCAACCACGACCAGCTGGTCACAGAAGCCGAGATGAAGGTCGCCGCCCAGAAATTCAAGGCGAAATAGCGATGCGGCTTGCGATGCAATATCCGGTCGTGATGGTCGCCATGCTGCTTCTCGTCCTCGCCGAATTTGCCTGGCGGCGCGCGGGCAGGGGTTATGATTTGCGCGCGGCGCTCGCGAGCTTCGGCGTAGCGATCGGGCAGGCAGCCATCCGCCCTGTTACCGGTATCGCGACTCTTGCAATCCTGCAGGCCGCGCACGGCTTTGCCCCGTTCCGCCTCCCCGTCGATGACTGGCGGACATGGGCGGCAGGATTTTTTGCAGTCGAATTCACCTATTATTGGTTTCACCGCGCGAGCCACCAGATACGCTGGATGTGGGCGACCCATGCCGTGCACCACAGCACGCGCGAACTGATCCTGCCTTCGGCGATCCGCCTCGGTTGGACAGAGTTTTTTTCGCTCGGCTGGCTGTTCTTCGCGGCGCTCGCGCTTGCCGGTTTCCCACCTGTCGTGATCGGTGTGCTCCTGGGGTTGAACCTGATCTATCAGTTCCCGCTCCATACCGAGGCGATAGGCAGGCTTGGGCCGCTCGAATGGGTGTTGAACACGCCCTCGCACCATCGAGCCCATCACAGCAGCGACGCCGCCTATCTCGACTGCAATTTCGGCGGCGTTACGATCATCTTCGATCGCCTGTTCGGCACGTTTCGCGCGGAACCCGTCGGCGGAGGGCTCACCTACGGTCTCGTCAAGCCGGTGAACTCGAACAACCCCTTGCTGATCGCGCTTCATGAATGGGGTCGCATGTTCTCCGACATGGTGGCTGCCCGGGGCTTCGCCGCCAGGCTGCGGATCGCAATCGGGCGGCCCTGACGCCGAAGCGTGGGACGTCGCGGGTCGCGCCAACGAGGCTATATTGTCAATAATCGACATAGCTGATATTGCCCGCGGATCGATCCGGTCCGAGGCGGTGCCGAAAGAGCGGAGTAACGTCTCGGAGCCGACGCTATGCCCGCCAGCCGCGCCCATCTACGGACCTTCGCCCCTGCCAGCGATCCCTATCGCGAGATCGCGGTCAAGAGACTGACGCCCGCCATTGGTGCGGAGATTGGCGGTGTCGACCTCGCTGCGCCGATGCCGGACGCCGTCTTCGCCGAGATCGAACGCGCGTTCGCGGAGAATCTCGTGATCTTCTTTCGCGACCAGATGCTGACGCCCGAGGCTCATCTCGCGTTCGGCCGCAAATTCGGGGAGCTCCACGTCCACCCTGCCGCGCCCAGTGAAGCCGGACATCCCGAGTTGATGGTGATCGCGACCGATGAGAATAGCCCCCGCGCAAATGGTGAAGGCTGGCACTCGGACGTGTCGTGCGATGCGGAGCCTCCGCTCGGATCGATGTTATACATCCGCACCTGTCCCGAAGTCGGAGGCGACACGCTGTTCGCGAACATGTACGCGGCGTACGAATTGCTGTCGGAAGGCATGAAGCGCCGCCTCGAAGGCCTGCAGGCCGTTCACGACGGGGAGCATGTCTATCGCGGCCTCTACGCGAACTTGGGTGTCTCCGATCGGCCGGTCTATCCGCGATCGGTCCATCCGGTTGTCCGCACCCATCCGGTGACGCGGCGCAAGGCGCTCTTCGTCAATTCGGGGTTTACGACCGCCATCGTCGGCCTGTCTCCGGACGAGAGCGACGCGCTGCTGCGATATCTCTTCGGTCACCTAGCCCATCCGCTATTCCAGTGCCGGTTCCGCTGGACGCCCGGCACTCTCGCCTTTTGGGACAATCGCTGTGCCCAGCACCAGGCGATTTGGGACTATTGGCCTGAAAGGCGTTATGGAAATCGCGTGACGATCAAGGGCGACGCCCCTTTCTGAGGCGATTATGCGCGGCCGCCCGGTCATCTGTCGTAGCAGCGATTCGACGCCTTGCTGCCCCGCCGGCGTGGCCCGGAACCGACGCTTCAGTCCAGCAAGAGCCTGAGGAAGTCGGCATCGGACCATTTGGTCGCGGGGTCCGCGCCGGGGCCGAGCGCGGCGAGGTCGAGCCGCGCCTGGCGCACGATGACAAGTCCGCGCGAAGGGATGACGTATAGCCGCTGGTCTCCGGCCCCCGCCGCGAGCACCAGGTCGCGAGGCAGTTCGGCGGCGCGGCGGCCGATATCGGTCGACGCCGTGACGGGATCGGCACCTGGCGCAATATGGGGGAGCCACCAGGTGAGGCCATAACCGGGATTGGCCTTGCTGCCTTTGAACAGCTCCGCGAATGCCACGGGATCGACGAGCGATTTCCCGTCCTTCGTGCCGCCGGCGCGGATGAACTCTCCAAATTTTGCCCACTCGCGCGCCGTCAGGACCATCCCTTGCGGCAGCAGCGGATTCCCGTCGGCACCTCGTCGCCACTGCGCCACCGACATTCCCAGCGGCTTCAATATCCGGTCGCCGACATAGGTTTCGATGTCGCCCGGCCGGCCGGCGGCGACAAGCTTGCGCCGGAGGACCTCTCCGAACAACTGCATCGGGGCCGGCCCATAATGAAATTCGGTTCCGGGCGCGGCGACCAGATCCTGCGCGGCTGCTTCCGCATATGTTGGCGGCTTGCCGATCGCGCTGACCTGTCCACCCGTCATCGAAAGGAGATGCCTCAGGGTGACGTCCTTCTTCAGGGGGGTCCCCGACCATTCCCTGATCGTTGCGGCGACCGGCTCGTCGAGGGTCAGAAGACCGTCCTGCACCGCCGCTGCGGCGATAATCCCGACAAAGCTCTTCGTCCCGGACCAGAGTTCATAGGCTTCCTCCGCGGCGCCCTTATGGGTGTCACAGACGATTGCTCCATTCTGCAGGACCAGGACGGACAGGCCCCGGCGGCTGTCCGAATAGGCGGTCGCCGCCGCGCAGCCGGCCCCGGTCGCGGCGATCGCGTGGCCGGGGGCTGCCAACGCCAATGCCGCGAGTATAATCCTGTATCTTGCCATGAACCTGCTCCCACCTGCTCGGCTTTGCCTACATTCTGACCGCGCCTGCCGTTTGTGAGAAAGACCGCGGCCATTGTCAATAATTGGCAAAGAACCGGCCGGGATCGGCATTCGGAGACATGGCACCGATGTCGCGAGACATGCCTGCCCTCAGATTCTGAACTCGCACTGCGCAGCGCAAATCGGCTTGTCCGGCCCGAGCTGCCATGCCTCGCCGTGAACGACGGCAACGCGGCGGCCGATGCGCCTCACCTGGGGCTTTGAAAAGGTCGGGACCGGGCCAGCGCTGGCGATATATTGCAGGTTGATGCTGATCGGGCGCGGCGGGGTGTGAAGCCCCGCAACCCGCGCCAGTTCGGCGGCGCAGCAGAGTTCGAGGAAGGCCGCTATCGCCCCGCCATGCAGCGCCGGGAGCTGCACGTTGCCCACCAGCCTCTCGCGTTCGACAAGCCGATAAAGATGCGCGCCATCGCTTTCGTCCATCTCGACCCCGAGGAAGGCGGCGAACGGAGAATGGGCGAGGATGTCACCTGGTGGGAACGGCTTGTTCACGACGAGGGGTGCCTCCTGAATGCGAAACTTCCCTGAGCGGCGGCGACGAGCGCGCCGGGGTCCGTATCCCACACGTCCGCACGCACGAAGGCGATGTTGCGGGTCATGTGGTAGCAGCGCGCCTCGACCGTCACGGACGATGCCGTAGCGGCTGGCCGCACATGGTCGATTTTGAGGTTGAGCGTCGAGATTACCACCTGTCGATCGAAGCGAGCCATCACGGCCATCCCGCATGCCTGGTCGATCAGTGTCGCGATCGCGCCGCTGGCAAGCAGCATGGCGTCCTCAAAAGCAGCGAGGTCGTCGCGCCAGGGCTGCCTCATGACCGCGCAATCGGACGATATCGTCAGAAATTCGAGGGCGAGGGCGTCACTCCATGGCGTAACCCGGTTGAGCATCTCGGGCCGCGACGTCATGCGTCACCCTTCTGCGGAAATTCGCCAGGCCGGGTCGTCACGAGGCTATGCACGCTCATGCCGACGATCCGGTGAACCGATTGCATCCCGCAGGATCTCGAGGTGACAGACCGCAGCGTGCCCGGGGAAAGCAGCAAGACGCGCCCGAATTCCGGGACGAATTGCAGCTCGTTCATCTCCTCGGGAGCGCCAGAAAAAACTCCACTATTGTACGGCTTGCGTCCATGTCCCGGTTCGTCTTGCCGATGAGGAAGACCGGGGCATATTGCGGCCCCCCGGGCCAGCTGTGGCCCCCACCCACGACCGATACCAGCCTTACGGGGGCGCTGAGCGGACAGGCACGATAGTCCGTTGCGACGGTCGACGTAGATTCGGGGCGCTTCGTGGCCGCAGCATTGTTTCGCACCGTCATCGTGCCACATCGATTTTTCTCCGCCCAGAATTTCGTGCTGTCGTTAGCGGACAGAACGCTACCGCCCTGCCCCCTCCCGCCGAAGTCTTCAACCTTCCCGCCGCCATAGGGCACGATCGGATCGGCGTCGCCGCTGATCTGCAGCAAGGCCACGGCGCGCCGGGGGTTGCACACCGCCGCATAGTCGGCGGCGAGCATCCCGGCGACAGCAGCGACAGCCGCAATCCTGTCGGACATGTCGCAGCCCAGCCTGTGCGCCATCATGGCTCCGTTCGACATACCCGTCACGAAAATGCGGCCGCGGTCAACGGGGTGGCGGCGCCCCACATCATCGAGGACCGCCCCGATAAAGCCGACGTCGTCGACCTTGCTTTTGACCGTTGCGCGGCCGTCGTTCCAATGCTTGCCGATGCCGTTCGGATAGACCGCTATAAAGCCTCGTACATCCGCCAGCGGATCAAGCCGTGCGAGCTTGACCATGCTATCTGCCTGTCCCCCGCCCCCATGAAGAATGACCACCACCGGATAGCCGCCTTCGGGCGGAGCCTTGACCGGGACGTGCATCAGGTAGCTGCGTTTCAGTCCGCCATGATCGATCGTGACCGCTGTGTCGGCTTCGACGGCGGAAGCGTGCGAAACGCCGCAGCCCGACACCGGCAGGGCCATCAGGGCGGCCGCGACCATGAAGTTTCTCCGCATTGCTCAAACTCTCCCCTTCGGTCCGCCAACGGAATCCCCCCGCTCGCCGTCCAGTTCGACTTCTGAGCGGGCCGGGCTGTCGTCCCGGGCAAGCTGGCTTGCGGGACAATATTCCAGCGCCGCCACGAGCAGACAGGCTCGTTTGACACTTGTCAATAATCGACCTAGCTTGCCGTCACAAAAGATGAGAGACAGGGAGGAAGGCCGGATCAAGCGCCGTTGGCACGGGGAGCGTTAGATAACGGCAATCGTGCTGCCAGCATTTTGACGAAACTTCGAGCTAGGCAGGTGGAATAGTCGCTCCTCGATTGCAGCCGCTCAGAAGCTGAGATCGTCATGGCAACCGGCCGTGTCGATGCCGAGGGCCGATATATTTGCACCTGGACGAAGAGGTCAGAGCAGGCGCCGGACGATGATCCCTGCAGACGAGGTACTCGATTCTAGCTCGATCACCCGATATCGAGCAATTGAAAGGCGCATTGAAGCATCGACCGCTGCGCAGCGAAAAGGGAGGCGGAATGACTATCGCGGGGCAAATGCAGCCGACCCAGCTCCTGGTCGGATCGATTCTGGACTATGCGGCGAGCGCGCACGGGACCCAGACGATCGTTTCCCGGGAAATCGGCAGCGACAGAATCTGGCGTTACACCTATTCCGGACTCGCTAGCCGTGTGGCGAAACTGGTCAACATGCTCGATGTGCTTGGCGTCCAGAGCGGCGAGCGTGTGTCGAGCCTTGCCTGGAACACGCACCGCCATCTCGAACTCTTCTACGGCGTACCCGCATTGGGCGCAGTCCTGCACACAGCCAATCCGCGCCTGTCGGACGAGCAACTTACATATACTCTAAACCACGCCGAAAGCCGTATCCTCGCATTCGATGCCAATCTCGCGCCGCTGGTCGAACGAATCGCCGACAATCTCGAGCATATCGAACATTTTATTCAGCTTTCTGACGAATCCGCCGATCTCGGCGGCGGCCGCGAGGCCAAAGCCTATGAAGCGCTGATTGCCGCGGCGCCGACCGGTTTTAGCGCTCCGGCGATCGACGAGAATGCCGGAGCTTTTCTCTGTTATACTTCGGGGACGACCGGCGAACCTAAAGGTGTACTCTATAGTCACAGGTCGGTCGTGCTGCACGCCATGGGCGCCGGCCTTGCAAGCGCATTCGGCCTGACAGCCTTCGACAGCGTGATGCCTTGCTCTTCGCTCTATCATGCGACGGCCTGGGGCTTGCCCTTCGTCGCGCCGCTTTGCGGATCAAAGTTAGTGCTGCCGGGCGATCGCATGGATGGGCCAAGTCTTCAGGCGCTGATCCGGGACGAGGAGGTGACCTTTACCGGAGGCGTGCCGACGATATGGACGATGTATCTCGCGCATCTCGATGCAGCGGGCGAAGGGGTGGGCTCGCTGAAGCGCATCATGATCGGGGGTTCGGCCGTGCCTCGCGCCATGGCCGAGAACTTCAAGTCGAAGCATGGCGTAGATGTGCTTCAACTCTGGGGAATGACCGAGACATGTCCGCTTGGGGTTATAGCGACCCCGACTCCGGCGATCGCGGCGCTCGGGCCCGACGAGATGCAGGATATTCTCTGGACTCGCCAGGGCCGACTTCAGTTCGGCGTCGAGGTTCGCCTCGTCGGAGAGGATGGGCAGTGCTGCGACCATGATGGACAATCGGCGGGCGCCCTGCAGGTCCGGGGACCGTGGGTTGTCGAACGCTATTATCGTCAACCGGCAAGCTGTACCGGCGACGGGGATTGGTTTGACACAGGGGACGTCGCGACGATCGACCCGTTCGGCTTCATGCGCATCACGGACCGCACCAAGGATGTTATCAAGTCGGGGGGCGAATGGATCAGTTCGATCGACCTCGAAAATTGCGTGGCGGGCTGCAGCGGGGTCAAGGTTGCCGCAGTCGTCGGCATCCCGCATCCCAAGTGGGAAGAGCGCCCGCTGCTTGTCGTCGAACCGCATCAGGGCACAGTTCCCGACGAGGGTGAAATTCTCGAGGCCCTGTCGCTGGAGTTTGCAAAGTGGCAACTGCCTGACCGCATTTTGTTCGACACGGTTCCGCTGACTGCAACGGGAAAGATCGACAAGAAATGCCTGCGCGATCGCTACGGCGATATTTTCCAGGCCGGGTGACCGAATGCAGTACAGAGGGCCTCTGAGAGGACCCGACCCTCGCGGGCCGGGCACCTTTGTTCCCTATACCACGCCCGCTGAGAGGCCTGGCAGAGGGTGTAGGTCGCTGGGCGGCTGAACGGTCGGTCGAGCTTCGGCTGCACCGGGAAGGGCTGGATCCGGTATCGAGCGACGCTCTCCGTATCGCAGCGTTCGCCCCTCGGCACCGCCGCACAAAATTTGTAGCTGCCGTGCTACGGCCCAGCATCCCTCGCTCCCGTCCCGGCTGGCGCCTGGAGACCGCTGCACTGGCGTTGGACGCTGCAATCGGAGGTTGATGACAATCGCTGTTATATTTCCTTCTCGTTACTGACGCGGCTCCTTCTCCGACGTGTCGCAACCAGACCCTACTGGCCGTGGCGACACTGCTGGCGGGGACCACGACCATGAACCATTCTCTCCCGAACCTGCGGGCCGCACTCCTTTTCACCGCGGCCCTGATTCCTCTACCGCTTCTCGCCCAGACCGAACCCATCGACGGGGCGGCCGACCCAGATGGCGATTCCATCGTTGTGACCGGCCAGCGCCGCGCACAATATGAGGCGACCGCCGAAAAGCGCGACGCCTTCATCGTGATGGACGCGATTTCGTCGGACGATATCGGCAAGCTGCCCGACCATAATACCGCCGCAGCGCTGCGCCGCATTCCGGGTCTGTCGGTGCAGGAGGATCAGGGAGAACCGCGCTTCCCCGTGCTGCGCGGGCTGCAGTCGACCTATAACCGCACGACCGTCGACGGGGCGCTGGTCTCGGGCGTCGATTCGTCGGGCCGCACCGTGCCGCTCGACATCATCCCGTCGGTGATGGCGGCGCGGATCGAGGTCATCAAGACGGTGACGCCGGAGAATGACGCCAACGCCATCGGCGGCATCATCAACATCGCGACGCGCAGCGCCTTCGATGCAAAGCGTGCCTTCTTCAACGGCGTCGCTTCCTATGGCGTCTACGAACAGAATGGCGACGTCCGTAACAGCAAGCCGTCCTATCGCGTCGCCTTTGCGGCGGGCACGACCTTTGGCGCGAACGACGAATGGGGCGTGGTGATCGGCGCGAGCCAGGAACAGCTCGACTACGACATCCCGCAGATCGAGGTCGCGAGCCCGTCGGTGCGCGAATATACGGCGGCCGGCGCGCCGGTGAACTCGGGCGCACCGAACGGCAACGGCATCCAGGTGCCGACCCAGCACCGCCTCTTCTGGTACAACAATACGAAACAGCGCACCGGCGGCAATGTGAAGCTCGAATGGCGCCCATCGGATCGCTTTCGCTGGGAATTGTCGGGTGTCATCGCGCGCACCGAGGACGACGAAGAGCGCATCGAATATCGTATCGAACCGATCGGCAACGTCGCGAACCAGACGCCGGCCAGCGGCGATTTCGCGCGCGGCCGCATCATCATCCAGCTCAACCAGCCGATCACGAAGCGCCTCGTCGCGCTGGGCCGCACCGCCTTCGATTGGGACGCCGGTGAGAAGCTGAAGGTCGACGGCGACGCCGTCTTCTCGCTCGGCCGCCTGCGCGTTCCCAATGAAAGCATCGAATTCCGTACCCGCGACGCCGATGGCACGCGCTATGCCTTTCACTATGACACGTCGGACTTTTATCCGGTGTTCACCCCGACGAACGCGGCCGCGGCGGTCGACCCGACCAACTTCTATCTTCAGCAGCAGCGCAGCGACCTTCAGAAATCGCTGGAGAAGAGCGGCCAGTTCCGTCTCAACCTGACCTATGGTGACGACAGCTATGACGGCGGGTTCAAGATCAAGACGGGCGGCGTCGTTCGTCTGACCGACCGCGAGAACAGCAACCCGCGCACCGATTATCGCGCTGCCACCGGCTTTACCTACACGCTCGACAAGGTCGTCACCGACGGTCCGACCAAGGCGATCCGCGATCAATTCTACATCCCGATCCGCATCGACGCCGACGCTTTCCCCGCTTTCTACGAAGCGAACAAGGCCAACTTCACGACGACGGTCGCGTCGGTCGCGGGCAATTACGACGTCAGCGAGGATGTCTATGCCGCCTATCTTCAGGGCAGCACCCGCATCGGCAATATCACCTTGCTTGGGGGGCTGCGCTACGAGCGCACCGACGTGTCGTCGAACGCCTTCCGCGCAGTCGGCTCGACGCTGACCGAGATCACGACCGACGGCAGATATGACAATTGGTTGCCGAGCTTCCATATCCGCTGGGACGTCGCCGACCGCTTCGTCATCCGCGGGGCCTATACCAACACGATCGGCCGCCCCGATTATGGTTCGATCGCCGCGACCGAAACGCTTAGCTTCGACGGCAGCCAGCCGACGCTATCGCGCGGCAATCCGGGCCTGAAACCCCGCGAAAGCCGCGGCTTCGACCTGTCGTTCGAATTTTATCCCAAGGACGGCGTCATCTCGGCCGCGCTCTTCCACAAGAAGATCCGGAACGAGATCTTCACCCTGTCCAACGTCGAATCGATCGACGTCGGCCGCGGGGTCGAGGATGTGCTGGTATCCGAACCGCGTAACGCCGAAAGCGCAACGATCAAGGGGCTGGAACTTAATCTCCAGCAGGCGCTGACCTTCCTGCCCGATCCGTTCGACGGTCTCGGCATCAGCGCGAATGCGACCTTCCTCGACACGAAGTTCACCTTCCTGACCAGCGTCGGGCCGCGCGTGACCGGGCTGTTCCTGCAGCCCGACACGGTTTGGAACGCGTCGGTATACTATCAGAAGGACAAGTTCGAGGCGCGCCTGTCGTATAACTATATCGGCGGCTTCCTCGAAACGATCAACGATACGATCCCGAACGCCGATCAATATTGGAAGAGCCGCGGCACGCTCGACGCGAACCTCAACTTCCGCCTGACGCCGAACGTCACGCTTTACGCCGAGGGGCAGAACCTCACGAACAAGGGGCGCCGCGAACTCGTCGGCCCGGGGCAAGCCTATCTCCAGGAATCGGCCGAATATGGCCGCACCTTCTGGTTCGGCGTGGCGGCGAACTTCTGATGCTCGGTGCGCTTGTGCTCCTCGCCTCGACCGCAGCGACGCCTGCCGCCGCGGTTCCGCAGAGCGAGGCGGCCGAGACCGTCCGCCGCATCCCCGCCGCCGAAGCGCGGCAGGGTGTGGCGGCCGGCCCCGCGGGCATCTACGCCGTCGCGAACTGGTCCATCGCCCGCTACGACCGCAAGACCGGCGAGCGCGTGACACTGTGGGAGGGCGACCCCGTGCGCTATCCGCACATCAACAGCTGCGCCGTCCTCAAAGGCGAACTCGTGTGCGCGGCGTCGAACTTTCCGGCGGTGCCGCACGCTAGTTCGGTCGAAATCTTCGATCCCCTCACGCTCGCTCACAAGCGCGCGGTGTCGCTGGGACAGGGCACCGGTTCGCTCACCTGGATCGACTGGCACGATGGCCACTGGTGGGGAATGTTCGCCAATTATGATGCCAAGGGTGGCGAGCCGCCGCGCGACCACCGCCATACCACGCTCGTCAAATTCGATCCCGAATGGCGCCGCACCGAAAGTTGGGCGTTGCCCGCGACGATCCTCGAACGGATCGCGCCGATGAGCATTTCGGGTGGCGGCTTCGGGCCCGATGGAAATTTATGGCTGTCGGGACACGATTTGCCCGAACTCTATGTCACGCGGCTGCCCAAAGGGGGCGCAACGCTCGACCATATTGCGACCGTGCCGATGGAGGCCGAGGGTCAGGCGATCGACTGGGACGAAAGCCAGCCGGGCGTGCTGTGGGGGATTTCACGCAAGAGCCGGGCGTTGATCGCAATGCGCGTGGCGGCGATCGACAGCCGCGGCCGCTGAGGCGACCTGCTGCCACCACCCCGGGGTGGCGGGACGCCCGCGCACCGGTGGCTCACGGTTCAGGGGCGTTTCGGGGCGCAACCCGACGGCCAACGTCGCGACCCCTCGATGAAATGGTCAGGCAACGCGCTCGATCGCCGGGAGCCGCCATGCGAGCGAACGAAGAGCGGGCAGCGCGAGATAGCCCCGAAAAAGCGGCCGGAAGGCACCGCCGGGTGTTGGCAGCCAGTTACCGGCCATGGCCGCCTCAGGCGCTTCGCGCTGAAACAATATGTCGATCGAGCCATCGCGATTGGGACGGATCGACCGGGTTCGGTCACCTATCGAATAGCGGGAAATGGGATTGGGAACGAGATACAGCCGACGGTCAGCCTCTTCACTGTACATTGTGAGCGACCAGAAGGCCTTCACCGGAACGCCCCCGGGTGGCAGGCGGAGACGGTAGTTCCGGTCGCCTCGCAGAGCTTCGCCATGATCGTCAGCGAGCCCGTGAGCGTAGAGCGCCTCCTCCGGCGGCAAGGCGGCGAGGCCCACGAGTGCGACACGCGCTCGCTCCTCTTCGTTTTCCCCAAAGTCGCCCGTCGCGTCGGCGGAGTAGCTCCAGCCATCAATTCTCCGCTCATTGGACGACGCGGCGGCTAGCCGGGTCAGCCCGTCGGCAATCGCGGTGCGCCACGACCGAAGCAGGGGCGCGGGCCAATCTTGTGCAGGCGGCATGGCGCCCGAGAACTCGGGAAACCGCCTTGCTCTTAGTGCACGCGGGTCTCCGGGGTCGCATCGATCGAGCATCGCCTTCACCACCGCGAGGAAATTTCCGGCATCGGCTATGTCACCTGGCTCGACCGGCAGGATCGGTCCGTCCTTGCGGGTTGCCGCATCCTCGATCCGGATGGCGTCCTGAAGCGCATTGACCGCAGCGACATCTTCGGGTCCGTCGATCAGAATGCGGATCAACATCCAGACGTCCGAAGTCGCGGCACGAACGGGATAGGCACCCTCGGGAACCGCGTCATCCGGCCAGCCTGGCGGCAGAATGGCAAACCGTCCGCCCCTGCCTCCCGACGCCCGTGTACCTGCAAAGAAGAAGTTATCGGTGAAGGCATCCATGAACGCCGCGCTGAAATAACGGTCCGGAATGTCCGGTATCTCGACAACGACCGGGCCGCCCGAGAGATCAATTCGGGCATTGGTGACGAGGCAATCATTGTTGACGGCGGTTATTTGCCGCATGGCGGGATCAGACAGGCTGCGCCGACTCATCGGCCTGTTGAGAATCCAGGCCCCTCCCGCAGTCCGCGGCCTAGCCGAAACATAGGCGGTGCGGGCGAACTCGAAAAGCGGAAAGCCGGCGCAGAAGGCTGCGAAGCGATCCTCGTCCGCGGTCACCGCGGCGACCGCCTCACCAACGGGAATGACCGCAGCGGCGGCGGCAAAGCGGATCATGTCGCGCCTGGTAAACGTCATGATGCGCGCCTGGCCCACGATTGATGCTAAAGGACGACGCGGCGGCTGCCGCCGCCGCGCCGAGGTATTGCTCCCTCGGAGGTGAGGTCAGGGAGCCGGAGTACGGTTCGCGATCGCAACTTCGATCAAATCCTGCATCACCTGCTCGAGCTCGACGCCCTTGCGGTCGCCGCCGGTCGAGATTTCCGTGGCGATCAGGCCATAATAGCCGGTCTGGCGATCGATCCATCCGGTCCATCCATAGGCCCCTGGCGAGGAATTGATCTTCGAGGTCGCGCAGGCCGCTGGGGTATCGCATTCGACGAAGGAGCCGAGCGCATATTCCCAGTTGGTCGCGCCGGACGGAACGAACAGCCGCGGCAGGCCAGCCGTTCGCTGCTGCGTGAAGGCAGTCATGTCGGTGACGAATGTGCCGCTCAGAAGGGCGCGCAGGAGCTTCGCATAATCGCGCGGCGTCGAGTAGGCGCCGCCGGCAATCCACGGATTGGTCGGGGCGCTTCCGCCTGGATCGTACCAGACCGTGGAGGTCATGCCGAGCGGCGTTGTCACGTGCTGGCTGAACAGCTCGTGGAAATTGCGCTGACGCGCGGGGCTCGTCCCGGGCTGGATACTGGTGTCCTTCGCCTCGAGATAGGCGGCCGCGATCTGGATACCGTGCGGCCCGTAGCTGTACTGGGCGCCAGGCGCATTGCCTGGCCTCAGGCTGTCGTAGCGCAGGTCATGGATGCTTTTCGCGCAATTGTAGAGCGTCCAGGTCGGAAGAAGCTGGCATCCGCCGACCAGCGGGCTCGCATTGAAGCCCGAGGTCATGGACAATGTGTGCTTCAGCTTGACGTTCTTCTTCGTACCGCTCGTCGTCCAGAAGGCAAGCGCCGGGGCCATGGGATCCTCGAGCGTGACGATACCCGACTGGACCATTCGCATGGCGAGCGCTCCGGCCATCCATTTCGAAGCCGAGGCGAGCGGGGTTACGCGATCGATCCCGAAACTCCCCTTCTCATGGGTGAACAGATATTCCGGATCGTTCGCGTTGCCGACGATGAAGAAGCCGTTCGCGACCTCCGTGTCGGCTTCGATCGCGGCTTCCAGCGCCGTCCAGTCATAGGTATAGCCTCCGACCGTGGTCGACAGGCTGGCGCTCGCAGCGGGTGCCGCGGCGGTTGCGCTGCCGGATGCCCGGGCCATAGGGGCCTGGGGAGGCAGCTGCACCATCGGGCGGGCGCCGTCCTCCTCCCTCTCGCCAAGGACGGATTGCGCGGCAATCGCGCCCGCGCCGATCAAGGCGGCACCGGCGGCGCCCCAGACCAATATTCTCCTCTGCACCATATTGTCTCTCCCAGCTTCGTTGCACGTCGTCGAAACGGAGCCCGCGGACCCGTGGGCGCTATGGAGCAGTGCCCGATGCTTCGGCATGCACCTTCAGAAGATGATCGATCTGCGCCTTGCGAAAGCCGGAAGCCACGACCGGGTTAGCAGCGAGCAGGGCCAGACGGTCGTCAGCCGCGTCATAACGCGGCCAGTCCGGGACGAGCGCGCAGCGCGGATTTCCGAATTTTGCGAAAGCCACCCAGCATTCGGACATAGCGGCGCCGAACCGGCGGTCCTCTTCGCCGATCGGTCCCGCGAGCGATGCAAAATAGTCCAGCGATCCGAACAGATAGGGAATTTCGGAGCCATGCGCGGCACCTTTCGCCTGCGAGCGACGACCGGCCGCGACATAGTCGAAATGATAGAGAAAGGAGGGCTTGCCCCGGGCCGTGCGTGCGGCCAGCCACCGCGCCGGCCCGACGAACCAGGCGTCGCCGAGGATCTGGCGTGCAAGTTCGTCTTCGGCGAGACCAGCGCCATAGGCTGACCGCCCCCCCGCCTGGTCGGCGCCGAGATAGACCATCGCCATCGCGGGCGGCACACCCATTGCGAGGATCACGCTGGCCTCGTTGCTGTTCGCGCCGACGAGGAGCGGTACATCGACCGGTTCGCCCTTGGCGAGCGTCCGCCAGGGGGCTTCGCGAATGAGCGTCCCGTCGAGTATGGGGCCTGTCATCTCCCCCGGTGACCGGACTTCGCTTGCGGAGACCAGCGCGGCGACGGGAAGCGCGCGCAAATCGGCTGCCGATGCTCCGGGTTTGGCTCCGGCCCGGACCGCCAACGCGGCGCCGAGGGCTTCCTGCTGTGCGAGCGGGCGCGGGTCGAGGAGGCCGACACCCGACTGGACGATCGCGCGCGCGAAGAGCCCCTTGGCCTGCTCCTGCGCGAGGATCGTCGTTACGCCGATCGCGCCGGCCGACTCCCCGAACAGCGTTACCTGCTTCGGATCTCCGCCGAAGGCCGAAATATTCGCCTGGACCCAGCGCAGCGCCGCCAGCTGGTCCATGAGACCATAGTTGGCGAGCGCTTCACCCTTTGGCCTGGCGGCGCTGAGCGCGGGGTGAGCATAATATCCCAGCGCACCGAGACGGTAGTTGATGGTGACGAGAACCACGCCCTGGCGCGCGAAGGCGGAGCCGTCGAAGGCCGGAAAGACACCCGATCCGAGAACATGGGCGCCGCCGTGGATCCAGACCATGACCGGGAGTTTGCGCGCATCCTTCGGCCGCCAGACATTGAGCTGGAGGCAGTCCTCGGACTGAAAGTCCGCGACACCGCCGGCGACGAGGGCGGGCACGACCCGCTGCGGGCAGGCCGGTCCCGGCCGTGAAGCATCGCGGGTGCCCTTCCACGCGCCCGCGCGCTGGGGCGGACGCCAGCGCAGGCTCCCGGTCGGGGCGGCGGCAAACGGGATGTTGTAGAAGCGGTCGATCCCCGATGCGCTGCTGCCGACGAGCCTGCCCTGTGCGAGGCTGACCGCCGGCCCCGCGTCGCCTGCGAAGGCGGACGCGGGACAGAGCAAGCCGGCTGCCAGGCAAAGTCCCAATGATAAGCTCAGCCGCAATTCGGCCTCCTCATTTCTGCTGCCAGGTGCGAAGGCCTCCTCCGCCGTGCCGTGTCAGAAGGTTATGCGACCCTCGACACCGATTACACGCGGCTGGCTGTAGCGATTGATCGTGGGGGCCTGGGCGACATAGTAGAGCTTGTCGAACAGGTTGTTGGCGAAGGCGCTGATGTTGACCTTCCCGAACTGTACGCCGACGCGCAAGTTCACCAGAACATAGTCGTCAAGATCGACCGATGTGGCCGTCAGCTCCTGCTTGCCGCCCCATTGACCGCTCACGAGGACATTGCTCGTCAGCGCGACATCCTTGGCGACGGGATAGCGAAGGTTGAGATTGGCCGAGGCGAGCCAGTCCGGCACCTGGGCAAGGTCGAGCCCGTCATAGCGTCCGCTCTTGACCTTCCCGCCCTGACGCGACCCGCTGAGCGCGAGGCGGCCATTGCCCTCGCCGAGATCGAAGCCCTGCGAATATTCCGCTTCGATGCCCCAGCTTTTCGCATCGCCTGCATTGGCGAGATAGGTTACGGCGGCCACCGGGCAGGTCGGGTTTGTCAGCGCGCAGCCATCGTCGAGTTGGGCGATCAAATCATCCAGCTCGGTATAATAGCCGGCGATCGCGAAGTAGCCGCGGCGAAGGGGGCTGCCCTTGATGCCGACTTCATAGCTCCGGCTCCCCTCGCTCCCGAACGGTACCTGAACAGGGCTCGGCGCGCGCGGATCCGACAGGCGGGTGTTGAAGCCGCCGGCGCGGTAGCTGGTTCCCACCTTGCCATATGCCAGCACGTTCGGCGTGAGCTTGAACGACAGGGTCGCATTGTAGGAAAGATTGTCGTCGCTCAGCTTCCCGTCGATAATGCGGCTCGGCCCGCCGGTCGGGAGGCCGGTCGCCAGATCGTAGAGCCGCGCCGTGATCGACCGGCTGTCGCTGGTGTAGCGAAGTTCGCCCGTGATGTTGATCGTGTCGGTGATGTCGAAGCCGAGCGACCCGTAAGCCGCATAGCTTTCGAAGTGGAGGCGCGACGGCGCGATGTTGCCCGGCGACGGGTTGGCGAGCGTCGGCGTCCGCGTCGTGGTCAGCGAGAAATCGCTGTCGAGAATCAGCGCCTCCGCGCCGAGGAGCCAGGCGAAGCGCCCGCCCGATCCGTTGACGTGAATGTCCTGCGAGAAGCTGTCGGTGGTATCGACCACAAACGACCCGCTGCTGGGATCGATCGGCGTCAGCGCGCCGACCTGGCCCGCTGCCCGCGCACGCGCCAGCTCGGCCGGGCTGACCGCGTCGTTGTCGAGGTCATATTCTGAATGGCGTTTGCGGAAACTGGTCGTGGAACTGAGCTCGGCGCCGCCCAGATCGACGCGCACCAGGGCCTGCAACCCGTCGATGTCCTGAATGGCTCGCGGGGCGGTGCTCCAGGGATAGCTGAAGCGGTCCTGGATATAACCTCCCGGAAAGCCCGGCGTGCCGGCCGGGATGAAGATCTGGTAGTGGATGCTGGGCGTCGTGAGGCGCTGCGTCTCGGCGAGAAGCACGACATCGACGGGACCGCGCCGAAGGCGGAGCTGGCCGCGCAGACCGTGGCCCTTCTGCCGATCGAAATATACGTCGTTGTCCGGATTGTAGAAAAAGCCCTTGTCCTGCTCGACAAGGTCGCCGCTTATGCGCAGCGCAGCGCCTTCGCCAAGCGGCACATTGACTGCGCCCTGCAGCTGGAGGCTGTTGTTCTCGAAGGCATAGCGTGCGCTCGCCCACCCCGAGAGATCGAACTCCGGCTGTGCCGAAATGATGTTGATCGCGCCACCGACCGCGTTCCGGCCGTAAAGGGCACCCTGCGTCCCGCGCAGCACCTCGACGCGGCCGATATCGAGCATGTCGAGCCGCGAGAAGTTGCGGCCGCCGACGGGGCCGCCGCCAATATAGGCCCCGTTGCGGTAGAGACCGATGCTCGGATCGCCGTTCGTCGCTCGCGCCGTCGACGATGCGCGAATGGAAATTTCGGAGGTCAGCGACGAGTTGAGGTTGTTGAAACGAACGCTCGGCTGATCGGCCAGGAGTTCGGGGGTCGACGTCGCGCCACCGCGATCTGCAAGCGAGGCTGCGTCGATGACCGAGGCCGCTGTCGGGACGTCGGCGAGCCGCTCCTCGCGGCGCCTCGCCGTAACGACGATCGAGCCGTCATCGACGGCTGCCGACGCGGTGTCAGCCGGGGCGGGCGCGTCGCTTTCCTGGGCGAGAGCCGGATCGGCGCCGACGACCCAAAGGGCGGCCGAACAAAACAAGGTGCACGCGTAGCGTCCCATAAATCCCTCCCATGTCATTTCTCATTATTATCGATAATTTTGAACATCGATACAATTCTGTCAAGCCGATTCTGCCCGCCTCGCCTCGCTAATCAGCGATGTGCCGGAACCAGCGCGGAGATCAAATCGCGGATCCCGCGTGCCGTAGCGGCAAGCGGCTCGGAGGCGACGACGTCCAGCGTATCGGTCGCCGCATGATGATGTCTGTGGGCGCCGAACACGCCGGCATGCCGAACATAGCCGGCGCCGATGACCTCGGCGAGTTCGCCCGCCACGCCCTGCGAAGACGGATAGGCCATCTCGAGTCCGGGTTGCCCCTTGAAGATCGCGCGCGCGCGATCGACGAAGTCCGCCGAGGTCATCAGGAAGCGGTAGGGATCCGCGCTCGGCAGCGGCAGAAGCGCGGACGGCGTTTCCTGAAAGTCGCGCGTGGCGACATTGGCTCCGAGGTGGAGCCAGAGGTCGGTCTCGGCCGGCGGCGGCCCGATGCTCTCGACGACGTGGCTGGCTCCGAGATTCTCATACTCATGTCCGCTGTTGCAGAGGAACAGCAGACTGTGACCGGTGAAAATACGTGGCATCCAGTCTGCCAGCGCCAACCAGACGGCGATCCCGGGACCCCGTTCGCCGGCGCAATCGGTCCAGCCCGAACGGGGGGTCGAGACGACGATCCAGCGGCGGCCGGCGCGTTCGACACGCCCTATTATATTGTCCGCCCGGCGAACGCCCCCGTCGCCCGTTATCGTGAGGCTCGCGCGCGTGCCGTGGCGAGCCGCTTCGATCACGGGCGCCGCATGACGCGGCGCGAGGAGGGCTATCGGCCTGTCGGAAAATGGCCCGTCCGCGGGAGCATTCAGCAGAAGCGCCTCCCCGCTCGGGCCGGTCGTGACGAGGACAACCCCGCTGGCTCCACGCGCGAGAGCGTCGGCCAGTGGCTCGCGCACGGCCCGGTCCAGCAAACTCGACCAACGGCGGTACGGGAGCCGGATAACCGCGATCGCGCCGTCGAGCCGCCCGCCGGTTTCGGCCAGCCGCAGCGCCGCTTGAACCCCCCGGGGCTCGGTTACGGCAGCCAGCGGCTGCGCCGTGAGCCCGATCTTGATATCGCCGAAGGCGAGCTCGCAGACGGAGCCATCGAACCAGGGCACCTCGAATCCTTGCCGTTCGACGTTGAAGCCCGCCACTTCAAGGCGCTTCGCGGTCCAGTCGGCCGTCCAGCGGTCTCCAGCTCCGCCCGACCTCTTGTTGCCGGCTTCCGCATAGGTTCTGACGTCCGCCAACAGTCTTTCGGGCCCGAACATCGCTTCACCCCCGGTTGCAGCGCCAGCTGTCGTTGCCTCGAACGCCAGCGGAGCGGCGAGCCCGGCCTTGAGCAGCGTCCGCCGATCGGTCCGGACGCGGGTCACGCCGACTTCGCGCGGCGACGGCTCGCTCTCGGCTTTGCGTGGCGCGCCTTATACTCCTCGAGGGCCTGCTCGAAGCTCTCCTGCGTCACACCGATCAGGGCGCGTGCGGCCGCGTCGGCGGCATCGCCGTCGCGGGCCACGATATGGCGGCATAGCGTCTCGTAGAGCGCGGCCGAGCGCCGCGCGGCCTCGTTGCCATGGGTCTCGATATAGCTGTTGGTGTAGACATTATGCTGCCATCGCGCGAGCAACGCGACGCGGTCGAGAAGTTCGAGAGCGAGCGGCGCATTGCTGCGCTTCGCGATGAAGCGGCCGATGCGGTTCGAGACGTTGAGATGCTCGAACGTATTTTCGGTGCGCAATGTGACGTCCTTGTATTCGACAAGGCGATGCATGAGTTCGCGGCCGTCGCGGTCGCTCATTTCCGCGCAGGCAAGGCGGCAGGCCACGCCGAACAGCGCCTTCCAGAGCTCGTAAACCTCGTCAGCGGCATGTTGGTCGAGATCGATCACGAAGGCGCCGCGCCAGGGGACGACCTTCAGGAGACCTATGTTTGCGACCTGCCTGAACGCCTCGCGCACGGGGGCGTGACTGACCCCGAAGCGCGCGGCTATCTCGCGCTCCCGGATCCAGGCTCCCGGCGGAATGCGCCAGGCCACGATGTCATCTATCAAGAGACGCGCGATCACCCTGTCCTGGGTCGGCGCGCTATCATCGTCGCCAGTATTTCTCGCCATGAAGCTCCGCTCGAATTCCGTTCCGGGTCCATCGTGTTGGCACAATGTTTCCCGGAAATCGATGATTGCGAGAGGCATTATTATCGATAATTTTATTTTTTCACAAGCGGTGGTGCGCCATCGGAATTCAGCCTTCAGCTGCCGGCTTCGGTGCCATGCTGCGCGGCCCGGTCGCCGGCCGATCTCCGTCCGGCCCAAGGGCGTTCGCCGCGGCAGCGAGGGAGGGAGGCGATCGCCCGCGGTCGGCGGAGGATCGCTATCGTGCATCATCGCCCAGCTCCTCGCGCCGCCGCTGGCTGGCCATGAATTCGCGCGTGGTTCGGAACGACGGCGGCAGCGATCGGCGCTTGCGGCGCATCGTCGCCCAGATCCGCAGCATGTGCCGTCTGCGTTCCGGCTCGACATGGTCCTCGAACGCAGTCCGGGCATGAAGGACGGTGTAGTTATTGGCGATTTGAAGGTCTCCGGGGACCATCACGAACTCGAAAAAATGCGCCGGGTCGTTCAGCGCCGCATCGAGCGCGTCGAGCGCGGCGACTTGCTGCGCCGTCAAGCGCGGGACGCCGGGCATGGCTTGCGCGAGATCGATATAGCCGCGCTTGTGCAGAATATTCAGCAACCCGCGATGCTCAGCGAAGATGGGCACGGCCTGCACCGGCCGTTCGGGGCCAAGTTCGCCGCGGGTATCGAAATAGAATTCACGCTGAAGGACGAGCGCAAGACCGGGGTCGCGGGCAAGGACGGCATTGAAGGCCGCCCCGGCGCTCACGATGCGGCTATGACCGCCCGATTTTCCCGCGTTGCGGCAGAGAAAGAACAGGGCGTCGGACCCGTCTCCGTGGAACTGCAGCTCGACGTTCGTCTGATAGCCCCGGATATTGCTGCTGCGAAAGGCGGTACGCGCTTCGGCTTCGTCGGCGAAACTCTGCTCGGCGCGGACGTGATGCAGTCGCTTCCCGCTGGCGTCTTGCGGCTCGGGATAGCCCATATGGCTCACGATGCCCCAGAACAGCCGTTCGACATCGGCAAGCTCGAGCCCCTCGATCGGGACATTGCGCAGGAGCGCAAAGCCCGGCCCCCCTTCGATCCGGTCGATGATCGCGTCGAGCCGGCGCGCAAAACCGGGCAGCCGGAAAGTCTCGGGCCCAATCTCGTCGCGCGCGACGCCCATCCGGTTGACATCGGCGAGAGCTGCCAGGGCCTCGGCCCGGTCCGCCGGGGACAATTCGACGATCCAGCTCCGGTCGCTTTCGATATCCGCCGAAAGCCAAACCGAAGGCCCGGTAACCGGCGTCGTGCGAACGGAGTCGGTCTGGATCATTCAGCTTGTGTATTGTCAATAATCGACATTGGCTATAGGAATCTTTCACGCGGCCCCAATGGGCCCGAAGACAAATAGGTGAAGCGGGGGTGGCAATGGCATCGATTGCGAAATCCGGAACCTGGACAGGCCGTCTCGCCTATTTCCTCTTCCTGATGTTCCTGGTCTCGACCCTCAACATGGCCGACCGCCAGATCATCGGTATCGTCGCGGAGCCGATCAAACGCGAGTTCGGCCTTTCCGATACGCTGCTCGGGCTGCTCGGCGGCACTGCGTTTGCGCTGATCTATCCGCCGCTTGGCCTACCCATCGCGCGGCTGGCCGACCGCTTCAACCGCCGGAACATTCTCGCGATCTGCCTTGCCTTCTGGAGCGGGATGACCGCGTTGTGCGGCGCCGCTACGGGCTTCTGGTCGCTGCTCTTCGCGCGCGCGGGCGTCGCGGCAGGAGAAGCGGGTTACGCGCCCTGCACGCATTCGCTCATCGCGGACGAAGTCGATGAGCGCTACCGTGCTACGGCGTTCGCGGTGCTCGTGACCGGCATCTCGGCGGGCGGCTTTCTCGCCTCGGCGCTCGGAGGCTATGTGGCACAGGAATATGGTTGGCGGTGGGCTTTCGCTGCAATCGGAATTCCGGGCCTGCTTCTCGCCCTGCTCGTTCGCCTGACCGTCCGCGAGCCGCCCCGAACCGTCGCACCGCGCGGCGCGACGGCCTGGAGCGTCTATCGCAGGCTCCTTACCAACCCCGCCTTCTCCTGGTGCATTGCCGGTTCCGCGTTGCATCTTGTCGTGACGTACGGGCTCGGTGCGTGGGCGGTGGTCTGGTTCGTGCGGGGTCATGACATGCCGCTCGCCACCGCAGGCCTGGCTCTGGGCGGCCTCGGCGCAGTCGCCGGTGCGCTGGGGAGCTTCTCGGGCGGACTGGCAGGCGACTGGCTGGCCCGGCGCGACAGGCGCTGGCTCGGCTGGTGGCCATCGATCACGGTGCTGATCGCGGCGCTCGTCGGAGCGCCGGCTTTCCTCACGGACAATGTTGCGCTGGCCATCGCCGGCGTCACGCTGGCGGTATTTCTGAACGCGCTCTACCAGCCTTCGACCTATGCGTTGGTGCAGGGCGTCGCCGACCCGGGCGCGAGGGCCAGCGCCGCAGCGCTGATGATCTTCGCCCAGAATATTGTCGGGCTCGGACTGGGGCCGGTTGCGATCGGCGTCGCCAGCGACGCATTGACGCCGGCAATGGGCGAGGCCGGCCTGGGACTGGCACTCGCGGGGGTCTTCATATTCAACGTGCTGGCCTGCATCGCCTATTTCATGGCCGCCCGCTTTTTGCGAACCAAAGGAAACGACGATGCATAAGATCCTCATATCGGTGCTGCTCGCCGCCGCACCCGCCAGCGCGTCCGAGCCGGTTCGACGCGACACGCCGCAGGGCGTGGTCGAGGGCCGAAGCGACAATGGCATAGAGATGTTCAAGGGCATCCCCTATACGGCGCCGCCGCTGGGACCGATGCGATGGCGCCCGCCCGGCGATCAGCCGCACTGGACGGGCGTCCGCGACGCCTCCGCCTTCGGCCCGGTCTGCGTCCAGAAGGCTCCGGCCACCGCGCGCGTTCTCGCCTCCAGCCCCCAAAGCGAAGACTGCCTCACGCTCAATATCTGGCGCCCGGCCGATGCGAAGAATGCCCCGGTGATGGTCTGGATCCATGGCGGGGCGAACATGTTCGGGTCGGGATCCGAGCCATTCTACGATGGAGCCGCCTTCGCGCGGCGCGGCATCGTCTTGGTGACGATCAACTATCGGCTGGGCTATCTCGGCTTTTTCGGTCATCCCGCGCTCAAGGAGGGCGGCGGCAACCTCGTCAACTATGGTCTTCTCGACCAGATTGCCGCGCTCAAATGGGTCAGGGACAATATAACCGCCTATGGCGGCGACCCGGCGCGCGTCACCATGTTCGGAGAGAGCGCGGGCGGCGGCGCAGTCCTGAACCTGCTCGCCGCTCCTTCGGCACGCGGCCTCTTCGCGCAAGCGATCGTGCAGTCCGGCGGGGGGCTTCCGGCTCGCAAGGACGCCGGGGACGCCACAAAGGCCGGACAGGGGATCGCCGCGGCCCTCGGCCTGAAGGACGCGACTGCCGATGCGCTGCGTGCCTTGCCGGCGGAGCGGTTCTTCGATGCTGCCGTTCCCCGGCCGGAGCCGGGTTTCGGCGCGGTACCGGGAGGTGCAGAGGTGGCGGAACCTCCGCTCGCCGCAATTCGCGCGGGGCGTGCGGCGAATGTGCCCCTCTTGATCGGCGTCAACAGCAACGAGGGCAGCCTGGTCGACAGTTGGGGTATGAAGGACGAGCAGGTGCTGGCGCTTCTCGGGGGCCGCGCGCCGGTCATCGCGGACGCTTACGGGTCTGCGACGACAAATCGCGGCGACTTTGCCCGCAGGCTGTATGGCGATGTGATCTTTCTTTATCCTGCGCGTGCGATCGCGAGGGCGCAGCAGCGGCGCGCGCCGGTCTGGCTCTATTATTTCGACTATCTGCCGGAGGGCCTTCGCGCCCAGCAAAAGGGCGTGAACCATGCGGGCGAGATCCCGTTCGTTTTCGACATGTCCGCATCGCTGGCGCAGATCCCGCGCACGGAGCGGGACTTGTCCTTCGCAAAAGGCGTGAACGGATGTTTCGCCGCCTTCGCGACGGGGGGCAAGCCCTCGGCGTCGCCCTTGTGCTCGGCGTGGGCGCCCTATGACGCAAAGGCCGACAACTGGTTTGTTTTTCGTGACCCGCCCGCCGGGGCCAACCGCTTCGCGGAGCGGCAGCTCGACGCCATTGGCGCCGTCCTTCGTCAGCTCGGGCTGGATTGATATTGGCTGGCGTTCGTCGAATTGCCCCGCGAAGCGGGGCAATAGGCAGCCCTTTGCCTGCCGCGCGGCTTGCTTGTCCTGTCGCTGAAAATTCGGGGTGGACGATCAGGCCGCGCGGCCGCTGGCAGCGCGCGCACGCCTGCATATGATCGAATTCTTACGGCACGGATCGCAGCGGAACCCGGCCAGGCCGCCTGCGGGTTCTCGCCAATGCCCACATCCCATTGCGTACCGCGCGCCAGGCTGACAAGGAGAGACAAGATGCTGCGTATCGAGGAAGATGGCGGGATAGCCGTCGTTCGGATCGACAGGCCGGAAGCGCGAAACGCCCTGAACGCGGAAACGCTTTCCGCCTTGACGGATACCGCGCGAACCCTGGGTCGGAGATCCGACATTTCCGCCGTTATCTTGACGGGCACCGACAGATTTTTTTCCGCTGGCATCGACCTCAAGGCCGAACCGAGAGCTTCAGCTACGCTCCTCGAGCGGCGCGATGCCGCGCGCGCGGGTCCTGATCTGTGC
This sequence comes from Sphingopyxis sp., assembly GCA_041939405.1. Taxonomy (GTDB): domain Bacteria; phylum Pseudomonadota; class Alphaproteobacteria; order Sphingomonadales; family Sphingomonadaceae; genus Sphingopyxis. Next base: position 91,232 of record JBGTUD010000001.1, on the reverse strand, counting down.
CGCGCATGGGAAGCGATCGAGGCAGTGACGATCGTTGCGATCGAAGGCTATTGTGTCGGCGGGGCCTGCGCGCTCGCACTCGCGTGCGACTTCCGCATCATGGCAGCGGGCGCGATGATGCGGCTTCCGGAGGTCCCGCTCGGCATGAACATGAGTTGGGGGACCCTGCCAAGGCTGGTCGCTCTGATCGGGCCGGCACGGGCAAAGGCTTTCGCGCTCTTCGGAGAGCCTGCCCATGTATCGGAGTGCCTGGCGTGGGGGCTTGCCGACCGCTCGGCCGAGCAAGGCGAGGCCCTGACCGAGGCAAGGCAATGGGCCGAGCGTGTCGCAGCGCTTCCACCACTACCGGCGCGCATGACCAAGGAGGCGATCAACGCCAGCGCCAATGCGCTGAGCGCCGCGGCAAGCTTCATGGACCGCGACCAGTTTCTCCTCACGTCGCTCACCGACGATTTCGGTGAGGGGGTCGCCGCCTTTCTGGAGAAGCGCGCGGGGCGCTTCCGCGGGGACTAGTAATGTCGCTGCATATCGACATATAGCCTCCTTGTAGGGGAAAACAGTGGTCGAGCCTAAACCAGCGGGACGCGTCGCGGACAATCGCCTCGCTCCGGACGATGTCGTATTCGTTGCCCTCGAACGGATTATCGAAGGCGCTCTCGTCGCTGGCGCGCGCATAACCGAGCGTTGGATTGTCGACCAGGCGGGCGTAACGCACGCGCAGGCGCGCGAAGCCCTTCATCGCCTCGACAAGCTCGGCGCGCTCACGCTCTCCGCGCGCCGGGGCGCAACGCTGATACGTCCCGATCATGTTGACCCGTCCGACATCCGGCCGATCTGGCTTGCACTGCTCGGGATGGCAGGCCGAAAGGCTGCGGGGCGCGAAGTGGTCGCGCCAGCGCCCGTCCTCAGGACCCCGTCAGCCCGCTGGCCGCGATATCTGGCCTTGCGAACGAATATCGACCTGATCGGGCGAGCCGCCGGAAGCGAGCGACTGACGCACGTCCTGCAGCGGCTGGCGCTGCAAAGCGTCATCGGCCGTGGCGGTTTCGGCGCGATCGCCCCGGACGCCGTCGCGCAATTCGCTGCCAGCGTTGCTCGCGGGGCGTTCGACGAAGCCGCGCTCAACGCCAGTTTCGAGGATTGCTCTCCGCGCGCTCCCGCGCGTGACGAGGCGACCTCATTGCCCCGCGCGGTCGGCAGCCCAATCATCGACCTCGGCGACTCCGCTTCCTCGGCGCGCGCATATCTCGACCGGATCGCGAAGCGGCTTTCGTTGTCGCCAACGGCCGCGCCCTCGACGTCCGATCAACTCGCCTCTGCGATCCTGCAACGTATCCAGTTCGGCGAGATCAGACCCGGGGAGGCGGTGCGGGAGCTTCCGCTCGCCCAGGAATTCGGCGTCAGCCGGGGACCCGTGCGGGACGCACTGCGCGCGCTGGACCGCCAGGGCATCATCGATATCGAGGGTCGGCGCGGCGCATTCGTCCAGCGATTTGCGGCACGGGATGTTGCCGACCTTTTCGAGATCCGTGCGACCGTATCGGGGGTTCAGATGGCGGAAGCGGCAATCGCCCCGGACCGTCCGGACTGGATCGATGATGAACTGCGGGCGGGCGCCGCCCTTCTCGATGAAATCGCGCATGATCCGGATAGTCCGCTCGGAAACTATATCGTTGTCCGCCGGGCGCTGGCGATGGTCACGCTCGCTGCCGGAGGAAACATTGCCGTGGGACGATTGGCGGCCGAGCTTGAGGGCCAGGTTTCGATCCTATGGACCACGGTCCTCAGGAAAAGCCGCCAGGTCGCCTCTGCCAGGACCTGGCGATCCATTGTCGAGGCGATAATTTCCCGGGACGCAAGCGCGGCGAGGTACAACGGACAGCGCATCGTCGAGGAGGCCGCGATCGAGGCCCTGAGCGAAGCGAGAGCGATCGAGAGGCGAAGCGCGCCCGGTCCATGACCGGCGATATGGGCTGACGCCCTTCCCGCTGCGAGGTTCGAGATTGGCACCGCGCGTGTGCCTGCCAGGGTTCGTCCAGCCGCGAAACATCTGGTTGCATTGGCGATGGTGCGGAAGGCTGGTCCCTCTGCCCGTGTCGAGGAGCGACATTCGGCCGCGCGCAATGCTGCCCTGGCGCAAGGGCGCAGCGCGCGATGGTCCGGACGCGGGGACATTATTTTTCATCGGCAAGGCCTTCGAGCCCTGGAACGACGATCGAGGCTGCTACGCCCGTCCGCGGTCCTGTGACGCCGGTTCGGCCGCTTGTGCCATGGCTGGCAGCGACGCCGCCGCTCCTCGCCTCGCGAGCGCTACACGCGTCGCCGATCCGCCATGCGGGCAGCTTCTAGCGCGAGATATCCTGCGCATGATTGGAGGCGCCATCGACGGCTGCGCGTGAAAATGGCGCGAAATCCCCGCGAATGCCGTGCTTGAGGACTGCCAGCGAGAGGCCGTCGCGCGCCGCTTCTGCGAGGCCCCTGCCCGCCCACAGTCCGTCGAGCACGCCCGCCGCAAAGGCATCGCCAGTTCCGACCCGGTCGATCACCGGCGCGACGAGAACCGAATCGGTCGAACCGCCCTCGTCGCGCGTATCGACCCGGGCCACGAGCCGGTGCGCGTCAGGCCCGATGATTTCGCGAGCCGTCGAGGCAACATATTCGAGGGCTGGAAACGCCTCCAGCAACCCCAGAGCCGCTTCGCGCCGCCGGGTTTCTCCATCACCCGAAAAGGCCCGTCCCAACAGCAGCCCGGCGTCGCGATGATTGCCGAACAGCACGGTTGCGTGTGCAACGATCGGCTTCAGTATCGCCGCCGGTTCAGGCTGCCAGCGCTCCCAGAGCCGGCCGCGCCAATTGCCGTCGAACGAGACCCCGATCCCGGCAGCGCGAGCCCGCGTCACTGCATCGAGCGCAGCCTCGGCACTCTTCGGTCCGAGCGCAGGGGTAACGCCCGAAAGGTGCAGCCATCCCGCGCCTTCCAGCAAACGATCCCAGTCCCAATCGCGCGGCCGCATCTCCGCAAAGGCCGATCCGGCGCGGTCGTACACCACTTGAGCCGGGCGCATCGGGCCGCCGGGGAGATGATAGTAGAGGCCGATGCGGCCCACAGGCCGCGGCACCGCTGCGACATCGACGCCGTGGCGGCGAAGTTCGCCCAGCACGCCGTCCCCCAGGGGCCCCTCGGGAATCGCACTGATCATTTTGGTGCGGCGCCCGAGCGCCGCAAGCGCCACCGCTACATTTGCTTCCGCGCCGCCGACATGCGCGTCGAAACGCGCCGATTGCAGTGGCAGTTCGCCGCCGGGGACCGAAACCCGCATGACGATTTCGCCGAAGCAGGCGATGGGACCGGGGGTCTCGATCACCCGCGGAACCCCGTCTCGCCGACGGCGGAGCACATGATCTCGACGCCTGCACCGAAGCGCGCGATCGCCATCTGTCCGATGGCGACCGGATGGACCCCGGTGATCGCACCGGCCGAAATCCACTGCCCTGCCTTCAATTCGATGACACCCTCGCGGTGGAGACCGACGAGAAAATCGAGCGATCCAAAGGGGCCGTCGAGGACATCGATCGGACGCCCCGTCCCGACGACGACATCGTCGATCAGCGTTTCCACCTCCAGCGTCTGAAAATCCTCCATGTGCAGCCCCGGCCCTAGGAGCAGCCCGTTGTTGATGCCCATGTCAGCGACGATGCCGAAAGGAGCATGATCGTGAACGTCGGGTGCCGGGGAGCTGGCGACCTCGAAACCGGCGCGGATCGCATCGATCCACAGATTGCCGGCCTCGCCGGAGCCGCCCTCCTCCGGCACCGCGCGAAGGCGCAGCATCACCTCGGCCTCGATCGCGCCCGCCCCGCCCTCAAAAACCGACGCATCTCCGGGCGTACCGGGATCGAGTTCGGCAATCCGCAGGACAGGTCCCGCGACGCGCTCGGCACCGAGCGCCTCGACAAGCGCCGGCGGAACCCGCCCGACTTTCCATCCGAGCACCGGGGCGCCGAGCGCATGGACCAGTTGCCGCTGGATCACATATGCCTCGGCCAGGGTCGCGGGAACCGGGGTCGGAAAGGCAGCCAGCGAACGCCCGGACAGGCGCGCATCGAGCAGCGCCGCGACGACATCGTCCGCGGCCGGCGGGAGCGAATGTCCAGACATCAGGCCAGTTTTGCGCTCAGCAAATAGCGTTCGCGACTTTCCGCCGACTGGCGGCGCAATTCGACCATCGCGCGTTCTTCGGTCTCGTCGAGCATCGATTCGAGCAAGCGGTTGAAATGCCGCCGCATGGCGAGGCGTGCGCCGGTCGCATCGCGCTTGCGCAAGGCTGCGACGACGTCGGCATGCTCGGACTGCCGCGCGGCGCCGTCCTTGCGACAAACCAGCGAATGGCTGTGCCGCACCTCGGGAAGCTCGAGGCGCATGCGCCAAAGGCTCTCGATGACATGGACAATCGCCTTGTTGTTGGAGGCGGCCGCAATGGTCATATGAAACTCGTGGTCGATCGCGCTGATCTCTTCCTCGGTGGCACCGTCGTCGGCCATCGCGGCCAGGAGGTTGTCGAGCCGGGCGAGCTCGCTGGCGGCGATGGTCGGGGCCGCCAGCGCCGCGGCTTCGGCCTCGAACAGCGACCGTGCCTCGGTCAGCTCGAACGCGCTGACCTTGGGCAAAATCGCGTTATCGCCCGGAAGCTCGGGCGCCACATAGGCTCCGGCACCGGTGCGGATCCGAATCCAGTCGGTGGCCTGTAGCGCTATTTCCGCTTCCCGGATTGTCACGCGGCTTACCTCGAACTGCTCCGACAGCTCGCGCTCGCCGGGAAGCCGCGTTCCGGGCGGCCATGTTCCATCCAGGATCGAGCGGCGAATGGAATCGGCGACATCTTCATAAAGGCGGCGTTCAGCCATAGCTCATGGTTCTCCAAACAAATGCACGGAGAAGGTCATACAATGTGGTAGGACATGTTTGAACCCCAACTTTCAGGCTCCTACTCTTTGCAGGCGCGCGGCGCGGGCAGTTTGTGCAAGCAGAGAAATTTCATCAGCCGGGCGTTGACTAGCGCCTTGCCTTCCGGGTCGAACTTGCCATGTCCGCCGCGCTCGACTGTTACATAGTCGTGGAGCACTCCAAGCCGGGTCAGGCGCTGCTCCAGATCGATCGACTGGCTGATCGGAACGACCGGATCGGCATCGCCATGAACGATGAAGATCGGCGGGCTGTCCTTGGTCAACCAATTTACCGGCGACATATGCTGTGCCATTTCGGACGCGTCGCCGCGTTTGCCGATCCAGTTGGCGACCGAGGGATGGAGATCGCCGGTCACGGGTCGCAACGCGGCTAGATCGGTCGGGCCAAAAAAGTCCAGGATGGCGGCAGGGCGCGGCGCCGCCTCGCATTGCCGGGCGTCGATATCATTTCCTTCCGGCAGCAGGCCTGCCATCAGGGCAAGGTGACCGCCTGCCGAAGTCCCGAACACGACAATCCGTTCAGGATCGAAACGGAGACGCACTGCATTGGCGCGCACCCAGCCGAGCGCGCAGCGGGCATCCTGCACCGCTGCCGGAGCTGGCGCCTCGCCCGCTAGCCGATATTCGACCGCGATGACGGAGAAGCCAGCCTCGATATAGGCCCGGAAGCTGTCCGCATCGGACGGGCGGGCGCCCTTGGACCAACCGCCGCCGTGGAAGTAGACGATCACCGGCGTCGGTGCGTCCCTCGAGCCGGGATGAATATAAGCGTCGAGGTGCAACGACCTCGCGCCGATCTCCCGATAGACGATATCACGGATTTCGGTTCCGGCCGGACCGTACGGCGCCGCAGCCGAAGGCCAGGCGACGGACAGGATCAGAAACAGCCAGGCGAGGCCGAGCGTCCGCCGCCAGTTTCCCTCAACTGGCGGGATGCGGGCGTCGGCCGAGTTTGTGATTGCCTGCCCCATGGTCATATCCGCGCCCGGATGCCGACGAAATATTTGGCGCCATAATAGTGATACTGACGGCTACTGCCATAAACCGGCATGTAGGTCGCCTTGGGTTCGTTGAAGATGTTGAGCGCCTCGAAGCGGAGCGACACGCCCTTCATCAGATTGAGCGACGCGCGCAGATCGACGGTTTCGCTGGGGCCGACATAGCGTAGCTGGCTGTTGCCGCCGACGAAGTCCTGGAAATAGCTCGACCGGTAATTGTAGATCGCCTGCAGCGACACCGGGCCGATATCGTAATAAGCCTGCGCCGACAGCACATTCTTCGAATAGCCCGACAGGTTCGCCGGCGGGATGATGCCTGCACTGACGGTATCGGTTTCGGGGTCATAGACTTCGCCGAGGCGGATGTCCTGCGTCTTGAAGTTCGAGTTGGCGTAATTGTAGCTGACCTTGGCGCCGAGCCCGTCGAGCGGCTTGGGCAGGAAGCTGAAGCGCGTCGCGGCGGTCAGTTCGAGGCCGTAGATGCGCGACTTGTCGGGGCTGTTGCGCGTTTGCGTCACCGGAATCGTCACCGACTGGCCGTCGATGGTGAAATCTTCGTCGAACACGACCGGCTGGAAGCCGCCGGTGAACTGCTTGTAGTAGACGGTTGCCGAGAAGAGGCTGTCCTTGTTTGGATACCATTCGAACGCAAGGTCGGCGTTCCACGACATCAGCGGCTTGAGGCGCGGGCTGCCGTTCGCGGTGATGTTGCGGATCGCATCCTCAACCGACGTGAAGCTGGTGCCGTCCTCGAGCAGGATCGTCCGCCCGGCGCCGAGCGCGCTGGGGTTGGGGCGCGACATCGCGCGATAGCCCGCGGCGCGGACCAGCGTTTTCGGCCCGACCTCGAAGATCGCGTTGATGCTGGGCAGGATACGCGTGTTGCTGCTCTTGATCGTCACCGTATCGAAATCGCCCGATGTGACGAGGCGGATCGTGCCGTCGGGATTGTTGACGATGCTGAGGTCGCTGCGCAGCCCGTTCGAGGTCACGCGGGTGTTGACGACGCGGACGCCGAAATTGCCGCGCACGGGCATATTGCCCAAGTCGCCGCCATATTCGGCCATGAAATAGCCCGCGAGCGTGCGTTCGGTGACGTCGCGATTGGCGACCGATCGCGTGTCGGCGGGAAGGCCGGGGTCCTCGGTGCCCATATATTCGCGGAACAGGCAATCGACGTCGAAGGTCGCCCAGCTGTGGATATTATTGCCTTTCGCCGCCGACAGAAAGTCGGTCTGGGGGAAGGCTTGGCGGCACAGATTGTTGATGCGACGATCTTCGGCCATCGCCGGGTTCAGGTTGAAGTCGCCGTTGCGTATATCATAGTCGCGATAGGTCAGATGCGACCAACGACCGCCGGCCGACAGCGTCTTGAAGAAACCGTCGAGTTCATAGGCTGCGTCGAAGCGTCCGGCGTAGATCTCGTTATGCCGTTTGCTCTCGTCGCGGCGGAAGCGCGCGTCGTCCCAGAAGAGATTGTGGTTATTGAGGTCGAAGCGCGGATCGATCGTGATCGTCGGCACGAAGCTGCCCGGCGTGATGGAATAGGAGTAGGGAACTCGCATATTGCTCGACGTGAAACCGTTGCCCGTGACGCTGAAGAAGTTGCGGACATTGTTGACGTCGAACGGGTCGGTACGCAGGCGTGTGTTGCGCTCGATCTCCGTACGGATCGTACGCGAATAGCTGCCGTCCAGCGTCAGCGTCAGCCGGTCGGTAGGCCGCCATTCGACCGACAGGCCGCCGCCCAGATACTCCTCCGAGCGCGACAATTCCGACCCGTTGGATTCGAGCGCTGACAAACCATTGAGGCTCTGGACGATGCCATTCTCGTCGAAGACGACGTTGGTAAGGCCGAACCGGCCTTCGGAGATGTTGAGGTCGCGGCGGCTCTCGACATAGGTCCGCTTCGAATATTGGACGTCGAGATTGACATCGAGCGTGTCCGAGGGCTGCCACTGGATCGCACCGAAGATCGCGTCGCGCTTGTCGGTCTCGCTGATCTGGCGGAAGGTGTACGCGTTGGGAACCAGGTAGAAGGCGCGGTTCTGGCCATATTCCGCGCGCGTATATTCGTCGCAATTGTTGTTCGCGACGACCGGCGCTGCCTGGCAAGCGGTCCAGGTCGACGAGGCCGCATAGGTTTCTTCGGGGTTATTCGTATCGTTGCGCTGGACGCCGATCGCAATGCCGATCGTGTCGTTCGCGAACTGGTCGACGTAGCTCAGCGTCCCGCGCCAGCCGACGCCGCCCTCGCGGCCGGTGATGCGGTCCCCATAGGGATTATATTGCGCTTTGAGTTCGCCCTGCAGACGCCGCTTGCCGAAGTCGAGCGGTCGAAGCGTCCCGATCTCGATCGTCCCTGCGACGCCGCCCTCGACGAGGCTCGCCTGCTGCGTCTTGTAGATTTTGATGTTGTTAACCAGTTCCGACGGGAACTGGTTGAAGTTGACCGACCGGTCGCCGCTGCCGTTGGTCGCGTCGCGGCCATTGAAAGTAGAATTTGACAGGAACGGGCCGAGCCCGCGCAGCGCGATCTCCGAGGCATCGCCCTTCTCGCGGTGGGTCGTCGCACCGGTGATCGTCTGGATCGCCTGCCCGACCGAGATCGCCGGGATGTCACCGATGTCGTCGGACGACAGCGCATCGACGATCGCGGTCTCCTCGCGCTTGGTGTTGATGGAATTCTGGATCGTCTCACGGATACCGGTGACGATGATCGCCTCCTCCTCCACCTTCTCCTGCGCTGCAACAGTCGCATCCTGCGCCATCACGGGCATTGCGGCGACCGCCATCGTCGAACCTGCACCCGCCAGCAGCGCAGCACGCAAGCTGCGCGCGCGCAATGAATTGCGAGAATTCACATCGTCTCTCCCTGTATCTCGATTCTGTTCTGGCAAATGCTGTCCAGCATTGCGACCAGTTTGTCAACAATTGTGTATGCTAGATTGGTTAGTCCACTTTGTCCGACCTATTTCGTCAGCGAACAAGCTGGCTCCTTAGTCCTGGCACTGCCCGGGCGAGCGCTTGAGTTACGAGCTTTGCGGTCACCTCGGCTCCCACATCGCCAAGATGGGTGTAATCGAATTTACGCGTCACCTGTCCGCGCGCACCGTCGCCGGTGATCGGCGCAGGCTCGGAGGGCGCAGGGCGCGCAGTGAGCGTCGTGCCCGCCTTTGCCGCGGCGAGTTCTTCGTCGGTCGGCGGCTCCTGCGCGAGCTTGGTCGCCATCTCCGCACCCATTTCCTGCGCCTGCGCGGCGCTGAGCGCATTCAGGTCGACGAGCGGGACGTCCATCGCCTTGGCGACGGCACGGACCTGGTCGGACCAGCTCGCAAGCGTGTTCTTCAGCCGGCCGTCCTTGAATTCGCGGCGCGTCAGCGGGGTGACGAGGACCGGCGTCGCGCCGGCGGCTTTCACCTCCTCGACAAAGCGGCGAAGGTTTGCCGGAAACTCGGTTGCCTCTTCGGTCCAGCGCTCGGGCCGCGTCGACTGGTCATTGTGGGCAAACTGGATCAACACCCAGGTGCCGCGATAGCCGGGCACCTTCGCTTCGGCGAGCGCGATGTCCCAGCCACCTTCCTGACGATAGCTGCGCGTGCTGCGCCCGCCGCGCCCGGCATTCAGGCACGCGACCGACGATTTTACATGATGCGCGCAGAACGCCCCGCCCCAGCCGCTGTGCGGCGCCATGGTGGAATCGCCGACAAGGATGATCTTGTACGGCTCGAGCGGCGGCGCATCGGTCCGTTCGCGCTCCTGCGCCTGCGCCCCGCTCGCCAGCAGGGTCGCCATCGCGAGCGGAACCAGGCGGCGGATCATGAGAAAGCCAGCCCGCCGTTGATGTCGAGGCAGACGCCGGCGAGGAAACTGGCAGCTGGCGACGCCAGATAAACGATCGTGTCGGCCACCTCGTCGGGATGGCCTTCGCGGCGCAGCGGCGTGTTTCCTGCCACTGCAGCGCGGCCCTCGGGCTTCGAGAAGATGTCGTGGAAGCTCGTGCCGATCAGTCCCGGGCAGACGGCATTGACGCGAATGCCCTGCGGCCCGAGCTCCTTGGCCATCGACCGGGTGTAGGTCATCAGCGCGCCCTTGGCAGTCGCATAGACCGACGCACCCGGACCACCGCCGTCGCGGCCGGCGAGCGACGACACATTCACGACCGCGGATCCTTCGCCCAGAAACGGCTGCGACGCCTGGAGAACGAGGAAGGCCGATTTGAGGTTGAGGGTCATGACATGGTCGAAAAACGCCTCGTCCATCTCGCCCAGGGTCTTGCGCGCGACCATACCGCCGGCAAGGTTGACAAGGATGTCGAGCCGACCGCTGAACGCGACGCCGACCTCATCGAGCATCGCCTTCACCGCATTGCTGTCGGTCACGTCCGCCTGGATCAGGAAAGCGTCGCCGCCCGCGTCGTTGATGACTTTAAGCGTTTCTTCGGCGGCTTCGCGGCCGCTGTTGTAATTGATTGCGACGCGAACACCTGCGCGGGCGAGCGCGATCGAGACCGATCGGCCGATGTCGCGGCCACCGCCGGTGACGAGCGCGGTTTTCCCCTGGAGAGTCATGTGATGCAGTTCCTTATTCTTGGATGTTGGCAGGCTTGACGGAGACCGGAGCGACGCGACCGCCGACCAGCCAGAAACACAGGAAAGAAATCGGCACGATCGCCGCAGAAAGGGCAAAGATCGGCGCGTAGCTCGTCGTCGTGAGCACAGGCACAAGCCAGGTGGTGATCAGGGTGCCGACCACGGCGGCGGTCCCGCTGATGCCGGCAAGGCTGCCGACCGCGCCGCCGCCGAAATAGTCGCTGGGCAGCGTCTGGATATTGCCGATCGCCATCTGAAAGCCGAAGAGGATACACGCGATCAGCAGCACGGCGTTGAGCGGTTCGCTGGCGCCGATGGTGAAGAGCAGCGACGGCAGCATGATCGCGCAGCCGATGCCGATCGTCGTTATGCGCGCCCTGTGCACACTGCCGCCGCCGCCGATGATCCGCCCCGCGAGCCAGCCGCCGAAAAGGCTGCCGAACATCGCGCCGACGAAGGGCACCCAGGCGAAGAGGCCAATCTGCTGGACGTCGAAGCCGAAGGTTTCGGCCAGATAGATCGGCAGCCACGACACAAAGAGCCACCAGACCGGGTCTAGGAAGAAGCGCGACAGGATGACGCCCCAGCTCTGCCGATAGCGCAGCAGCTCGCCCAGCGGGATACGGCGGCCTTCATCGCGGCCGGCCTCGGTGCGGCCGGTCAGGATATATTCGCGCTCTTCCTCGCTGAGCCCCGGATGCTTTTCGGGGTCGGCCTTGTAGAACCAGAGCCACGGCACGAGCCAGATGAAGCCGAGCACACCGATGAGCAGGAAGGTCCCGTGCCAGCCGAACTGGACAAAGAGCAAGGCGATCAACGGCGCCGACACGATACCGCCCAGCGACGCGCCCGCGTTGAAAATGCCCTGCGCCAGCGCGCGCTCGCGCGACGGGAACCAGAGCGCATTCGCCTTGGCCGCGCCGGGCCAGTTGCCGGCCTCGCTGACGCCGAGCGTCGCGCGCAGCACTATGAGGAGCGGCATCGAACGGACGAGCGCGTGCGCTGCGATCGACAGCGACCAGATGACGATCGAGATGGTGAAGCCCATCCGCGTACCGATCGCGTCGAAGATGCGCCCGAAGATCGACTGGCCGAAGGCGTAGAAGATCATGAAGATCGTCACCAGCAGCGCATAATCTTCCTTGGTGGCGCCGATTTCCTTCGATACCTCTGGCCACATCACCGCGAGTGCGTTGCGGTCGATGTAGTTGATGACGGTCGCGAGCGCGATCAGCGCGATCACGCACCAGCGGAAGCGACCCTTGATATTGCTCATTTCTTCGCTCCGGTCTTGGCGATGTCGAGGCGACCGACGGGCCCCTGCCAAGCAAATTTGCGGCCATCGACAGTGAGGTTGTGCTTCGTGCCCGCCGTGACATCGTCGGCGACCGCGATGGCGATGCGGCGGCCATCGACGAGGGTGATCAGCACCAGGTCGGCGCCCGCCTCCCTGCGATGCGCGAGCGCGGAGATCCGCGTGCTGCTCGCGACCACCGTTTCCGCCGACGCATCATAGCTGCCGTGCGGTTCGAGCAGGCTGACGAAGGCGGCCTCCGTCGCCCCGTCGACCCGCTGGATCAGCACGGGCTCGCGGCGCAGGTTGAACTCGGGATCGTTTGCGCCGCTCTCGGCGACGATGAAGCGTGCGCCTGCCGGCGGCAGCATATGATAGCTGTAGAAGCGGCTGCCCTGCATCCAGGTCAGTCGCGCCTTGCCGGTCCTGGTGCCTTCTCCATCGACCCACAGATGCTGATATCCGTTCGCCTTGCCCAGCACCGGCCGCTCGGCGAGTTTGCGATCGAACGCGATGTCGCTGTCGATAATATGTCCCGAAAAATGCAGCGGCAGGTCATAGCGATGCCTGCCGCTGCCAGTTCCACGGAGGATATCGAGCGCAAGCGGATTGGCGAAACCGTCGACATCGACGAGCAGCAGCGCGCGGCGAATCCCGACGCCCCTATAGGCGGTGTCGATTTCGCCGATGGCATAACGGGTCGGTCCGTCCAGCCCCGCGGCAAGTTGCCGTGTCGCCGATTTTTCGCCGGCTTTCCAGTCCCCTGCAAAGTGATTTTGTTCATCGACGACAAGCGTATTGTGGGCGACCGTTGCGCTCGCCCAACTGTCGTTCTCGGGCAGGTAGCGACCGCCCCGTTTGGCCTCGACATTCAGGAAGCGCGCGGCGCCATAGTCGGTTACGACCGCACCCGTCTCGTCGTAATAGAGCCAGTTCAACCGGTCGAAATGGCCATGCCCCATTCCCTGCACCGTGTTTTTCGCCACGAGCAACGGACCGGTCGGATCGCCCTTGGCGCGCAAAAGGACAAGCGCCCCGCCCTTCCCGTCGGGACCATCGGACAAGAGCCGGGACGCAAAGGGCCAAGGCCTGGCCTTGCCCGCCGCAAGGTCGGCCGCCACAACCTGCCCCGCCGGGGTCAGAACCGTGCGCCCCTGCCAGTCGGCGACCGACAGAAAGGCAGGATCCCTGGTCGCACCATAGGCAATCGCGACCGCATGATAGAGTTCCTCGGTGCGCAGGCTCTTGTCGGGCATCGCATCGTTGATCGGGATGAAAAAGCCGTCGTGGGTGACGTCGATGGCGGTGCGGATCGCCTTCAGCACGATGCCGTCGCGATATTCGAAGATCTTGCGGTCGGGGTCGTTCGCCGCGATCGCCGCCGCGAAGACGACGAAGGGTTGCAGCGCATAGCGCTGATAATAGGGCCCTTCGGCATAGTAGCCGTCGGGTGAAAAGAGCAGGTCGAGCTGCCGCAGGAAGCCTGCATTGCCGCTCTTGTCGAGGCCGAGCAGCGCCTTGTCGACAAGGTCGCGATCGCCGAGCAGATAGCCCGACAGACCGACGCCCGCCGCCGCCCATGTCGCATGGTTGTGGATGCGGTTGATCACCTCGGGCGAGCCATCGGACAGAAAGCGCGCCATTGGACGGATGACATTATCATCGATGCGCTTGCGGTCGGCGGCGGACAACGCGTCGCGGATCTCGGCATAGCCCTGCACCGCATTCACGAGGAAGACACTGTCGTTGAGGCTCTGCCAGAAAAGGCGGCCGGGGACCTGGTTCGATGCCGCAGGATGCGGCCCGAGCCCCGGATAAAGGTCGGCATAGGCCAGCAGCAGGTCGCGAACATGGTCGCGATAGCGGACGTCGCCGGTCAGGCGGAAGAGCTGGCCGCCCTCGAAGATGATGCGATAATTGCGCTTGTGCTGCTCGTGCGTGAAACCGCCGCCCGGGTCCTTCGGAACCGGCACATTGATGCCCGCCTTGATCGAAGCCTCGACACCCGCCTTGGCGCGCTCGATCTCGGCAGCGAATAGCGGCGCATAGGCCTGTGCCGAAGCGGCCGGCGGGGTCTGTGCGAAAACGGGGGCGGCCGGCAGCGCGGCGGCGGCGAGGAGAAGTGCGAGGGTGCGGGTCACGGACGCGCCTCAACAACATTGCCGGTGACTTGACCGCGCGGCGGCCCCTTCCACGCGAGCTCTTCGACCCGCGGTGCGGGTGTCGCGGCAAAGGCGTTCGATGCAATCCGCGTTTCGGGCGCGCCGACCGAATGGATGACGAGGATTCCGTCCGATTTTGCAAAATTATTCTGTACGATTTCGGCATGCTGGGCGCCCGAGACGCGCAGCGAAACGCCGTCGCGGCCGGCGTCGGCGACGCTTGATCCGGTCATTGCGAACCACGGACCGAAGGTGCTTTCGTCGGTGCCCTTGCGGAGCAGGTCGGCGACCATCGCGACGCGCCCGAAATTGCTGTCGGCGATCGTCAGCCGCTCCATCGGATACCAGCCCTTCGGTTCCTGCTCCCCGGTCGCCGCGACAACAATGCCCATCTCGGCGAAGTCGCTGTTCGTGATCTTCACGTCGTCGGCGAATGTACCCGGCGCCATGACGATGCCGTCGACCCGTCCTTTGCCCGGTCCGCGCACAGATACGCCATCGAGCGCAATACTGTAATTGGGAGCGGCGCCGGAACCCACGGCAATCAGGGCGGCTTCGCCGGATACGGAGCTGGCATCGACGGCCAGATTTTCAAGGCGGAGCCCGCCGCCACCGGCGATATCGGCAAGACCCGAAGCGACACGCAGCACCGGCTTGGCATCCTTCACCCCGGCAATGGTCAGCCGATGGCGGAGTATCAGCGGCGCCGAGACTTCGTAGGTGCCGGCCGCGAGCGCGAGCGTGTCGCCCGCCCGGCTATCGGCGACCGCCGCGGCGAGCGACGCGCCCGCCGCGAGCGGATGCGTGGTGCCGGTGCCGAACGCCGCCTCGGGCGGATCGCCGCGATACCAGCTGGCACCGACTTCTTCTCGGGTAATGGGCTTTAAATCGCGCGGCGCGCCGACCGCAGCGAGCGCGGAGTCGACCGGGTAGAGCAGGCCGTTGGTGGCGCGCTCGAGTATCACGTCTCGCTGTTCGACACCGCCAGCCAGCAGCGGTTTTGCAACCCTGGCCTCGACATTGCCTGCAAACACGATCCCTGCGATCTCGCCCTCGGCGCGGAACGGATCCTGCCCCTTTGCGCCAGCGATCAGATTGCGCTCGAACTTGCTGTCGACCGGCGCCGCCGACCGCTCGGCGTCGGCACCGGCAGCCAGCGTGATGCGCGTGCTGTCGATGATGCTGTTGTTCTCGATCCGCGCGTTCGCTACCTGATGGTAGCGATTGATTACAGAATTGGGGACACCGTTCATCACGCTGAGCGCGCTTTTGAACGAGGTTCCGGCGAGTCCCTCGAAATAATTGCCGCGCACCACCTGATCGCGGTTGATCACGCGCACGCCGCCGGTGTCGGGCACGCCCTTGCCGAGGAAGATGTTGCGCTCGACGATATTGCCGTTGCCGTGACGCAGCACAAAGGCGCCCTGCGCTTCGAGCACGAGATTTTCGCGCAGGATATTGCCCCCCGACTTGACCGACACGATCTCGACCTCGCCGCTGGTGCGGTCGAAGATATTGCGCTCGACAATGCTGTTCGACGCCGACAGCGATTCCTCGCTGGTGCCGATGCGGATCGTCTCGCCGCCGTTCGAGCCCAAGGGCGGGCGCGGGCCGAAATAATTATGATCGATGCGGTGCCGGTTATCGAGCGGGTCGCCCGCGCGGCGGATTACCGCGAGCGTCACGCCCGTATTGGTCTTGCCCTCGAAATGCGAATGATCGACGCGGTTTCCGGTGCCGTAGAGCGCGACCCAGATATCCTCGGCGCGGCGGTCGGCCTTGCTGAAACCGTCGATGACGACCTCGGTCACGCGCGTATCGCTCGCGAGCGTTTTGGAATCGCGGCGGAAGCTGATCACCTCGCCCGTCGGACTCGCACCATTTTTGAAGACGAGGCCCGAAACCACGAGGTGCTGGCCGCCGATGCGCAGGTTCGACTGGCCGGTGACGAGCACCTTGCCTTTGGTCTGGGCGGTCAGCGTGATCGGCTTGGCGGCGGTCCCGGTGCCGGTAAAGACGATCTGGAAATCGCGCCATTCGCCGTCCGCGAGGATGATCGCGTCGCCCGGCTGCGCCTTTTTCATCGCCGCCCGGTACTCCGCCTGGTCCGATACCAGCATGTCGCGCGCCAACGCCGGATGCGCCGTCGAGGCCAGCATCGCCCCCGCAAGTATCGCCTTTATCTGCACGTCACCTCACCCTTTTTATGATTCTTGGCAAGTGGTCTATACAAGAGGTATGACAATATCAACCGGTTTGCGGTATGTAATAAAGGTTGACATATTGGTCTGACAAAGCGAGCGTTCCGCAAAACAATGCCGAATAGGGAGAGTGGGATGATTCGGGGCAGCCTCGTGCGCGGTTCGCGCGGCAACATCAATTTCGCGGCGGCGCTGCTGGGTACGACCGCGCTCGCGATGCTCGCCGTCCCCGCGTTTGCGCAGGGCACAGAGGCGCAGAGTACAGACGAGACAGGCGATGAAGCGATCGTCGTCACCGGCATCCGCAGCTCCCTTGCCACCGCGCTGGGCGAGAAACGCACCTCGGACAATATCGTCGAGGTCATCCAGGCCGAGGACATCGGCAAGCTGCCCGACCAGAACCTCGCCGAAGTGCTGGAAAATGTCACCGGGGTCCAGATCACGCGCCAGGCCGGCGTCGGCAATGCGGTGCAGATCCGCGGCACCGACGCCAACCGCACCGAGATCAACGGCGTGTCGACCGTCGGGTCAGGCGCCGGCCGCTCGGGCATCAGCTTCGAGGATCTGCCCGCCGCGCTGATCGCCTCGGTCGAGGTGACAAAGGTCCCGACCGCGCAGACGATCGAGGGATCGGTCGGCGGCACGATCAATTTGCGCACGATCCGCCCGCTCGACCTCAAGGATCCGCTGATCGCCGCGCGCGCGCAGTTCGAAAACAGCGACCTCTCCAAATCGACCTTGCCGCGCGTGTCGGCGACGCTCGGCAACCGCTGGGACACCGGCATCGGCGAGATCGGCATCGTCGTGAGCGGCAGCTATGCGCGGCAGGATGTCGCGGCATTCAAGCCGCGCGTCGATCGCGACGCGCTCGTCCTTCCCGGCTCGGGACCGAGCGCCGAGGCCTTCCCTTTCCTGCGCATCCAGTTCCTGCAGCAGGGGCTCGAGAATTACGAATATGAGACCTACAACGGCACCGCCGCGCTCGAGTGGAAACCCAATGACGACCTAAAATTCTATTTCGACGCGACGCTGAACAACCAGCAGCGCGGGCAGCAGAGCCACCGCGTCCAGATTTCTGGCACCGCGACGCCGTCGGTGGTCGATGCGATGAACAACACCGATTTCGAGACCGTCGATTTCGGCACGCTCGACGGCCCCAACGGCCCGATCGACCTCGGCACCGTGCAGGCCGCGCTCGCGGGCACGATCGGCATCGGCGGTTCGACCGGAACCGTGATCGACCCGAATCTTCGGACATCGAGCGACACCGGCGCGCGCGTCACCAAGAGCCGCGTATTCGACTTCGGTACCGATTGGCAGGTCACCGACAAGCTTAAGATGCGCGCCGAGCTGTCGCTGTCGACATCCAAATCCGATTTCCCGAACTTCTCGACCACGCTCGACTTCATCAACCCGAATGGGCCACAGCCGGTGATCGGGCGCAGCATCGACAACGGCGTGCCGATCGAATTCGACCTACGCGGCGGCACGCTGCAGTTCGGCATCGACCAGGCGAGCCCCTTTGGGCCGACAACCGCGCAACTGCTCGACCCCGCCAATTACCAGCTTCAGCAGGTGACGCAGGGCGCCAATTCGACCGACAACCAGGAACGCGCCGCCCGCCTCGACTTTTCTTACGACACGACCGATCTCAACCCGTTCGTGACGTCGATCGACTTCGGCTGGCGCTGGAACCGCACCTCGGCCGAGAACAGCGAATTTTCGAACAATGTCAGCTTGACCAACACCACCACCGCGTGGAACCGGCCGTCGGGCGACCTCTTCTCCGACATATTGATCCCGGGGCCGAGCAACTTCAACGCCGCCGACGGGCGCCGGCTCTATTTCCCCGACTTCCTGCTGATCGACGGCGGCCTCGCCTTCCGCGATCCCGCGAGCGTCCTCGCGGCGCTCAACGAGGCGATCGCGGCAAGTAACGCCGCGCGCACGCAGGGCCCGGCGGTCGCCTCGCTCGCGACTCCGACCGAATCCTTCGCGGGCTTCTTCAAGATCAAGGAGACGACCAACGCCGCCTATTTCCAGGCGAATATGGAGGGCGAGATCGCGGGGATGCCGGTGCGCGGCAATGCGGGCTTCCGCTGGCTGCGCACCAAGCTGTCGTCGACCGGCAACAATATCGCCAATGGCACGGTCACCGGCCAGACGGTGGCGAAGAGTAATTACAACTTCCTGCTGCCGCGCTTCAGCCTGGTGCTCGAGCCCGCCGACAAATTGCTCGTCCGCGCAGGCATCGCGCGCGACATCCGCCGGCCGAATTTCGACACGCTGTCGACCTCCTTCTCCTTCGGGACGGGCGCGAACACCCCGGTCGCGGTGGGCAACCCCGACCTCGTCCCCGAGGCGGTGTGGTCGTTCGACCTGTCGGGCGAATATTATTTCGCGCCGTCGAGCCTGATCAGCATCGGTTTCTTCCACAAGAGCCGCACCAATTTGTTCGCGCAGCGCCAGGAGGACCCGGCGCCGAACCTCGACGCGAACGGCAATCTCAACATCTCGATCGACCCCGCCTGCCCCGGCGGCGGCATCTACAACCCGATCGCCAACCGCAACATCAACAACCCGATCCAGGGCGTCGGCATCTGCGTGCCGCGCAGCTCGACCTTCAACGTCCCGGGCAGCACGACGCAGACGGGCATCGAGGTCGCATTCCAGCACGATCTGTCGGCGTGGGAAGACACGCTCGGCTTCGCGTCGGGCTTTGGCGTGATCGGCAATTTCACCTATCAGAAGACCGGCGGCTCGGCGCGCGAATATCGCGTCGCCGACGGCCCGCGGACCGTGTTTACCCAGCTCGGATTCCCGAATTCGCGCGACCTGATCACGCTGACCAACCTGTCGAAATATGCCTATAATGCGACGCTATTCTACGACAAATACGGGCTGAACGCGCGGCTGCGCTACACATGGCGGTCGAGCTATGTGTCGAACGATCCCTTCTTCTTCGGCCTGCCGCTGATCAACGGCGCGCGCGGACAGCTCAACGCCAGCATCAACTACGACATCACCGACAATATCAACGTCGGGGTCGAGGGCATCAACCTGCTGCGCGGCGACCAGAACCAATATTGCGTCAATAACAAGGCATTGCTCTGCTTCCAGGGGCTTACCGATCGCCGCGTTACCGCAGGGGTCAGCGTGAAGTTCTAACCGCCGATTCTGCGGAGGGGCGCGCGGTGGATGCGGCTGCAGGACGGATGGGATTTGCCCCGTGGAAATCTCGCGCTGGCGACTGGCTCCCGATGCCAATGGTCGTCGCGAGGCGGATCAAGGATCGGGCAGCCCTGAAAGTCGCGCACATGACAGTGTTGGCCCGAGCAGGTTCGTGCCGTTGCCATTATGACTTATACAGGTAAAGCTGCACCAGTGCAGCGCGATGCATTCTACCCGTGCATCGCAAGATTTCGGCAAGATGTTCAGGATCTGCAATGGGAGTGGGGCGAGCCATGGCCCTTCCGGGTGGCAAGACGCGGCAGGGCGACGCCGATGCGCGCTGGGGCCAAGCATAGCGGCGGGTGCGACAAATTCGAGCCCGGAAGCGAACCCAGCGGGTTTGCGTCACTCGAGAGGCACGATAGGAGTCGGGCGTGCATCTCGCGGAGCGGGCCGAAAACCGGTCGTTCGAGAAGGCTTGCAGCAGAGCGATAGAACAGGCCGCCGACGCTGGCGGAGTCGAGTTCACCGACCCGGTATTTCGCGGAATGATCTACCTGACAAGCGCGTGATCCTCCACACCGGCCGGGGATGTACGTTCATATTTGGCCTGAGCGAAATATCAGGGTAGCGGCTGTAGGAAGTCGAACAGAGCCCTTTCGGCGTCCGGTTCGCTCAGCATCGGAGCATGCCCGACACCTGCGATTTCGGCCACCGTGATAGATGGCGCCGAACGCTGCATCTTCGCGGCGATCGCTGCGGTAACCAGATCCGAATGCTCACCCCGCATTAACAAGACCGGACGTCTGGCAAGTCTTCGAAAGAGCCACCAAGCGATCCAAGACGAGCGCTTGACGGGCTGGGCGCTAAGCGGCTTTCGAATTTCCGGATCATAGTCCAGTTCAAGACTGCCGTCCGCATTGGTACGAAA
Organism: Sphingopyxis sp.; assembly: GCA_041939405.1. Classification (GTDB taxonomy): domain Bacteria; phylum Pseudomonadota; class Alphaproteobacteria; order Sphingomonadales; family Sphingomonadaceae; genus Sphingopyxis. Next base: position 70,918 of record JBGTUD010000001.1, on the reverse strand, counting down.
TGCACGGCGGGCCATCAAATCCCAGTCGGCGCGCCCGCCTTGCGGGAAAGCATCCGCCATGATCCTTTGCATATAGGCGGACGCTTCATCCCAATTTTGAATAGCTTCCGCCTTTCCGGCGTATCCTGTAATCCGATCTATACCTTCCTGAGCAATCTCCGGCCCTACGTCGTTCAAGACCGCCGCAGCAACAACGCGCCGCCGCAGCCCGCCGATCGCCATGGTTATGAGCCCGCCCATAGATGTTCCGACAAATATCGCGCGGCCTATGCCCAGAGCGTCGAGAAGCGCCAGCAAGTCACGAGCATAGGTAGGGACGGCGTAGCGGCCCGCGTCGGGGCTTCTTGCCGATTTGCCCCTGCCGCGGACATCCGGCACGATCACCCGGCGGCCTTCGGCCGCAAGCTGCGGCGCCAGAAGTTCGAAATCACTCGAATTGCGGGTAAGTCCGTGAAGGCAAACCACCGGCAACCGCGCTGCGCCGGCCGCGGCTTCATAGTCGCGCGCGTAAAGCTCGAGACCGTCACGCGACCGCCACCAGCGATCGACATAGCCAATCTCGCGCACTGCGCTTTCGATTGCCATCTGCCTCAAAACTTCACCGACGCTGCGACAAATATCTGGCGTGGATTGCCGTAGAATGCGGTAAGCGTCCCTTCCCTTCCGAGAGCGGGTATGAGATTCCCGGACGCATTTCGGAGCAAGGCGCCCGTGCGGGCATCGACTGCCATGAACGTGTAGCCCGACGTCTTGTAGCGCTTGTCGAGCAGATTCTTGCCATGGAGGCCGACGGACCAGCGTCCGCCCGGCGCGCGGTACACAAGATTGGCGTCGAACAGGGAGTAGCCGTCCTGATCGAGGAACGGGTTGGGAATCTCAAACTGGTAAGTCTTCGAACGATACGACCAGGTGGCAGACGCGTTTATGCTCCCGTCACCGACTGGCATCAGATAGGCAGCGGTAACGCTCGAGGTCCACTTTGGCGTATTCTGTACCTGCCGGAAATCTGCGACATCCACGGGCGCTCCCGCTACGAGGGTCACATATTCCTTGTACTCGGCATCGATATAGCCGAGCGTCCCGGCGACGCTCAAGCCGCCGGGGAGGCGGACATTGGCTTCCGCCTCTACGCCGCGAAACCGAGCCTTGCCCGCGTTGCTCACGACGCCGCAGAAGCTTGGCACGCCGGCGACCGTGCAGCCGACCGATCCGGGAATCTGGACATTCTTGTAATCGGCATGAAATGCTGCGAGCGCCAGCGTCAGTCGCCGGTCGAAAAGGGCGCCCTTGTAGCCGATTTCGTAGCTGTCGACCGACTCGGGTGCGAAGCTCAGGAACGCGGCGACCTCGTCATTTTCCTGGACGCCGTTTCCATTCAGGTCCGGCGCGTTCGCGCCAACCCCGCGTGGATCGAAACCGCCACCTTTGAAGCCCTGGGAATAGCTGGCGTAAAGATTGTGATCGGGCGTCGGCTTGAAGCTGATCGAGGCGCGGGGCGTGAACTTGCTGAACACGCTACGCCCCCTGAAATTGGTCGACGGACCACCCAGCGGTACGCCCGCGCCGCCGAACACGGTGGATCCGCCGCCGAGATAATTCTGGCGAAGTATCTGGGCTTTGCGTTCATCCCAAGTGTAGCGCCCGCCGACCGACAGGCTGAACTGATCAGAGAAGTCATAGGTGAAATCACCAAAGGCTGCGAGCGTGTTGGTCCGCACATCTGCACTCGTATATGCCGCAAGGGTCGGCACGGTTGTGAAGATGCGCGCATCGAACTGCGTCAGCGCCGATGCGTCGAGATAGTAGCCGCCGATCAGACCGTGAAAGCGATCGGTGTCGATCAGCAGCTGAATTTCCTGACTGAACTGCGTATTGTCATATAGCCCTGGAACGTCCGTATCTTCCGATGGCAGCGCGTCGAAATCGATCGGGCCTGCCGATTTGTCAGCACGATAGGCCGTGATGGACCGGAACATGATGCTGTCAGCCGGACGCGCCTCGAGAAAGAGCGACGCGCCCCACGCTTCGACGTCCTGCTTTGGGGTGTTGAGGGCTCCCCGCGTGTCATAAACATCGGACAAAACGGGCGCGCCGGTAAGCTGGCTCACGATCAGCCTGTGCCCTCCCCTCGGATTCGACATGTCATGGGTATAGTCGCCGGTAAGCCGGGCGAAGATCTGATCTCCATGCACCTCGGCGGTCCCGCGAGCAGCGATCACCTTTTTATCGTAATTGTCCAAGCCGGTCGTCAGATTATCGCCGAATCCGTCCCGATTTAGCGATGCGAATGCGCCACCGAGACGAAGGATACGGCCCGAATCGACGGGCATGCTCGCACTTACAACCGCGTCGCGCTGATCGTAGCTTCCGTAGGCGGCTCGCAGGTTGATCTCGGCTTCGTCGGGAAGCTTCTTGGTGACATATTTGACCGCGCCGCCGACGGTATTGCGGCCATAGAGCGTTCCCTGCGGTCCTCGAAGGATTTCGATCCGTTCTACATCATAAATATCAAGAACGGCAGCCTGGGGACGATTCAGATACACGTCGTCGAGATAGATACCCACACCCTGCTCGAAACCCGAGACGGGATCCTGCTGCCCGACGCCGCGAATGAAGGCAGTGAGCGTCGAGTTGGTTGCACGCGACGCCTCGAGGGTGACGTTGGGCGTGACATTCGACAAATCGGTGATGTCGATCGCGCCCTGTGCTTCGAGCTTTTCTCCGCTGAACGCGGTGATCGCGATCGGGACATTGATGAGCGTTTCCTCGCGCCGACGAGCCGTGACGACGATCTCGCTACCGTCGTCCGCCGCCGACACATTCTCTGTCCCGGCAGGCGCTCCCTCCTGTGCGTGCGCAACCGCGACGGCTCCTGAAGCTACGCCAGCAAGAATGACCGCACGCGCGGCTTTTCCCAGAATGAACATCTACCCTCTCCCCTAATTGATTCTATATGGTATGAGAAACTCGTACGCCGAGGTGAACGAGTCGTCAACTTCAGATTCTGGCCGATGTCTCGAGATCTCTGCCTTCATGCGCCGTAGCGCATTGATGAAGTCGATGTATTCATACCTATTAGTATTTATGCGCCTTGACCGGCCGGATAGCAGTCCGATAGGCGTACGCTATGTCCGGCACCCAATCTATCAAGCCCGCGGGGGGCGAAGTCCGCAGCCCCCCCCCTTCCCGCGCTCTGAAGCGCGGCCCGAAGCGCAAACTCGACGAAGATCACTGGTTTGAGGCCGCGCTGGACGCGATGGCGATCGGCGGCGTGGAGCGGGTGAGGATTGACCGCCTTGCCGCTGATCTTGGCGTCACCAAGGGCAGTTTCTATGTCCTCTTCCGGTCACGCGACGCGTTTCTCGACGAACTCCTTGCCCATTGGCGCCGGATTTCCACCTTGCAGGTGATTGCAGAATTGAGCGCAATCAACGAACCGCCCCTCGATCGCCTGGCTCGCGTTTTTGCCATCTCAACCTCCGATCGCGCCAAACGACGGGCGCGCATCGAGGCAGGGTTTCGCCTTTGGGCTTATGATGATCTCCGCGCCTCCCAAACGATGAGGGAAATCGATCACCATCGCCTCCTCTATTTCCAATCTGTGGTCGCAGCCTCTGGGATATCGGCAGATGATGCCCGGCCACGGGCGTTTCTCATCTACTCCTACCTGATTGGCGATGCGATGCTGGCGGCCGGGCAGGATGATCTACGGGAAGTATGCAGAGCCTTTCTGTCGACCGGAAGCGAGCGGCAATAATCATTCATGGCCCGGTAGCGTCTCGTTCGCTCACCATAGCACTCGCCAACTATGGCTGCGAACGCGCGGTCGGCTGACACACGAGACCGCAATGCTTCACAATTTGCGCTGAGCGGGCTGACGGAATCGCGAAGACTGTCGGGTGCTCCAGCGACATGCCGGCTTCGTCATGGACATCGAGGAGCTCGGGCGAGATATTGATGTGCTTCGGCCCCAGGGCGGAGCGCTCCAAGCGTCGTCGCGGGAGGGGACGCCGAAGTTCAGTCGGAACCGAACCTGCCGCGGCTCCAGAACATAATGGTATATTGCATCAAGAGAGACAGGATTTTGCCAGACCCTCGATGTGGATCCGGGCGGCAGCTTTGGATCCTTCCACATCTCCTGCAGACACATTTTCGATCAGCCCGTTCAGCCGGTCCTGAAATCCTCGCAAGTCAGGCGCTGTGTCTGAGGATTGCATGACGAAAAAATTCGCCATGCTGATTAACGATCCGAATTTCTGGCTTATGAGCGACGATCCAGCCATCGCGTGAACAATGTCGAGGACTTCCTTGCCTCGCAGGAGCTTTTCGCTATCCGCAAGGCCGTCCCATTCACCGGCGAGTGTGCGCATGGCGACGATGATGGCCCGTCGCCCTCCTTCGCCGCGCGCAGCCGCAAGGCCGGCGAATTCCTCCTCCACAAGGACGAGGCAGCGGAAAAAATCATCGATTCTTCCCGGACTCGGATGGACTACATCACAGCCGACCTGAGGCACGACGCGGACATATCCCTCTACCGCCAGCGCATTTAGCGCAGCTCCGATCGGTTGCCGGCTGGCACCGGTTTCCGCAGCGAGGTCGTTCACGATTATCCGATCGCCGAAGCGATATTTCCCGCAGATCAGTCGGCATAACAGCTCGTCATAGAGCGTGTCCCGCTTGTTGGCGCTCATCGCTCGAGCCTCGCGCTCGCTATTCGGACGTTGGTTAGCCCCGCCCGGACCCAAGCGATCCCTAGTCTCATCCGACAATGCCCCGAGCCCGCAAAGCGGCGATTTGGCCGGAGTTCAAACCGAGGTCGCGAGCCAGAATTTCGTCGGTGTTTTCACCGAGCATCGGTGGCGCGCTCGAAGCGACGGCCCGCTTCCCGTCGATCATGATCGGGCTTGCGACGCCGGGAAGGTCACCGAGCTGCTCATGTTGGAGTTCGACCTTCATTCCCCGGTGCCGGACATGAGGATCGGCAAATACGTCGGCGATCTCGTTGATCGGCCCTGCCGGGACACCGGCCGCGTCCAGCCTCTCGATCCATGTGTCGGCGCTGGCTACGGCGAACAACGGGACGAGTTCGCACTCAAGCGCAGACTTGTGAGCGGCGCGGGAGCCATTGGTGGCGAAGCGGGGATCTTCTGCAAGATCCGGGCGGCCGACCGCTTCACACAATCGCCGGAATTGCGAATCATTTCCTATCGCGAGATTGATCCCGCGGTCAGCGGCCAAGAATGATTGATAGGGAACGATATTGGGATGCGCATTCCCGTAGCGGGGCGGGTTCTGCCCGGTCGCAAAATAGTTGAAGGCCTGATTTGCGAGCGTCGCGACCGTTACGTCGAGCAAGGAAACGTCGAGATGACAACCGGAGCCGGTGCGACCCTGCTTGAAGAGAGCGGCAAGGATCGCAGCCGTGGCGTATAGACCGGTCATGATATCCGAGAGCGCGACGCCTGTTTTCATGGGACCGCTTTCGGGCGAGCCCGTCACGCTCATCAGGCCTCCCATGCCCTGAGCGATAAAGTCGTAGCCCGGGCGGCCGCTGTAGGGGCCATCCTGGCCAAATCCCGTGACCGAGCAATAGACCAGCCGGGGATTTAGAGAGCGCAGGCTTTCCGCGTCCAATCCATATCGCTTGAGCACGCCAACCTTGAAATTCTCGACGACGACGTCGGACCCGGCGGCCAGGGTCCGGATGAGTTCCTGACCCTCGGAGCTGGCGAAGTCGGCGGCGAGCGCCAGCTTGCCGCGATTTGCGCACAGATAATAGGCCGAAGTCTGCACATCATTCCGCTGCAGCCATGGGGGCCCCCATTTCCGCGTATCGTCCCCCTCGTGCGGTCGTTCGACCTTGATCACGGTGGCCCCCATATCGGCCATGAGCTGCGTCGCCCATGGCCCAGCCAGCACGCGACTAAGGTCAAGAATCCGGACGCCCTCGAGCAACCGGTTCATTGCTCACACCTTTTCGCGATGATCCTGCTTGTCACTTTAACTTCTCGGCCCGCAAGTCGCATTGCGAAGCACGCCGCGCCCCTCGCGACGAAGCGAACTGAGTCCCGGCTTCCAGATGCTCGAGCCCGAGCAAGGCCTTCCACGGTGTCAATTTTCCTAGACCAATTATATTCCAGCGCATCAGCTCTCCAACTCGGCTCGTCGTCCGGTTGCCGAAGAGAACCGGGAGGAACGGCGAACGCGTAGCGCTAGGATCGGAGCGATTATCGCAATGGCGCGATGACCTGTCCTGTCCCGGTCAGAATTCCGCCTTCGGGCTAGCTCGCGGACAAGCCCGCCCCTCCACTCTTCGTCCCAAAATTCCATGTCGCAACACCACCCGACTATTGCATTACGACGAATGTGATGCACTATGTGCGATACTCAATGGCTGAGCAAGGCTTGTTATTCAAGTTCATTCGCCTGTTCCGGAGAGCGACCGCGCAGGAGCTATTGGATGTCGGTAAGCTTATGATGGCCTTTCGCGACCGGGTTTGGGGCTCTGCGAGTTTGCTACTGTGTTGTGCATCGCTTTTTTGGGCACTCAACCCCATCGTTGCACGGGCCGTCCACCACCTGGTGTCGCCCTTGGGGATGGCGTTCTGGCGATGGGTCGTGGCGATGGGTGTCGGGATGATCTTCGCCTGGCCGCATCTTGTCGACGATCGTCGGGAGATTTTGCGCGAGTGGAAAATGCTCGCGCTGCTCGGGACACTGGGCATCGGAGCGTTTGCCCTCGTCGTCTATTGGGGGCTTCAATATACCACCGCAACGAACAATCTGATGATGCAAGGCGCGATGCCGTCGATGATCCTGCTTCTTTCAACACTGGTCTTCAGAGACAAAATCACGCCCGGTCAGCTGGTGGGAACTCTGGTTTCCCTCGCCGGCTTGCTGGTGATCGTGGCGCAGGGCAGTTTGGCGAACCTGCTGGCCATGACCTTCAACCGCGGGGATGCCGCCGCGCTCTTCGGCGTTTTTCTTTATTCGCTATACTCGGCGCTGCTGCGCAAACGGCCTGCGATCCATCAGCTAAGCTTCCTGGTCACCCTGTTCGGTGTCGGGGCAGCCAGTATCGCGGTACCCTATTCCCTGGAGATCGCCCAAGGCCATTACATGGCGGCACGGGCCGAGGTCGTTCTTGCGATTCTCTACGTGGGGATATTCCCGTCGCTTCTCGCTTACTTTTTCTTCAATCGATCTGTCGACCTCATCGGCATCTCCCGCGCCAGCATCTATATGAACCTGCCACCGATATTCGGCGTTGGACTTGCGATCCTGCTACTGGGCGAGCGCCTCGCGCCGTTTCACCTTCTGGGCGCGGCGCTCGTGGCCTCAGGCGTTTTCCTGGCAACGCGCCGAGGAGCCGAGTCCTCACCCACGGTCGGCGAAGCAGAGCCCAAGGCAGCCGAAGCTGAGCCGATTTCCCGGTAGGGCAAAGGCAGATTTCCAACTCTACGAAGCAATTATCAGGCTTTTATAGTGCCAAGCATCGCGAACATTGAGCCGAGAGCGCATCGGAAAGCAACCCGGCCAGAAGACGCCGTCGCGCTGCGCACGATCGGACGAACTCTCCTTTAATGTGACCGATGTTGATCGAAGTCCGACAAGAAGGTGTCGGAGGGAATGAAGAGAAGCAAGTTTCACGAACAGCATATCATCGCGATACTGCAGGAACTTGAGGAAGGGATCCACAAGAGGCCGCTGCCCATCTATCACCAGGAGCGCTTGCGTCCCCGCCGCCGCCCAACAGCGAGCGGACCTCGGGCACATAAGCATCGATGGCGCTGCCGATGGGTCCGAACGAGCGCGCGTCGCTCGATCAGGCAGCGCTTCGCTTGTTCTTCTTCGTTATGCTCGGAATTTGAATCGTACGACCTGGCGTGGGGCGGCCGGCTCGGAATCCCGAGCATCGTCGACGAACTATACTGTTGCCAGTGCCCATCGGATGGAACTTTCTGGCCGTTTCAATCACTCTTGCACCGCATCAGCGTTTTGCATATGGTGCATCGCATTGTCCTTAGTGCGCGAATCTGCCAAAGATAATCGCAGGTCGTTTAAACCGGAGAGAGCCATGAGCGGCGACACCGCACTCGTAGACACCGTCAACGCCAGCCAGTCCCGTCAGGTGTTTTGGGACAAGGACGTTTACGACCTTGAGATAGAACGAATTTTCTCACGCACCTGGCTTATGCTGGGTCACGAGTCCCTGGTGCCCAAGCCGGGCGATTTCATCACCACCTACATGGCCGAAGACAAGGTGATCCTTTCGCACCAGAGCGACGGGACGTTCCGCGCCTTCATCAACTCCTGCAGCCATCGCGGCAACCAGATCTGTCACGCCGACAGCGGAAATGCCAAGGCGTTTGTCTGCAACTACCATGGCTGGGTGTTCGGGCAGGATGGAGCGCTGGTCGATGTCCCGCTCGAATCGCGCTGCTACCACAACAGCCTCGACAAACAGGCTTTGGCGGCGAAGCCCGTTCGGGTCGAAACCTACAAGGGCTTTATTTTCGGTTGCCACGATCCCGAAGCGCCGAGCCTTGAGGACTATCTGGGCGAATTCCGCTTCTATCTCGACACCATCTGGGAAGGCGCTGGCGGCGGTCTGGAATTACTCGGGCCGCCGATGAAGAGCCTGCTTCAGTGCAATTGGAAGGTGCCGACCGAGAACTTCATCGGCGATGGCTATCATGTCGGATGGACACATGCTGCCGCGCTCGGCCAGATCGGTGGCGAATTGGCTGGTCTTTCGGGCAATCGGGCGGACATTCCGTTCGACGATCTCGGATTGCAGTTCACGACCCGGCATGGCCACGGCTTCGGGGTGATCGACAATGCAGCGCCGGCAATCCACGTCAAGCGAGAGGGCTGGGTCAAATATCTCGAGGACACGCGGGACGAAGTGCGCCGCAAGTTCGGCCCGGAGCGCGAGCGACTCTATCTCGGGCACTGGAACTGCTCGATCTTTCCGAACTGCTCGTTCCTCTATGGGACGAATACCTTCAAGATTTGGCATCCGCGCGGGCCGCATGAGATCGAGGTTTGGACCTATACCATGGTTCCGCGCGATGCCGATCCCGCGACCAAGGCCATGATCCAGCGCGAGGCGATTCGCACCTTCGGCACGGCCGGAACGCTGGAAAGCGACGATGGCGAAAACATGTCTTCCGCCACTTACATGAACCGTGGCGTAATCACCCGTGATGGGAGGATGAACTCCACGATGGGTGTCGGTTACGAAGGACCGCATCCGGTCTATCCGGGTATCGTCGGGATCAGCTTCATCGGCGAAACATCATACCGGGGTTTCTACCGGTTCTGGAAGGAAATGATCGATGCGCCTGATTGGGCGAGCGTGAAGGCCAACGACGACAATTGGGACTCGGTGTTTCCCAACCGCAATTTCTGGAACGAAAGGCTCGACGCCGCCGAGTGAGCGCAAACGCCGTTCAGAATATAGGGAATCACGGAGAGAACATGTCTTCCGAACAAGTGCCGGTGACACCGGATCTGCACTATGCCGTCGAGGCGCATTATCGCGCCGAAGTCAGGCTCTTGCAAACCGGGCAGTACCGGGAATGGCTGCAGGGAATGGTCGCCGACGACATCCACTACTGGATGCCAGTCTACGAACAGCGTTTCGCCCGGGACCGTCGCCCCGATCCGACGCCCGACGATGCAGCAATCTACAACGATGATTTCGGTGAACTCGAGCAGCGCGTTGAGCGGCTTTATTCAGGCCAGGTCTGGATGGAGGATCCGCCGTCCAAGATCCGGTACTTCGTTTCGAATGTCGAAGCCTTCGAGGCCGGCAACGGCGAATTGGAAGTCTTTTCGAACGTCCTGATCTACCGCAATCGTCGCCAGACCGAGGTAACGGTACATACGCTAGGACGCGAGGACAAGCTGCGCCGGGACGGCAACGGATTCAAGGTTTTCCGGCGCAAGCTGATCCTCGATGCGCGAGTCACCCAAGACAAGAATCTGTATTTCTTTTGCTAATAGCGCGCAAGTTAGCGTGAATCCGGGAGAAGTTACATGGAAGCCTACGCCGCGATCATCGAACGCCAGGGAGGGGAGTTCGTCCTCGACAACATATCGATTGAGGACCCCCGCGATGGCGAGGTGCTGGTCAAGGTTGCTGCGGCCGGCATGTGCCACACCGACCTGACCGTGCGCGACCAGTATTATCCAACTCCGCTGCCGGCCGTGCTCGGCCATGAAGGCTCCGGCATCGTCGAAAAGGTCGGCCGCGGGGTTACCACGGTCAAGCCCGGCGACAAGGTGGTCCTGTCGTTTAGCTATTGCGGCACCTGCCCGTCCTGTCTCAAGGGGCATCAGGCCTATTGCCCCAGCCTCTTCCCGCTCAATTTCATGGGCCGCAGGCTCGACGGATCGACCCCAATCACCCGCAACGGCGAGGAGGTGAACGCCTGCTTCTTCGGCCAGTCCTCGTTCGCGACTTACTCGATCGCGAGCGAGAACAATTGCGTCAAGGTCGCAGACGATGCACAGATCGAACTGCTTGGTCCTCTGGGCTGCGGCATCCAGACAGGCGCGGGTACCGTCCTCAATGCGCTGCAGCCGGCTCCAGGCTCCTCGATCGCGATCTTCGGTGTCGGTTCGGTTGGTCTCAGCGCGGTGATGGCCGCCAAGGCGTCAGGCTGTCTCAAGATTATTGCGGTCGATCGCAATCCGGCCCGGCTCGAGATCGCCCGCGAACTTGGCGCAAGCGATGTCGTGGATGCCTCGACCACCAATGCCCAGGAAGCGATTGTCGCCTTGACTGGCGGGGGCGCGGACTATGCAATGGATACGACCGCGATCCCGCAAGTGTTGCGTTCGGCGGTGGACAGCACGCACAACATGGGGGAAACCGCAGTGGTGGGCGGCGCGAAGCTGGGCACTGAATTCTCGCTCGACATGAACAATATGCTGTTCGGCCGCAAGTTGCGCGGCGTGGTGGAAGGCTCCAGCACGCCGCAGGTGTTCATCCCGCAGTTGATCGCCATGCAAAAGGCCGGCCTGTTCCCGTTCGAAAAGCTCTGCACGTTCTACGATCTCGATCAGATCAACCAGGCGGTCGAAGACACCGAAAAGACCGGCAGCGCGATCAAGGCGATCCTCCGGATGTAAGGACTGCGTTTGCGAGCAGCTCGGTCGTCCTAGTGGCGGCAAGGCGCGGCATGCTGCAGATATGGTCGGCAAGTGTGGCATAATCCGCGGGGAAACCAGCAGCGAATGAAGACCATTTACTCTTTCGTCCGCGGCATCGCCCAGGACAATGCGCGCGCCCGTGACAAGGCGGTCGTGGGCGGCAAGGGCGCAAACCTTGGGGAAATGGCGCGAATTGGGTTGCCTGGCCCTCCCGGGTTCACCATCACCACCAAAGAGTGCCTGCACTTCCTTCGCGAGAGCAGCGGCCAGCCCGCGAGGTCAGGTCGGCGCTCATCCACATCGAGAGCGCGGTGGGCAAGAGGTTCGGGGATTCGGACGATCCCCTGCTGGTCTCGGTCCGTTCGGGCGCCCGGGTCTCAATGCCGGGCATGATGGACCCGATCCTCAACCTGGGCCTTAACGACCAAACCGTGATCGGATTGGCTGCTTCGTCCGGCGACGAGCGGCTTGTCTGGGACAGCTATCGCCGATTCGTCCAGATGTTGGCGAGCGTCGTACTCGGGATCGACCATGCGCTGTTCGACGATGTGCTGGAAAACGTCGCACGAAGGACAAGGGTGAGCGAGAAGACCTGTGGACTACGATCGCAGGGTCGCCAAATACGGTCTGACGTGGCGGTGTGGTCCACAATCTGATCGAGGACAGTCTGTCGGACCTCGGTCCTGGCTTCACCGGGACGATAGCGGTTGCGCCGTCTGCGAAATTCAATCCGTCCCGACGCCCACCGTCGATGTTCGAACCAGTTCACGGTTCGGCCCCGGCCATTGCGGGGCCGTGCAGTGCAAATCCGGTCGGACATATTAGGCCGGGCGCGATGTTACCCGACCATTTGTGCGGAGCGGAGACTGGGGCGATGGTGCTGGTTGCGATCAAGGAGGTCCTGCTCGATCCGCAAGCAGTCCCGACCACCGATCTGGGCGACATCAAAGGTGCAGAAGCCCTGCCCCACCTAATTGCGGGTAAATTGCCGTGAGGGCGAGCCCCCGGCAATCCTCGCGGACCTGAAGAAAGGAATTGCATGAGCCAGAAACGCCAGCTTCACCTCGGGGCGTTCATGCGGCCGGTCAGTATCCATACCGGCGCATGGCGCTACCCCGGGGCAATCCCGGATGCGAATTTCAACTTCGCCGCGATCCGGCAGTTCGCCCGAAAGCTGGAAGCGGGAAAGTTCGATGCCTTCTTCATGGCCGATCATCTGGGTGTCCTGAACATGCCGGTCGAGGCGCTGCGGCGCAGCCACACAGTCACATCGTACGAGCCCTTTACGCTGCTATCGGCGCTGGCCGGCTCGACCGAACGGATCGGCCTCGTCGCGACGGCTTCCACCACCTTTGACGAGCCCTTTCACGTCGCGCGCCGCTTCGCCTCGCTCGATCACATTAGTTGCGGGCGGGCGGGCTGGAACGTCGTGACCACATCAAACCCCGACAGCGCCAAGAATTTCGGGTTCGAAGTCCAGCCCGACCATTCCGGCCGCTACGGACGGGCCCGCGAGTTCTACGATGTCGTGACCGGCCTGTGGGACAGCTTCGCCGAAGACGCCTTCGTCATCGATGCCGAAAGCGGCATTTATTTCGATCCCGCGCGGATGCACGTGCTCGATCACAAGGGGCCACATTTCTCGGTCCTCGGTCCGCTCAACATCGCCCGCCCCCCGCAAGGCTGGCCGGTCATATTTCAGGCCGGGGCCTCGGAACCTGGGCGCCAGCTCGCCGCCGAAACTGCGGAAGTCGTCTTTGCCGCCGGTTCGAATCTTGCGTTCGCGAAAAGCTTTTACTCAGACGTGAAGGGGCGGATGAACCCGATCGGACGCAATCCTGATCATCTCAAGATCCTGCCCGCAGCGCTCGTCGTTGTCGGCGAGTCTGTCGAGCAGGCCAGGGCAAAGCGCGCCCATCTCGACAGCCTGGTTCACTACGAGAGCGGCATTCATTCCCTGTGCAGCATGCTCGATTATGACGTTTCGACATTCGACCCCGATGGCCCCCTCCCTGAAATACCCGAAACCAACGCCAGCAAGACTTCTCGTGAGATGCTGGTCGCACAGGCCCGGCAGAACAACCTCACGATCCGCCAGCTCGCCGCAAAAGCCGGCAGCTATGCCGGGCTCGCCTTTGTCGGCACTCCCGCTTCGATTGCCGACGAGATGGAGCAATGGCTGGAGGAGCGAGGCTCGGACGGATTCGTGGTGATGTTCCCATATCTGCCAGAGGGGCTCGACGACTTCGTAGATATGGTAGTGCCCGAATTGCAGCGCCGGGGCATTTTCCGGAAGGACTACGAAGGCAAAACCTTGCGCGATCATTTCGGGTTGCCGCGCCCTGTCAATCGCTTCTTTTGATACGACGCGCCGCGGGTGGCAACCAAGACTGGCATCAGCACAGAGGGGAATTTCCATGGCTGCCTATTTCATTGCACGCGTTACGTCGCACGACGATGGCTGGGTTTCGGACTATCAGGCCAATGTGCCGCAGATGGTGGCGCGGTTCGGCGGCGAGCTCATCTGCCGCGCCACGCAGTTCCAACGATTCGAAGGCGAAGGAACATCGCCGCACTATACGGTGATAATCCGGTTCCCCGCGATGGCGGATGCGCAAGCATTCATGGCCTGCCCGGACTATTCGCCTTTCAAGGATGCCCGTATCGCCGGCGCGACCTCGGACATTTTCGCGGTCGCCGACTGATCGCAGCAGCCTCTTCTTTGGAGATAGGATATGCAGAGCTTGCGCATATTCCTCGTCGTTTGCGGTATCTGGTACCTTTGTAATCTCGTCTTGCTCTGGCCGCGGGTCTATGCAGATGCCCTACCCCTGATATATCCAGGGATCGATCTGGGCAAAGGCAAGCCGGTGTTTCGCTTGCTGCTCGATGCCTAGCTGATCGTCGGGATACAGCTTGCGGCGATCGGCATCGTCGCCCTGTGGGGGGTGCGGCAGCCTTGGAAATACATTGCGCTGATCCCGGTGATCGCGCTGACTGAGGCGGTCGGCGCGGCCTGGGACATCTACTCCCTTTGGTGCGGCGGCGAGGCGGCGTGGGTCGTCATCACGACATTGGCGGCGCATGTGGCGATTATGCTCGGTGGCTGGTACAGTTGGATCGCATCGCATCGGCACAATACGCAGCAAGGCTGAGGATCCAGAGCGCTGGCTGGCGACCGCTCAACTCCGCCTTCATGCTGCTGCTCCGGAACATGGAGGACAGGGCCGTCAGGCCAATTCTCGCGCTGTAGATGCAACAGGAATCTCTGGCCGTCGGGCAACTCGAGCAAGAGAAGCACGACCACCCGGCCGATTAGCGGCCCACCTTCAGACCTCGTCAGTCCGCGATGCTTGCGGTCTGGAAATTGCCATATTGATTGACGTAAGCCTGATCTGGCTTTCGTCTCGTCCCAAGCGGCGTGGCGGAATGCCGTTTGGCCCTGAATGTTGCATATTTTCCATGACTTCCGGATTTTTGCAAATGCTCCCGGCGCTTAGATCACGTATTTCAGTTATGAGGCGGACTTCAACGACTCATTTCGGCCTGCGAAGCCAAACAATCCGGAATGCAGGTTCTTCGCTTGCTTTGTTTGCCACGGGTCCGAAACGATACTCGAGCCGCACAAGGTAAAAAGACTCCCAGCCAGTGTCACGGAGACGGGTCGGTTACGTCGCCGGGATTCATCGACGTAATCGTGGGCTTGCGTCCGATGCCAGCGTGCGCTCGACAAGGGAGTTTGACGCGTTTCAAATCACATGGCTGTTCGGACCATTCCTACTCGGCAGGGACCGCCATCGTGTCCTTCATCTGCCGGAAAGCCCGGTGCGCTTCGATATTCTCCGGTGCCAGCCCAAAGGCGGTCTGCCGCGGAATATCCTGTGCGTTGATCTCATCGTAGCGCAGGTAATAGGCCTTGTGCATCCTGTAGAAGGGAATCTCGGGATAGAGATGATGGATCAAGTGATAGTTCTGGTAAACCAGCAGCGGGGTCAGCAGCCATTCGAACCCGAACCGCATCGTCGTCGCCATGTAGGGATCCTCGTCCTGGGCCACGACGGCGGGATAGTGCGGTAAAATGACGAACACGATCGCGATCATGAACAAGGCAATGCGCGACGGAACAAACCACAGCATGAACAGCTCCAGCCCGTAGCCGAGATAGAGAGCACCGGCGAAAAGCGCCGCCAGGAAAGTGTAAAAAACGACCAGCTGCATACCGTGCCGCTTGCGCACGGATTGCCCGTGCTTGATGAAATAGTGGATGTAGGCGCCGTCGAAGAACATCCAGCGGAAAGGCACCTGCCACCACGGCGACTCATGCTCGAACAGATCCGGGTCCATCGGTCCATTGGCATAGCTGTGATGCTTGTTGTGAACCCACCGCAAGAGAACCATCGGCGCATAGGGGAAGAGAAAGAACAAGCCGATTGCCCCAATCGATTCGTTCAGCCAACCGACGCGAGACAGCGAACAATGAGACGCATCGTGAATCACGCTGAACAGCAAATAGGTAAGCAGGCCATTGGCGATTGCGCCTTGCCAAAGCGCGATCTGCTCTGTCAGCGCGAGATGCCAGACGGTCCCCATCCCCAGCATCGACACGACAAACAGCATCGCCGTTGGCCATGCGAGCAGTGGCGGCTGCCGCAATTGTTCAAAATAATCTTCCTTGGTCGTCGGAAAAACACTCGTAGCCACCGGCAATCCCTCTTCGCAAACTTTCTTGTCACGGGTGCCATCGTTGCAGCAGCCGTCCGGCTTTTCGCAAACGGCCTTGACGAATCAGGCCGATCTCCGCCCAGAAGTTTTATATCGCATCATTGCATATTGTGCAAATATTATCCCATTGGGCCAATGGTCTCGACCGCAATTCCGTTTGCTACTCGACCTGGAGTGAGACCTGTTGGACGGCATCGAACCGCACGCGGGCGAAGCGCATGGCCGGTTCATTTCCACACTCGGGAAAGGGTCCAGCAAGGGGTCGACAAAGCAACCGGCCGCCCAACTCGCTCCGGCAGGGCGCCTGCTCCTCGGGGCCGGTCCGGATGCATCCGAACTATTTCCGGGCAGTCATGTCGTTTGCCTCAAATGTCCGGTGACGATATCATTTAACCGGGCAGCAGCATGCAAGGTCATAAAAGGTCGATGGGAATGCACCTGCCGATCGGTCAGCACGGCATCAGTAATCCTCGCGTTCTGGTCGGCACTCTCTTCCAGCCGACGAAAGGCCCCCTGCGCACAATCGACGGTGCCAAACTGCGCCTTGAAGCCGCGAGGTTGCCGTGCAAACCAAGCCCTGCGGAAGCGACAAAATGGACAAGGGCGTCCTTGCTCATTGGATTGCGATCGTTCCGGAAAGCCCTATTTGACTGTCAATTTCAGCCACGCGCCAAGGCAATGTCAAAGCGGATAAACCAAATACCGCGGCAGCACTGACGTATCGAGCTCCGCCCGCCTGGACAGCAACTTCAACGCGCCGGTCTTTTCCAAACGGATGGTATCCAGATATTGGCCCGCGGCCAAGACCTGGGTGATACCGCTATCGGTGGGGGTCATGAAGACCGAGAAATTCGATCGCATCGAAATGGTGGCGGCATCGACTCGCCGGTACTCGACGCGCTGGACGAAGTGGCGGGTGCGATAGTCCTGGAACGTCCCGGCCCAGATGTCGTTGACGAAGGTGACACGATCCTCGAGTCGGGATCGACAATCGTCGTACATGAACCCCAGGGCGAGGCCATTTTCCGAATTTTCAGCCGAACGGCAGATGTATGAAGACTCGTCCTCCTCGGAATAGTTGGCGAGCCAGCCCTTCATGTCTTTGCCGTCGAGCGCGCTGGCATCAGCCAGCAAGAGGGCATCCATCGCGGCTTCGAGCGCATTGTCAGTCTGCATCATGCCTCGGCCCTCTCGAAACCCATCACCGATCGGTAATATTCCCAGCGGGGAAGATTGCCGCTCTCGTCGTTCTGGAGGAACTCCGCTTCGAGCTTCGACTGGTCGTGCACGCCCTTCTGGAAAATCGCATTGCCAGGCGTGTGGTTGCCGATATGGATACGATGGAAGATCGAGGCGTCCTCCATGCTGATCAGACCGCAGGGGCCCAGCAGGTTGGAGCTCTGCCGCAGGCGATGGCGCACCATGTCCTCATCGTCATCCTGGTGCGCGAAATAGGCGTAGTGAACTTCCACCGTCTCTTCGTCGATCGGGGTCGCGAAACGCAAGTTGATAACATCGAGATGCTTGGTCGAAACGAATGTAGGAAAGAGCGAAACGATACGTGATCCGACAGCGGGGTCCTGCCCCTTGAAGGCGATCAGCGAATCATCCTTCAACACCGTTGGACCACTGACCACCGACAGCGCTGACTCGAAACAGATGTGGCCATGTTTCGTTGAAGTAAACTGGCGTCCCTTGCCGCCTTGCCAATTGAGCAGCTTGAATGCCTGGTGGAGCAACGGGGCATGATAGCCATCGTTATCGGTATAGGACTTCCAGTTGCTGTCATATCGCACTTTCTGGTAGCCGAGGAGCTTGAGCCTGCCGTCTCCGCCTAGCAGTTCACGCAAGGTATTCTGCGAACCGCCGAGGAATTCCGGCAACGGCTCGGTTTCCGCCGAAAGCGTCACGAAGAACAGGCCGAAGAAACTGTCGAACCGCGGCTGCGCCAAGGGATAGTCGGACTTGTCGAAGCCGGGAAGGAAATCGCGATGGTTGGGGCAACCGACCAGATCGCCCTTCGCATCGAACAGCCAGCGGTGATAGGGGCATTCGAATTCGGTCTTGTTTCCCATCACCGCGGTTTCGAGCTGGTTGCCGCGATGCGAGCAAGCGTTATAAAACACCCGCACGACGCCTTCCATGTCCCGGGCAATCAGCAGCGGAACGCCGGCGAGGCGAAAGGTTTTGAAATCGCCCGGATTGGGCAATTCGCTTTCATGTGCAACGGGGTGCCATTCCTGCCCGAAAAAGATACGCTTCATCTCTTCCGCGTAGATGTCCTTGCGGGTGAATGCCGCTTTGGGAATCTCGTTAACATTCTTGGGCCAGGTCAAACCAGTCTCGGTCATTGCAATACTCCTAGGCGGCAGCCACCAAGGCTTCAGCTTCGAGCGCCTTGCCCAACTCGGCCCACATCTGACCGGATTTGCGCGCACCGGCCAAGTACGGCTCGGGGCAGAGATGATAGGGCGGACGAACCGGCCCTGCCTTCATCCAGCCACCAGCGTCCATCCTCGCCTTTTCCAACGGAATGTTGTAAGTTGAAAACTCCTTGAAGCTGCCGTTGGGGAACAGAGGAGCTGCAGTCGGGCCAAGGCGGCCCATGAACGCCTTGGCCGCGCTCCAGTCGCCGCTCGCGCGGGCAGAGGCGACCAGATCGCGGAGGGTCGTGGTCACCAGGGGGTGGCAGACCGCTCCGCTCGACCAGAACGCATCGACCGAATCATCCATCCGCGCCGCGCCGTAATAGTCGAAGTCGATCGGCAGCAGCTTGATCCGGCCACGTATCGCGGCCAGATCCGGCAGCAGGTTGCCAACGCCAATATATTTGGCTGTCACCACCTGCGGGATCTCCGCAACCTGCGCCCAAAACGAGCGCGGGAAATCGAACTTGAAGGCTTCAGGGTTCGCGTAAATTGCGATGTTGATGTCCGGTACGGCTTCGGCAACATCCTTGTAGAACTGAACAGCGACGTCGAGGCTCGGCGCGCACCACATCGGCACCCCAAGCATTGTCCCGTCGGCGCCGAGAGCGAGCGCTTCGCGCGTCAGCGTCACCGTGTCTCGTGTGTTGATGCAAGTGGTGCCGACGAAGACCGGAACCCTGCCTGCCGCCGCATCGACCAGCGCGCGCATGAAATCCAGTTTTTCGTCATGGGTCATGGTCGCCGTCTCGCCAAGTGTTCCCATGCTCAGAATGCCGTTGATCCCGGCATCGATCAGCCCGTTCACCACACGAGCGGTTTCGTCGAGATCAACCGTCTTGGTTGCGCGCCAATCCGAGGCGTTATCCTTGGACGGGGTCGGAATGATCGCCCAAGCGCCCTTGACGTCTGCGGCGCTTAATAGAGTCTTGCCCATGGCTTATGCCCTCCCAATGAATTTACCTCGCCGAAAGCGGGTCGTTCTCCATTGTGTAATGCTTTTCCTTATGCCACTTCAAGTCCTATTATCGGACTTTCGCCGGCAGTGGCCGGATATACCGAACAATCGACCGCAACGGGTTTGCCCGAAACATAGCGATGGGGAGTGACTGGACGTGACAGTGCTCAAGCGATTTCATGACAGGGTGGCCGTGGTCACAGGCGGGGCGCAGGGAATCGGTCTCGCGACTGCGAAGCGCCTTGCCGAGGAAGGCGCGAGCGTCGTTATCGCCGACCGCGCGGCAGCGGCGGCCGAGGCTGCGGCCCGGCAGCTCAAGACCGAGGGCCGGAAGGTCATGACCGTTCCGGTGGACCTGGAGAACTGCGAAGGCGCGGTTGGATTGTATAAGACTGTCATTGACCATTTCGGGAAAATCGACGTCGCCGTCCACAACGTCGGCGGCACGATCTGGGCCAAGCCCTTCTGGGACTACGCCCCGCAGGAAATCACCGCGGAAATCAACCGGTCGCTGTGGCCGACACTGTGGTGCTGCCACGCGGTGCTGCCCCACATGCTGGCAGTAGGGCGTGGCGCGATCGTCAACATCGGGTCAGTTGCGACGCGCGGCGTCAACCGGGTCCCATATGCCGCCGCAAAGGGAGGGGTCGCCGCGCTGACTGCCGCCCTTTCGCTTGAACTCGAAGCCAGCGGAATTCGGGTCAATTGCGTCGCGCCGGGCGGAGTGAATGTGACCAGGGTCACTCCGCGCAACCCGGCCCCGCCGACCGATGCGGATCGCAAGGGGTTCGGCCAGGTGATGGAGCAGACGATGCGAGATACTCCGATGGGCCGGTTTGGCGAGCCGGAGGAACTGGCTGCGGCGATCTGCTTTCTCGCCTCCGATGATGCGTCTTATGTCACAGGCCAGACGCTGTACGTGGCTGGGGGCGGAATCGGTTGACCGCATCGCCCCAAATCAACCAGCCTGTTTGAGCAAATCCCTCAAGGACATACCGGCATCGGCCAGGCTTGCCGCACTGGCGCGGGCCCGACGTTCGACGAGCCGCTTGCCTACCCCCATGTCAGGGGCGCGATTGACTGTCAGCACACCTTCGATCGTCCCGCCGGCCAGGAAGAAGGCGACGAAGGAATTGCTCTCCACTTCACCCCGAATCGCCACCTCGGCCTCAACCGGAATCTGCCCGCAGAACTGGATGTTGAGATCGAACTGGTCGCTCCAGTACCACATAGGCTTGCAGTAGGAGACATCCTGCCCCAGTATCGCCAATGCAGCCGCTTGCGCCTGGTCAGCCGCATTCTGGTATGTTTCCTGACGGAACCGTCCACCGAAAAACCCGTCCTGCTCAGCCACGTCGCCCGCCGCGAAAACCGCCGGATTGCTGGTCTGACAACGGCGGTCGACGATAATCCCGTTATTGACTTTGATCCCGGCATCGCGGGCCAGCGATGTGGCCGGCACAATCCCCACCCCTACTATGACGGCTTCGCAAGGAATCACGGTGCCATCGTCCGCCTCGACCGCGCTGACGCGGTTATCTGCAAACCGGAAGCCGGTCACCCCGCAGTTGAAGTGGGTTGCCACGCCCCGTTTGCGATGCTCATCGCCCAGCCATTGGCCAAAGCGCCGGCCAAGCGCACGCTCCATCGGCACCGGCATCGGCTCGACGACAGTGACATTGCAGCCAAGCTTTACCGCGCTGGCGGCCACTTCGGCGCCGATGACGCCCATGCCGACGATCACGATGTTGGCCCCTTCGCGCAGATCAAGCGCCATGCGGGTCGCATCGCCGCGCGTGCGCAAGTAGTGGACGTTGGCGCAATCGGCTCCGGCAAGGTTAAGCTTTCGGGCATGGCCGCCCGTGGCGAGCAGGATTCGGTCCGCCTGCACGAATTCGCCGGCCGACAGGCGCACGCCGCCACCCGCAAGGTCGATCGCCTCGGCGCGAGTACCAAGCCGCATGTCGATCCGATTGTCGTCGTACCAGACTTCGTCCTGCAGGAAAAAACTGTCCGGAACATTTGCCGTATCCCACAGCACTTCCTTGGACAGCGGTGGCCGCTCGTAAGGTCGCCACGGCTCTTCGCCGATCAGCGTGATACGGCCGTCGAAACCGGACTGTCGCAACGCTTCGACCGCCCGCCCGCCCGCTAGATTCGCACCAACTATCGCAATCGAGCGCACTTGGTTCTCTCCCTTGTTTGTTTCTGTGTGCCTTCTTCGGGCCGCCAGCTGCACCCCGGTCGCCTGCTATTCGTTGCATATTATACAATTCGTTGCAAGCAGTGGAAATTGGTATCGCTACCTATTGTCCCATCTTTTCCAGGCGCGAGGCAAGTTGCCGTCGTGTCAGGCCAAGGTCCCGCGCCGCCTGCGCCACATTTCCTCGCGCGGCTTCCAGCGCTGCCCGAACCATCATGCCCTCAACAGCTTTCAGCCCTTCCCCGTTTTCTCGCAGTAATCCCACCAACTGGCCAATTGACTGGGCCTGGTCCTGATCAGTTTCGGCGCCTGCCACCCTCCCATCGCCGGTCAGGGTCAGCCCCGCCCTGATGCGAGCGCGATCCGAGCCGAGGAACAGGTGCCGGATGTCGATCGCCTCGCCTTCGTTCATCAGCAGGACCGCGCGCTCGACCATGCGTTCCAGTTCTCTGACATTGCCAGGGAAGTCGTGCATAAGCAGCGCATTGATCGATCGAGCGGTAAATCCAGCCGCGTTGCGATTGTGACGCAGGGCGTATTTCGCCCGAAAATGTTCCATCAAGCCGGGAATGTCCTCACGGCGCTGCCGTAGCGGCGGAACCCGGATCGGCAAGGTCGCGAGGCGGAAGAACAGGTCGGCGCGAAAATTTCCCTCATCCACCGCCAGTTCAAGGTCGATATTGGATGCTGCAAGCAACCGCACATCGACCTTGGTTGTCCTGGTATCGCCGACCCGCTCGAATTCCCCTTCCTGGATGGCCCGCAGGACCTTGCTCTGGGCCAATGGCGAAAGCATCGAGATTTCGTCGAGAAACAGCGTTCCACCATGTGCAAGCTCGAACCGGCCGGGACGGCTCGCAACGGCGCTCGTGTAGGCCCCCTTCGCCACGCCGAACAACTCCGCCTCGATCAGCCCCTCGGGTATCGCTGCACAGTTGAGCGCGACGAAGGGCGCTTCCTTCCTGAGACTCATGCGGTGCGCCAATTTCGCGAACACTTCCTTGCCGACTCCGGTTTCGCCCAGAAATAGCAAGCTGGCATCGGTCCCTGCAGCGCGCTCGATCATGTTGTGCACCGCGTGGTAGCCTGCAGATACGCCCGGAACGGGTTCCTGAGGATCGGACGGCCGGCATGACTGAGACAGCGGCACAACCGAATTCTCGACGTCATCAAGCTCAGGCCATTCCGCTTCGGGCCTGGCGTGGAGCAGACAAGCGGCGTCGCCCATGCCCTGACACTCGATTTCGCGCATCACGATTGGCTGACCGGCGAACGTACTGGCAAATCCACTCGCAAAACCGGTTTGCAGCCAGCAGACCGGATCTGCGCTGACCCCGTCTGCCACCAGATGGATGGCCGCTTCGATTGAGTCATGGACGAGGAAGCTGCCCCGGAAATATCCGCTGGCGGAATCGCTGTCGAGCGTCTCGATCTCAGTCCAGCCGAACCCTGTCAGGGCGTGAGCCTGGGGCCCAAATGCGAAAGCTTCGAGAAACTCCCGGTCCGGCCTCAGTTCCTTCGCCTCTACCGCGCAGCGCGCGCCCTCCGCAAAACCCGTTTCCCAGAATAGCTGCCGGGCCTTGGCCTGGCCGATCTGCGCCACAAGCTGACTGCGCAGCATGGTCAGTGCCGATTGGCTCAACAGCACGCACCGTTCGCTGTCGCGCCAGATGCGCCCCTGCTCGGGCGAAAAGCGCAGGCGCTTGGTAAGGTCGGCGTAACCGGGAAGCAGCTTCATCGCGGCCATCTTACCAAAACGTCATTCTTGCACCACCCCTATTCCTGGAATTTGACGAAAATGGCAATCTTCGCGGCCAAATTCGCATCACCCGATGCGCCCTGCCGCGCATCTTCGGGCCAATTTCAAATTGGCATGAGCTTTGCGTTGACGCTGGCAACGTGGAACCACCCGCACGAAGCCGGGGGTCCAACGGAGGAGAGGCAATATGGACGTCGCAAGTCTGATCGACACAAGCACGGGCCGCCAATCGCGCTCGATCTATTCGAGCGATGCGGTCTATCGCCAGGAACTCGAACGTGTGTTCGGTCGGTGCTGGCTGTTCCTTGCCCATATCAGCCAGATTCCGCGGCCCAACGACTTCTTCCGCACCTACATGGGCGAAGACGACGTCATCGTCATTCGGCAGAAGGACGGCGCGGTGAAAGCATTCCTCAACACCTGCACCCATCGCGGCAACCGCATTTGTCGCGCCGACCGCGGGAATGCCCGGTCCTTCACCTGCAACTATCACGGCTGGTCGTTCGCCCCCGATGGGGCTCTGGCAGGCGTCCCGCTCGAAAACGAAGCCTATTTCGGCGAACTCGACCGTAGCAAGTTCGGGCTCGTTCCAGTGGCGCAGGTCGCCGAATACAAGGGACTGATCTTCGGCTGCTTCGATCCCGCCGCGCCATCGCTCGACGACTATCTCGGAGATGCGAAATTCTATCTCGACGTCTGGCTCGATGCTTTGCCCGGCGGGACCGCACTGGTTGGCGAAACCCAGAAGATGGTCCTTAACACCAACTGGAAGCTGCCGGTCGAAAATGTCTGCGGCGATGGTTACCACCTGGGCTGGGCTCATGCCGGTGCGATGATGGCGGTGCAGTCGATGGACCTGTCCGGCCTTAGCGTTGGGAATTCCAGCGCCAACCTCGACGGCGGACTGTCGGTGGCCGGGCTCAACGGCCACATGGCGCTGACATCGCTCGACGGTGTTTCGGGCTATGCTTTCTACCCCGAGCCGAAGCCGATGCTCGATTATCTGGAGGCCAACCGGCCGACCGTGACGGAGCGCCTCGGCAAGACCCGCGGCGAACAGCTGTGGGGCTCGCAAATCAACATCACCATCTTTCCCAACCTTCAGTTCCTGCCCGGCCTCAACTGGTTCCGGGTCTACCATCCGAAGGGGCCGGGGCAGATTGAGCAATGGACTTGGGCAATGGTCGAAAACGACATGCCCGAAAACATCAAGGCGACGATCCTCGACAACCAGTGCCTGACCTTCGGGCTGGCAGGTCTGTTCGACAATGACGATGGCGACAATCTGGCCGCCTGCACCGAGCAGTCCCGCGGCTGGCGCACTGCACAGATGGATGTCTACACCAATATGGCGCTTGGTCGGTCGGGTGCGCGCGAAGGATTTCCGGGCGACATTGCCGCCGGCCTCGTCAGCGAACACAACCAGCGCTATTTTTACCGTCGCTGGCAAGAACATATGCAGGCGTCGAGCTGGAGCGACGTTCCCACCTACAATCTCAATCCGCTGGGGTCGCGCGAGGCGGTCAATGCTTGACCTGCACCCCGAACCCGCACTGCACGACGTGGTAACCGCCCTTACCCAGCGCCTGTTCCATGAGGCGCGGCTGCTCGACGACGAACGCTTCGAGGATTGGCTGGAACTGCTGTGCGAGGACGTGTCCTACCACATGGCGCTCAAGAGCCGACGCTTCCGGGCCGACCGGTCCGCCCCAATCGCGGTCGGCGCAGGGAACGTCTTCAACGACAATCTCGCGCGGCTGAAGCTGCGAATCGACCGCCTGCGCTCCGGCTTCGTCTGGGCGGAGGATCCGCCGAACTTCGTGCGCCGTGTGGTCTCGAACGTGGAGGTTCTGCCCGGGGACGCGCCGAATGAAACGATTGTGCATTCGGTGATCGTTATCCATCGCAACCGAATCGACGGGCAGAACCGGTTGCTCACCGCCGGACGCACGGATCGCTGGCGCAAAGGCGGCGAAGGCTGGCGCCTCGCTGCGCGCGAGATCTTGCTCGATCATTCGGTGCTGCCCGACAGCAACGTCAACGTATTTTTCTAGATCAACGCAACGGGAGACGATGACCATGAGGATGGATCGGATCGGCCGCGAGCCGGAATTTTCGCGCTACATGGACCTCAAGGAAGGCTGGCTCGATCGTCGCATCTTCAGCGATGCCGACATTTACGAGGAAGAGCTGTACCGCATCTTCGCGCGCTCGTGGCTGTTCGTCGCCCATGAAAGTCAGCTGCCCAAAGCAGGCGATTTCCTGACAACGCATATGGGAGAGGACGCGGTAATCGTCACCCGCCAACCCGACGGCACGATCAAGGTCTACCTGAACTCCTGCCCGCATCGCGGTAACAAGGTCTGCTTCGCGGATGCCGGCAACACCCGCCGGTTCGTCTGCAACTATCACGGCTGGGCCTTCAACACGGCCGGCGAACTGCAGGGCATGCACGAGGAATACTGCTACGATGAAGGCGACATCGACCGCAAGAAGAACGGTCTTCGGCAGGTCGCCCGGGTCGGCAGCTACAAGGGGCTGGTGTTCGCCACCTTCGCCGAGGATGGTCCCAGCCTCGACGCCTGGCTCGGCGATTTCCGCTGGTATCTCGACATGCTGCTCGACAACGAGGAGGGCGGCACCGAACTGGTCGGCGGCTGTATCAAGTCGGTGATCAGTGCCAATTGGAAGTTCGGGGTCGAGAATTTCATCGGCGATGCCTACCACGCGGGCTGGACCCACGATTCAGGCTGCCGGTCGATGAACAACGGCCAGCCCTTCCCGCCGATCGATATGGAAAATTCATACCACGCCAGCGTCAATGGGCACGGCTGGGAGTTTGGGACGGAGGGTGTCGGCGACCTGTTCCTCCTCGGTCGCCCCAAGGTTATGGAGTATTATGAGAAGATGCGCCCGAAGATGGCAGATCGGCTGGGCACGATGCGCTCGCAGATCTTCGGATCGGTGGCCTCGGCGTCGATCTTTCCGAACGTGTCGTTCCTGCCGGGCATATCCACCTTCCGGCAATGGCAGCCCAAAGGTCCGATGCAGTTCGAGCTGAAAACCTGGGTGATCGTCAACAAGGCCATGCCCGACGACATCAAGGACGAAGTGACCAAAGGCGTGATGCAGACCTTCGGCCCGGGCGGCACATTCGAGATGGACGATGGCGAAAACTGGGAAAACTGCACCACGGTCAACCGCGGCGTCGTCACCCGCCACGAGAGGCTGCATTACCGCTGCGGGATCGGGCGTCAGATCGACCATGATACCCTGCCCGGGATCGTCTATCGCGGTCAGTACAACGACGCCAACCAGCGCGGCTTCTACCAGCGGTGGCTGGACATGATGGAGGCCACAGATCTCGAGGCGATGCCGCCGAGGCCCGAACCCCGCCTGACCGGGATCGCCGAGACGCGCGACCTTCCGGGTCTGTTCGCGCTGTGAGAGAGGATATTTGACCATGAACCAGACGTCCACCGTCGAGCGGCCCAGCACCGGCGCAGCCGCCTCGTTGGAAGTGAGCCATGCGCTGACCCAGACCCTCTATCGCGAAGCCCGCCGCCTGGACGATGAGGACTATGCAGGTTGGGTAGCGATGCTCGCCGACGACCTGCATTACCATATGCCAGGAATCGAGACCCGCTATCGCCGCGACACGACCGATCAGATCACCGACCTGACGCGAATGGCCTATTACAACGACAACCTCGACGAGATCAAAAAGCGCCTCTCGCGTCTGGAAACAGGCACAGCCTGGTCGGAAGATCCGGCAACGCGCTACACCCACATCGTCACCAATGTCGAAGTGGAAAACACTGAAAAGGCGGATGAGTTCCGGGTTTTCTCGAACTTCTACGCCTATCGCAATCGCAACGAACGCGACGAGGATTCGCTGATCGGCAACCGGATCGACATCTGGCGCGAGGCGGGCGGAGCCTATCAGCTGGTCAAGCGGCGGATCATCCTCAAGCACAACATCATGCTGAGCAAGAACCTGAACATCTACCTCTAGCAAAACCGAGCGCGGCATCGGGAAGCCCCTGGGTGTCGCGCCGTGCGATCATAGTTCAACGCCACAATCCCGCGTTCGCGGGAGAAGCCACTATCGGAGAGAAGCGATGGATGCACTGCGCTATTTTCTGGTCCCCGCCATGACCATCACCGGCATTGCGGGCTTCATTCTCGGCGGCCCGTTCGTCTGGCTCGGGATTGCTACCTTCGCAGTGCTGATGGTGCTGGATGTCCTCCTGCCGAGCGATCACAAGGTGCGCTCACGCGGAATCGCGCCGGTCGCCGATATAGCCATCTACCTGCAATTACCCCTGATCGTGACACTCTATGTGGCGTTTGCCAATTCGGTCGCGACCGGAACCAACCCGATTTGGGGAACAGATGGTTCTGCATGGCAATTAATCGGTTCGATCGCCAGCCTGGCCTGGCTTTCGGCGGTCCCGACCCTGCCGGTGGCTCACGAGCTGATGCATCGCCGCCACTGGTTTCCGCGTGCCGTGGCAAAAGGGCTGAGCGCCTTCTACGGCGATCCCAACCGCGATGTCGCTCATATCGTCACTCACCATGTCCATCTCGATACCGAGAAGGACAGCGACACGCCGCGCCGCGGCCAAACGATCTACAGCTTCGTTTTCCAGGCCTCCTGGGGCTCGTACAGGGACACCTGGGAAAAGCAGGGCGAAATCCTCTCGCGTCTCGGTTATTCTCCGTGGAGCTGGCGCAACGCCATGTGGCTCCAGCTGGTGCTGGTCGGCGCGATCATCCTGGGAGTTGCAGCGGCGGCAGGGCCAGTCGCCGGATTTGCGACGGTTGGCGCGATGTTCTTCGCGAAGATGTTCGTCGAAGGGTTCAATTATTTCCAGCACTATGGCCTGCTGCGCGTCGAAGGCGGTCCGATCGCGAAACACCATGCCTGGAACCATCTCGGCATGATCGTGCGTCCGATCGGGGTGGAGATCACCAATCACATCAACCACCATCTCGACGGCCATATTCCCTTCTATGAGCTTCAGCCTGAGCCGAAGGCGCCGCAGATGCCCTCGCTGTTCTTGTGCTTCCTTTGCGGTCTCGTCCCGCCCGTCTGGCACCGGTTCATCGCGCAGCCGCGGTTGAAGGATTGGGATCTGAATTTCGCTTCGCCAAGCGAGCGCAAGCTGGCGATGGCGGCGAACGCACGTGCGGGGTGGCCAGCCTGGGCCGCCACTGACTGACAGTTCCACCCACATGGAGTTTTTCTCTCCGATTGCCCCATGTGACCTTGGCGGCATCCCCTCGCGGGGATGCCGCATCTTTGTTTCAACGACATGATGTCCTTGCTAGGCGACCTATTCGATGTTCACGTTTCTCAAGAAGCAGCAATCATCCAAGGTTATCATCGCCGGAGAATCGGCGACCCTCGAGGTTCCGCGGGGCAAGACCATGCTGGAGGCGATGCTGGCTGACGGACTTGCCATGCCGCACGATTGCAAGGTCGGTTCATGTGGCACTTGCCGGTTCAAGCTGGTGGAAGGCAAGATCGGGGAGTTAAGCCCGTCAGCCCTGGTTCTCGAACGTGACGCGCTTTCACAAGGATATCGTCTGGCGTGCCAGGCAATGCCGCGCTCGGACCTGGTCATTGCGCTCGATGCCCCTTTGTCCCGTCAGCAAGCGGTGGAGCGTTTCTCTGCAACCATCGTTGCCACGCCCCGCCTTTGCCCGGACATCATCCAGCTGGTGGTCGAACTTGATCGCCCGATTCGGTTCATTCCAGGCCAATATGCCGACCTCACGGCTCCGGGCATTGCTGAACCGCGCAGCTACTCCTTCGCTTTCGCGCCGGACAGGGGAGAGGCAACGCGACTCGAATTCCATGTCCGGCACGTACCCGGCGGCCTCTTCACCGACTGGCTGTTCGGTGAGGAGCGCACTGGCGGGACGCTTGAACTCTCAGGCCCCTTCGGTCAGTTTCGCCTCAAGGACAGCGCCGAAGCGATGCTATGCTTGGCAGGCGGCAGCGGCCTTGCCCCGATCATGGCGATATTGCAACATGCCCGATCTCTGGGTGCGAGCCGGCCGGTTACCCTGCTTTACGGAGCCCGGACCCAGCAACATCTCTATTGCCTCGGCGAGATCGAAGCGCTCCGCTCCGCCTGGAATGCGCCCTTCGAATTTATTCCGGTGCTGTCGGAAGAGGACGAACGCAGCGGCTGGACCGGGGCTAGAGGGTTGGTCACCGACCCAATCGCTCGGCTAGCCGGGCTGGCCCGCACTGAAGCCTATCTGTGCGGACCTCCGGCCATGATCGACGCCGCCGAAGCCCAGCTTGTCCAACAGGGCGTTTTGCCTGAACTGGTCGCGGCAGACCGGTTTCTCGACAAGAGCACGACGCGCTGAATCTCGACTTCAGGTGCCGTCCGGACACCGCGCCTGCCCGGATGATAGCCAAGGGGACCAAGGCGCCAGAACCAGGCGAAGACTGGCTCGACGCGTCCAGCACTTAATTGTCGACCAGGACCATCTTTCGCACCATGTCCTGAACATCCACCTTGACCTTGTTGTCCAGAAGCACGGCTACCCGGTTGATGGTCGCGATTACAGAGGTGTATTGTCCATGTGCGTAATAGGCATCGATCGGGTAGACGACCGTCTTGTCAACGGGTGCGCGCTGGTAGCTGAGTTGCCCGATGCCATAGATCGCAAGCCCGCCTGCCTCGGCATGGCCCATCAAGCGTTCAGCACGATCCCGGGTGATTTCGCCGCCGAATTCGACTAACTCCGGCGGCGCCACCGAACCGCCTGGATGGGTTGGCTTCCACCGAGCCGCGCCAATCACACCGGGAACAGCCACCAATTCCTTGAAATCGAACCTTTCAGCCATTGCTCTCGATCCTTTTCTGGTAATGTTGAGGCCTTGCCAGCCTGGCGACCCAAGGGTCGCGGACCATGTGCCGGATCAGGCCTCAGGGCGCTTGCCAATGCCGATGCCGCCGTCGCTCAGCAGAACCGTTCCGGTCATGTATGCGGAATCGCGGCGTGACGCCAAAAGCGCGTAGAGGCCGCTATGATCGTCAGGCTCCGCGATCCGCGCGAGCGGCGTCATGCCCGAGATGAGATCGTCCAGGCCAGGCATCTCCTCCATCTTGGTTTCGGAGAAGCCGCCCGTCTCGGTCCCGCTGAGCGGAGTACGGGTGCCGCCCGGCGCGACGCCATTGACCCGGACATCTGGTGTCAACTCCCAAGCCAGTTGGCGGATCAGTCCGAGAACCGCGTGCTTTGATGCGACATACACGGTGCCGCCGCCGCCAGTGTAGTAGCTTGACGTCGAGGCGGTGAAGATGATGCTGCCTTTGGTCTTCCTCAGTTCGGGAATCGCGGCGCGCGCACCGAAGAAATAGCCCTTCAGGTTGACGTCGAAGATTTCGTCGAAGGCCTTTTCGAGCTTTTCGGGATCCTGCTGTTCGAGCGGCACCATGAAATCCCAGATTCCGACATTGCCGACAAAAACATCCAGTTTACCGAAAGCCGCGACAGTCTCAGCGACGGCCCGGGCATTGTCTGCATAGGAACGAACGTCGCCCGCGATCAAGGCGACCTTGTCGCCGTGGCGCGAACGCACCAGGCGGGCCTGCTCGTCGTCGCGAACTAGCACCCCGACCTTGGCCCCTTCCTCGATGTAGCGGGCAATCACCGCTGCACCGATTCCGGTAGCGCCGCCGGTCAGCAGCGCAACCTGTCCTTCAAGCCTTGCAGACAATATCTTATCTCCTCTCCAAGCCGACTTTCCGGGGCTGGGGCAACTTTACTGGTCGAACATCCCCATGCGCCCTTCCTGCAGATTGACGATTACCGACTTGGTCTGTGTGTAGTGATGCAGAACCTCATGGCTGAACTCACGGCCAAAACCGCTCTGCTTGTATCCGCCCAGCGGCATGTTGGGCTTGAGGTTGTAGTAACGGTTGATCCAGACCGTTCCGGTCTCGAGCTTGCGAGCAATCCGGTGTGCGCGGGCGACGTCCTTGGTCCAGACGCCGCCAGCCAAGCCATAGGTCGTGTCATTGGCCAAGGCCATCATCGCGTCCTCGTCCTTCCAAGTCAGCACGCTGGTGACCGGGCCGAAAATTTCCTCGCGCGCGATCCGCATCGAGTTGGTGACATTGGTAAAGACCGTCGGCTTGATGAAATGCCCGTCTGCCAGGCTCTCATTGCGGCTTCCGCCGGTGAGGACGGTCGCGCCTTCTTCAGTGGCCAGCTGAAGATAGCTCTGGACCTTTTCCATCTGCATCTGCGAGGCTTGCGCACCAAGTTGGGTGCCGAAATCGAGAGGATCGCCCTGGCGGATGCCTTCAAGGGCCTCTTTGAACTTGGCCAGGAACTCGTCCTGGATCGATTCGTGCAGAAACAGGCGCGATCCGGCAAGGCAGACCTCGCCCTTGTTGAGCACGGTCGACATCGTCGCGCTCTCGACGGCCGCATCGATGTCGGCATCGGCGCAGACGATGTGCGCGGACTTGCCGCCCAATTCGAGCGTCTGAGGTATGATGTTCGACGAAGCATACTGGATAATCCGGCGCGCGGTCGCAACCGAACCTGTGAACGCGACCTTGCGGACATCTTCGTGAGTGACCAGCGCCTCACCGACGTCGGCGCCGTAGCCGGTCACGACGTTGATTACGCCCGGGGGCAGCAAGTCGGCCATTTCGACAAAGAATTCGATCACCGACAGGCAGACGGTTTCCGCCGGTTTGAGCACGACCGTGTTACCAGAGGCCAGGGCCGGCGCGATCTTGCAGGCCATCATCAGGATCGGAACGTTCCACGGAATGATCTGCGCGCAAACGCCCAGCGGTTCGCGGTGGACGATGCCGATCGCATCGGGATAGTCCAGCGTCTGGCCATGCAGGCCGTAGGCCGCGCCGGCGAACACTTCGAACTGTCCGATCGCCTGCGGCATGTCGAAGTACATCGATTCGCGGATCGGCTTGCCGTTATTCAGGGTTTCGAGCGTGGCGTAGTGCTGGTGTCGCGCCTTGAGCCGGCGTGCGACCTCGATCAGGATTTCCTGGCGCTCTGCGGGCGAGCTTTCGGACCACTTCGGGAATGCGGCCTTGGCCGCCGCGACCGCGCGCTGAATATCCTTGGCATTTCCGGCCTGGATCTTTGTGAGCACTGCCCCGGTCGCCGGGTTGATCAGGTCGATCGTATTGCCGCTGTCGCCCGAGACCCATTCGCCGCCGATGAAGTGGCCGTATTCCGGCTTGATGCCATACTCGTTTTCTGTGCTCTTCAGTTGGGTAGCCATCTCAAATCTCCTTCTGATCTTAATCGACTGCAATGACCAGGTCTCCTGACGGGAAAAGCCGGCAAGCCAAGGCATAGCCAGCCTGGCGATCGCTTTCCGGCACCTTCGCAGCACTCATCTTGCCGGTCCGATATTCGCCCTCGATTACCTTCACCCGGCAAATACCGCACCCTCCACCCCGGCAGCCAACCCCGATATCACCAGCGCCGCAACGCTCCATCGCGAGGAGCACCCGCTCGTCCCCGCCGCAGGTAAACTCGCCGCCGTTTACCACGCGGATATGATAGGGGCCTGGCACGATATTATCCTTGTCCGCCTGCTTTCGCGGCCGCCTTGGCCGCGAAGGACTCTCCACCGACCGCGAAATGTCCAGGCGGCATCTCGCGCAGGATGATGCGAACCGATTGGCGAGGCGCTCCGATCGATTCGATGGCGGCATCGGTCAGAGCCTGGATCAACCGCTCCTTGTCATCCGGAGTTCTGCCTTCGAGCATATTGACTTCGATGATCGGCATTTACGCCTCCACCTGGAACATGACCGAGCCCAGCCCCTGGACGGTCGTGCGTACCGTCTGTCCGGGCGCCAGATTGGGCGCGGCGGTGATTCCTCCCGCCATCACAATGTCCCCGGCCGAAATTTCCTCACCAGCTTCGGCGACAAGCTTCGCAGCAGTAACCAGCGAGCGCAGGGGATGGCCGAGAATCGCGGCGGTCGAGCCAACCTGCGTCACTTCCCCGTCTATTTCGAGGTAGACGCCGAGGTTAGAGAAATCCATTGCGGGGTCGTTCCAGGAACCGATCACCAGCCCAGACGAAGAGGTGTTGTCGGCGATCACGTCGGACAGCGCGAACTTGAAGTTTTCATAACGGCTGTCGATGATCTCCATGGCCGGCGCGATCGCCTCGACCGCCGCCAGCGCGGCCGCCGCCGTCACTTTGCCGGACAGCGGCGCCTTCATCAGGAAGGCGACTTCCGGCTCGACCCGCGGGTGAACGAAGCGCGCCCGTGAAATGGCGGTGCCTTCCTCGACAAGCATGGCGTCGGTCAATCGCCCCCAGGCGACCTCGTCGACCCCAACCTGCTGCATCTTTGCGCGGCTCGTCAGCCCCATCTTGACCCCGATGCGACGCTCCCCACGAGTCAACCGGCGAGCGACCGACAAC
Source organism: Sphingopyxis sp. (assembly GCA_041939405.1). Taxonomy (GTDB): domain Bacteria; phylum Pseudomonadota; class Alphaproteobacteria; order Sphingomonadales; family Sphingomonadaceae; genus Sphingopyxis. Next base: position 37,231 of record JBGTUD010000001.1, on the reverse strand, counting down.
ATTTGCACCCGGTAGGCATCTGCGACGCTCAATTCGGGGTCGGTGTGGGTGAGCTGCGGAGTGGCACGCGCGTTCAACGCGGCGCTGTCGAGGATTTCGGCGTATCGCTCAAGCTTGTCCATCGCCATGTGCCTATGCTGCGCGTGCAGAAACGAGGTCGAGCGCGACATCGACGATCATGTCCTCCTGGCCCCCGACCATCCGGCGCTTGCCGAGCTCGATCAGGATTTCGCGCGTATCGAGTCCATATTGCTCGGCGGCTTTTTCCGCGTGACGCAGGAAGCTCGAATAGACACCGGCATAGCCAAGGCTCAGCGTCTCGCGGTCGACCCGTACAGGGCGGTCCTGAAGCGGACGGATGACGTCCTCGGCCGCGTCCATCAGCGCCATGACGTCGCAGCCGTGATTCCAGCCCTTGCGGTCGGCGGCGGCGACGAACACCTCGAGCGGCGCGTTGCCGGCCCCTGCACCCATTCCGGCCAGGCTCGCATCGATCCGCACCGCGCCTTCCTGGGCCGCGACGATCGAGTTGGCGACGCCAAGCGAAAGGTTATGGTGGGCGTGGATGCCGCGCTGGGTCTCCGGCTTGAGCACACGGTCATAGGCGCGCAAACGATCGCGCACACCGTCCATGTCGAGCGCGCCGCCGCTGTCGGTCACATAGACACAATGCGCCCCGTAGTTTTCCATCAGCACGGCCTGCTGAGCCAGAGCCTCGGCATCGATCATGTGGCTCATCATCAGAAAGCCCGAGACATCCATGCCGAGATCGCGGGCAATGCCGATGTGCTGCTTGGCGACATCGGCTTCGGTGCAATGGGTAGCGACCCGGACCGAGCGCACGCCGAGCGCATAGGCGCGGCGCAGTTCTTCGACCGTGCCGATGCCGGGCACCAGCAAGGTGGTCAGCACGGCGCTCTTGATCACGTCGGCGGCGGCTTCGATCCATTCCCAGTCGGTGTGGGCGCCGAACCCGTAGTTAAACGAGGTGCCGTTGAGGCCGTCGCCGTGCGAAACCTCGATCGCATCAACGCCGGCATCGTCCAGCGCCTTGGCGATGGTGCGGACACTGTCGGTGCCGTACATGTGAAGAATGGCATGCATGCCGTCACGCAGGGTGACGTCCTGGATGTAGAGCTTGCCGGTTTCGGGACTGAAAGTCATGCTGCCACCCTTTCGAGGTGTTGTTGGGCCATGCGCTCGCCGGCCGCCTTGGCGGCAGCGGTCATGATGTCGAGGTTTCCGGAATATTTGGGAAGATAGTCTCCGGCGCCCTCGACTTCGAGGAACACGCTGGTCTTCAGGCCGACAAACTCGCCGTATCCGGGGATCTTCAGCGGCCGGTTCGAGCCGTACCGTTCAAACTGCACTTCCTGCTTGAGCCGGTAGCCGGGCACATAGGATTGCACGGTCTCGACCATTTCCTTGACCGAGGCGCGGATGGCGTCCTCGTCGACCTGACCGGTCAGCGTAAAGATCGTGTCGCGCATGATCATCGGCGGTTCGGCAGGATTGAGGATGATGATCGCACGGCCGCGTCCAGCTCCTCCCACCGTTTCGATCGCCTTCGCGGTGGTCCGGGTGAACTCGTCGATGTTCGCGCGAGTGCCCGGCCCCGCCGAGCGCGACGACACCGAAGCGACGATTTCGGCGTAATGAACCGGTGTTACTCGCGAAACTGCGGCGACGATAGGAATGGTCGCCTGACCGCCGCAGGTGACCATATTGACATTACGGATCTCGCCATCGAGCGCACCGCCGACCGGCGGGACAAAAAAGGGCCCGATCGCGGCCGGAGTCAGGTCGACCACCAGCTTGCCATCGGCCTGCAGGGCGGCATCGTGTTCCTTGTGTGCATAGGCCGAAGTCGCATCGAATGCGATGCCGATTTCGGGGTAGACCGGCAGCTTGCGCAGACCGTCGATTCCCTCGTGGGTCGTCGCCACGCCGCGTTCGCGGGCCAAGGCAAGGCCTTCCGAGGCCGGGTCGATCCCGACCACTGCCGCCAGCTCAAGACTATCGGAACCCTTCAGCAGCTTGATCATCAGGTCGGTTCCGATATTGCCGGAACCAATGATGGCGCACTTCATCTTGGTCATGCTTCGATCTTCCCGTTATCTTGCGTCAGCCGGCTTCGGCAGCAAAAGCCGCCCGCACCGTTCCAACGCCATTGATCCTCGCTTCCACGACATCGCCCCGCGCGACCCCGGCCATCGGCCCCAGCGCGCCCGACAGGATCACGTCGCCTTCAAGCAGCGGGCGCCCGACCCGGGCCATGACCCGCGCCAGCCACAGCGACGCGGTGATCGGGCTGCCAAGGCAGGCAATCCCTGCACCCACCGAAATCGGCTCGCCTTTCACCTCCATCACCATGCCGCACTCGCGCAGGTCGAGCGCATTAAGCTTGCGAGGCACCGCGCCAAGTACGAACAATCCGCTCGAGGCGTTGTCGGCCACCGTGTCCAAGATGCGGATGTCCCAATTGGCGACGCGGCTGTCGACGATCTCGATCGCAGGGACGACATACTCGACAGCGCGGATCATCTCGGCAGTGGTGAGATCGGGATGCGGCAGGTCTCGACCGACCACGATCGCGATTTCAGCCTCGACCTTGGGCTGGATGACCTGATCGAGCGAGATCGGAATCCCTTCGGGCACGTCCATGTCGGAGAACAACATGCCGTAATCGGGCTGGTCGACGCCGAGCTGGCGCTGCACCGCCAGCGAGGTCAGCCCAATCTTGCGGCCGACCAGGCGCCGTCCGCTGTCAAGCGCGTGCCGGGTGTTGATTTCCTGCACGGCGTACGCGGCATCCACCCCCCCGGCCGAGATAAGATCGCGGATCGGCGCTACCGGCTTGCCGCTGGCAGCCGCGCCCCGCAATTGCTCGGCCGCCTGCTGGATGGCCTTGGGATCGATTTTGGTTTCAGTCGTCATGGTCTCAAAGCTTCACGCAGATGTTTTCGGTTTCGGTATAGAATTCGAGGCTGTGGACTCCGCCTTCGCGGCCGATTCCGGAATGTCCGGAACCGCCGAATGCGGTGCGCAGATCGCGCAGGAACCAGCAATTGACCCAGCAGATGCCAACCCGCATCGAGGCAGAGACCCGGTGCGCCCGCGAGAGATTTTCGGTCCAGATCGTCGCGCACAAACCATAGTCGGTGTCGTTGGCCAGGCCGATCACCTCGTCTTCGCTATCGAAGGGAATTACCCCGCAGCACGGGCCGAATATCTCTTCGCGCATCACTGAACTGTCGTGCGACAGACCTGTCCAAAGCGTCGGCTCGACATAGAAACCTCCTGCTTCGTTACCCGAAAGCGCGGGAACGCCGCCGCCAGTGGCGACGGTGGCGCCTTCGGCAACCGCACGGGCGTAATATGCCAGTACCTTTTCCTGATGCTCGGCGCTGATCAGAGGTCCGAGATAGGCTGGATCGCCCGTCGCACCTGGCTTGAACGCCTTAGCCGCCGCCGTCATTCGCTTCACGAACTCGTGGAAAACGGGTCGCTCGACATAACACCGTTCGGTTCCGAGGCAGACTTGCCCTGTGTTGAGAAATACAGCGCGCGACAATCCTTCTACCACCTTGTCGAGATCGGCGTCGGCGAACACGATCGCCGGATTCTTGCCGCCGAGCTCAAAAGAAATATCGCGCACACCGACCGCGGCCTTTTGCATGATGGCCTGGCCAGTGCCGGTTTCGCCGGTGAAGGTAATCGCATCGATATCGGGGTTCGAGGTCAGGAATTCACCGGCAGAACCCGCCCCGAAACCGTGAACCACATTGTAGACACCTTCGGGCATCCCGACCGCGTTCATGACCTCACCCAGCAGCGCCGCGGTTCGCGGTGTCTCTTCGGACGGCTTGACTACAACCGTGTTGCCGCAAGCCAGCGCCGGACCGACCTTCCAGGTCATCAACAGCAGAGGAAAGTTCCACGGGCAGATTACCGCGATCACACCCTTGGGTTTGCGCACGACATAATTCAGCGCCTTCCCGCCATCTGGCGTCGCCGTGGCAAATGACTCGGTCGGGGTGGTGGAAATGACGTCGGCGAACATCCGGAAATTCGCGGCGCCGCGCGGAATGTCGATGTGCGAGGCTACATGGCGCGGCTTGCCGGTATCCGCCACTTCGGCAGCGAGGAAGTCGTCGGCACGGCGCTCGATTTCCGTGGCAACGGCGGAGATGAGCTTTACCCGCTCGGCCGTCGTCATCTTGCCCCACGGACCGTTCAGAGCGGCCTTGGCGGCTGCCACTGCATCGGCTACATCTTGCTCGCTTGCTTCGTGAACGATCCCGGTTTGCAGGCCCGTTGCCGGATCGATATTGGCGAACGTCTTGCCGGTGCTCCCACGGCGATAGGCCCCCCCGATGAAATTCAGGACGGTATCGGTAACGGCGATGATGCCCTCGGTTGCCATAACGTCTTCGCTTCTCCGTAAAGTCTCGATGGTGGCGCGTTCAATATTGCGCCGCACCGATCGCGGTGAGGGCAGCGTTGGCGCACTGCGTATCCAGTTCCTCCGTCCCGCCCGACACGCCGATCGCACCCACTATCTCGCCGGCGATCGCGATCGGCAGCCCACCGCCGAACATGGCGATTCCGGGCTTCGCGGCGATACCCGCGCTCAGCGCCGGATTGCCGGAAACCATCTTGAAGACCTCCGGCGAAGGAACCTTGAAGCTGGCGGCAGTATAGGCCTTGTCCTTGGCGATCTGCGCAGATTGAAACGGGGCGCCCGTAGCGCGCAACAGGGCCACAAGTTCCCCAGTGGAGCCGACCACCGCGGCGACGAGGGGCCAGCCCGCCTCGCCACCTTTGGCCACGGCGGCCTGCACCGCCCTGGCGGCAAGTTCGTGCCCGATCGACCGGACCGTTGCCACCCCATTCATGTTCAGGTGGTTACCGTCATGAAGCGGTCGTTGAGCGCCTTCTCGTAATAGAAGATCGCCTTGCCGGCATTCTCGGCCTGCCACATCCGGCGCGGATTGTCAGGATAGTAGGTGTACCCGCCGCTGAAAGTCTCGTTGCGGTTGCCCGACGGGTCGAAGAAGTAAATCGTCTGCCCGCGCGTGATCCCGTGACGGGTTGGACCGATGTCCAGAGAAATATCGTAGCGGCTGATGATGTCCGCCGCGTGACCGACATCGTGCCAGGATTCGAGGAAGAATGAGGTGTGATGAATCCGCCCGTCTTCCGGATAGCCCAGAAATGCCACGTCATGCGCCTTGTTGCTGCACGAAAGGAAGATACCGAGACGGGTGCCCGAAGCCTCATCCAGCAATTCTTCGGTCACCGAAAAATCGAGAGCCTCGACGAAAATCTTCGCGCTCGCCGAAATATCGATGCCGTTCAGGGCGCAGTGGTCGAACCGCGTCGCGCGCATACCACGCGGCTCGGCAATCCAGACGTCCGGATTGCGCACGGCCGGCCCGGTCTCTGACAGTTCCATCTCGGCATAGAGATCAAACACGTGCCCAGTCGGCGTATTGAAGCGGATCTTGCGGCCAACGCCGGGATCCTCGCCGGCCGGAATGATATCGACATGGACCCCCAAGTCGAGCAGCCGTTCGGCAAAGTGGTCAAGGTCGGCGTCCTTGGCGACCTTGAAGGCCATCCGATCGAGCCCGGCAGAATCGGCCTCGCGAAGAATGATGCTGTGACGATCGAACTCGTCGAAGGCTTGGAAGAACGCCCTTCCATCCTCGACGTTAACCAGGTTAAGGCCGATACGGTCGCGATAATGTTCGATTGCCTCCTCGAGATCGAGGACACGCAGCTGGACATAGCCAGGGCGAAGTACACCGGTCAGTGCCATTTCAGTTCTCCTTGTCCCTTCAGCCCTTGAGGCCGTGCTCAAAAAATTCGGTCACCATGCGATTGAAGCTCGCCATGCGCTCAATTTGCACCCAATGGCCGCATTCCGCGAAAACATGCAGGTCGGAACGCGGCAGCAGGCTGGCCAGGCGAACGGTCGAATCCAGCGGAATCACCTGATCGAACAGGCCATGCAGGATCAGCGTCTCGTGCTGCAGCGCCGCCACGTCCTCTTCGCGGCTTGCCAGCATCGCGATGTTGCGCTGGCGGTCAGGCCCACCAAAGGTCGCGTGGTACGGCTCGTGCGCTTCGGGACGCGCACTTGCTTCGTAGCGCGATTGGATCAGATCGTCGGTCAGTCGGCTGTGGTCCCAAGCCAGATATTTGAGCGAGGCGCGCATTTCTTCCAGCGAAGGCTGGTAGCCCCAGACCAGATCGAGGGCAGGCGTGATCGGGAAATCGAGTCCGGCCGGACCCATCAACACCGCCCGTTCGACCCGATCGGGATGCGCGATCATGAATGCGAGGGTTATGCCCCCGCCGAAGGAGTTACCGACGATCGAAACCTTGTCGATCCCGAGACCATCAAGCAGGGATGCGACCTGATCGACCCACACCCGCTTGTCATCGATCCGCCCCTTGGAATCCGAATAACCGAACCCGAACATGTCGGGGGCGATGACGCGGAAGCGCTTCGCTAGCTCGGGCATGTTGAGCCGCCAGTTCGCCCACGCGGTCACTCCGGGTCCCGATCCGTGGATCAGCAGGACCGGTGCGCCCTCGCCCACATCGTGGTAGTTCGTGAGGCTGCCATCGACCGTGATGGACTTGCCGATCTCTGGGCGTGCGATGTCATTGGCAATGGCAGTCATGGCTCTCCCGATCTATTTTCAACCGCTTTCTGGCCAGTGGCATTGCCTGCTGTTGCGACAGGCAATGCCCACTGTCTCGCGCTCGTTCGTCTTTCCGACGTTATTGCACCAAACAGAACGCATTTGCAAATGGAGAATGGATCGACTCCGCCTTATCCTGACCGAAGTCGGTCGATCTCGCTCACGCCAAACCTTCGGCCTCGAGGGCCGCACCCACAGCGGGGCGCTGCGCGATCTTGTCGGCATAGGCGCCGAGTGCTGGATAAGGGCTCATGTCGATACCGACGTAAGCTGGCCAGCCCAGCATCACGAACAGGTAGATATCCGCTACGCTGAATGCGTTGCCGGAATAGTAGTCACGCCCGGCCAATTCCTTGTCGAGCGCGGCGAGGTGGGTCTTGACCGAGCCCAAGGCAGCGGCCTTCGCCTCGTCGGAGGTTCCCGGGGCGAACAGCGGCACGAATGCCTTGTGAAATTCCGAACCGAGGAAACTGAGACGGCTCAGCAACCGGTACCGATCGAGGCTCCCTTCGGCCGGGGCCAAGCCGGACGCGGGATTCTTGTCGGCGATGTACATCAGGATGGCGGGGTTCTCGGTCAGGGTTTCGCCGCCGTTCAGAGTCAGTGCCGGGACCTTGCCGGACGGATTGACGGCGAGGAAATCCTCGCCCGCCTCGGTCGTGCGCACGGCCAGATCGACCTTTACAGTTTCGAAATCGGCCCCGGTTTCGCGCAGGGCAATGTGCGGTGCGAGCGAGCATGCGCCCGGGCTGATGAACAGTTTCATACTTCTTCTCCTCCAGGGTTCATTCCGCCGCCAGATCGACGGTCGGCCATCAGATCGGGGTCGCAAGCAGCGTCGCGATTCGATGGGTGTCGTAGACACACATTCGGCTCACCAGATGGACCACACCGTCGTTGATCAATAGCCGGTCAACATATTTCCCGGCGTTGTAGATGCGGGTCTCGCCGTCGTTGCGGGTCTGCAGCACAGCGTAGCTGGCCTCGGACGTCACGGTCTCTCCATCGATCCCGGTCAAGATCGCTCGCGAAATCAGGTGACGGCTGAAATGCTCCGGAAACACATTAGCCCGGCGCAGGGCCACCACCCGATCGATCAGCATCCCCTTGCTGTCGCAATACATCACTGCGGCGGGTAGCCCGTTCTCGACATTTTCGCGGGCGATCACCTGATAAAGGCAGTTATCGACGAAAAACTCGGGCCACTGCTCAAGGCGCCCGTCGTCGAGGCACAGTCCGTACCGTGCGTTCAGGGAATCGACGAGGCCTTGCAAAGCGGGATCGATCAAGCTCATGCCGATGCTTCCGCGCTGACGGCAAGGGCCTCGCCCATCAGGCTCAAATAGCCTTTCCAGAAGCCGCGCACGGCGTTCTCGTCCATGCCCATCGGCGCGTAATAACCGCGCACGTCGTCACCACCCATTTCGATGAAACTGTGCTTGCCTTCAGCCCCGGCGGTGCCCTGCTGGCAAAGTTCGACCGCTTCGCCGTCCTCCATCGAAATCAGTCCGGAAGGACCGACTAGGTTCAAATTGCGCAGTCGGTGACGGGTCGTTTCCTCATCATCGTCCGTATATCCGAAATAGGTCCAGACCAATTCGGTCTTGTCGACGCCGAAAGTCACGATCTGGCGTGTCGCCAGCGTGTTCTGAATTTGCTGCAGCACCACCGAGGGGAACAGCGACTGGATGTGCAGACCCACATCGTCCTCGATTTCGGGCCGGAACTGCAACAGGCTTTCGTCTTGCAATTTGGCGACGCCTTGCATTTCGCGATTCGCCTCATCACCGAAAGAGCCGTAATCGATGTCGCCCTTGGGCTTGGAAACGGTAAAGACATTGTGATAGCCCTGCTCGTCCAGTTCCCCCGCGCTGTCCTGGCTTTGCCGGTAGATGCCGAAGGTGGGATAGAATAGATGCAGCAAAGCTCCGTGGTAGCTGTCGCGACTGTTTTCGGAATAGAGCTTCCAGTTGCCCGCCATATATTGCCGGGAGTAACCCAGAACCTTGATCGGCCGATGGAAAACGCGGTCGATATACTTGCACATCACAGGCCCGAGAAAAACTTCAAGCGGCTCGACGTCGGCCGAAAACGTACCGAACACCATGCCCCTGTAACTCTCGACCCGGAGCTTTTCGAGCGAGTGATTGGCCGGATCGAAATTCTTGTCGTAGCCCCCGACGCCCTTGAGGCCACGCCGGAACGGCACGCCGACCAACGTTCCTTCGGCATCATAGGCCCACTGATGATAGACGCAGACGAACGAACCATCGGCTTGATTGCCGCGCAGCGAGCGGCATACCGTCGCGCCCTTGTGCGCGCACCGGTTCACCCAGGCATGGATCTTGCCCTCCTCCCCGCGCACCAGCACCACCGGCGTTTCGCCGACATGGGTTGCGCGATAGTCTCCGGAGTTGGGGATCTCGGCTTCCAGCCCCAGGTAACACCAGGTGCGCCCCTTGAAGATGTTGCGCTGTTCGGCGGCAAATATATGCGCATCGTGGTAGACCCTGTAATCGACCGCTGTCGGAAGCGAAGGCATCCCCATTGGTGAAGCAGCATTCATCGTGCTTCTCCCACAAATCCTTGGCCTGATGCGAGCTGGCCGCAGGTACGCATCGCGCTGCGCATCATCGCCGCGTCAGCCTTGCCCGTTCCGACAATGTCATAGGCAGTGCCGTGGGCGACCGACATGTGCAGATATGGCGGCCCCATCATGATCACGCAATTGCCCGAAAAACCCCAGGTCTTGACCGCTATATGTCCCTGATCGTGGAACATCGCGAGGACCATGTCATAACGCCCCTCAATGCACTGGCGGAACACCGAATCGGGTGCGATCGGACCTTCCACCGCGATGCCCGATCCTCGCGCCCGCTCGACCCCCGGGGCAATCGCGAGCCGGTCCTCGTCACCCATGGCGTGGGGGTTGAGGCCGGCCACTGCGATGCGAGGACGAGCGATCCCCCAGGATTGCATGGCGTCGTTGACCTGCCTGATCGCCTTTGCCACGAGATCGGCGGTTATGATGTCGATCACCTGACGCAGCGACATGTGATCGGTGAGATGCGCGACCCGCAACGGGCCGGTCAGCAACACCAGGTAACTTTCGCCTGGCGTCGGACTAATGACCTTGTCGAGTTTCCCGGCCATCTTGAGCGAACCAGTACTGATAGGCCCCATGATCGTCGCTGCGAAGGCCCCGTCCCTGGCCAGCCCGTCAAGCTCGTCCAGCCATTGTGCGGTGGCATGGCCGGCCGCTTCGGTATCCTCGCCAAGCGGGAGCACGCCGTCCGGCAACGCCCCGGTGTCGATAACGTCGATCACCCCGGCATCGTCGCTCGGCGGTTCGAACGAGCGCATACGCCGTACCCGGGCCTTGATGCCGGTCGCGTCGAGCGCACGCTCCACCGCCGCGGCCGAGCCGAGCAGCACAGGAATCGAGACCTCGTGCACGGATCCGTCCGCGAGGGCCTTAACGGTCACCTCGGGTCCAATCCCGGCCGGATCGCCGACCATTGTTCCGACGACGGGACGAAATGGTGAAGCGGACAAGGACTGGTCAGATGCTGTAGACATCGAGCATGGTCTGCGCGAGGTCGTTGATGATCACGGTCTTCTTGCGCTTGATCACAAAACTCCCGCCGGCAGGCTCGAGATCATAAAAGGCCGATCCGCTGTAGACGGTTACAGCCCCATCGAGCACGGACGTCACCGTCCATGACGTGCGCGCCTGCACCAGGCCCTCGACATCTTCCGTCGATAACAGCGTGAACACGTGAGAAGTGCGCGGTCCAGGAGTACTTGCCGAGGAACGCCCGGTACGAATGCGGAAAACGCGATCCTCCAGGCCGCCGCGATTGTGATAATAGATCAGCGATATTTCGCGCTGCGGATCGACAGTCAGGCGCTCGCGGTCGTCCCAGGCAGGAGCCCAGTATTCCGCGTCCTCGGCATAGAGCGACAGCCAGGTGTCCCAATCCTTATCGTCAAGTGCAACCGCCTCGCGGCCGAGAAAGCGCCAAACGGCGAGCCATTGCGTATCGGCAGCCGTCATCGCGTCAACTCCACATCGCCCCTGGCAAGCAATTCTGCGGTCTCCTGGTCGATCGCGGTGTTCATCCGGCTGATCCATTCGTCGTGGATTGCGAGATAAAGCCCCTCGTCGGCCACGGACGGGCTGCTCATCACCGCATCGACCGCAAGCCCGGCGCCGAACTGCCCGGCGTCGTTCTCCCAGCGCGTCGCGCCGCGCGACATGTCGTTCATCCGGCCCTCGCCTGCGCCGAAGCCAGCCTGGCAGTTGTTGAATTCGGTCAGATCGTCCGGCGTCGCCATGCCGCTGGCATTGAAGAAGTCTTCGTACTGCCGGATCCTCAAGGCCCTGGCCGCGGCGCTTTCACCCACCGGAGCGATGCAATAAGTCGTGACTTCGGTCTCATCGACGGAGATCGGCTGGATGATCCTGATTTGGGTGCTGGTCTGGTCCATCAGGAAGACGTTGGGGAAGAGTTGCAGGTTACGGATGCGCTTGTTCATCCAAAGCGCCTTTTCATCGCCATGGGTATCCACGATCCAGTCGAGAACCTCGAAGTTTGGCCGGTCCCTGAAATTGGCGTAGTCGGCCCAAAGAACCGAGTGTCCGTTGTGGAAGGAAAAAGAGCCCCCGTCCTGCCGGTTGAAATTCGAAAAATCGATCGCTTTCGTGTCGTTCTTGGAGGCCCCTTCGACCCGCCGCATCACGGTCAGGAAGTAATTGGCATGGACCGTTGCGACGTGGTACCCGTCGAGGCCGTTTTCGACCTGCATCTTCCAGTTGCCGCGATAGCGGTACCGGGTTGCTCCCGCCAGCACTTCCATTCCACCGTGCTGCGACTGGTCCACCAACAGGTCGATGAACGCCTTTGAGCCGGCCAGATATTCCTCGAGCGGCAATACATCGGCCGACAGGCTGCCGAAGATGAAGCCGCGATAAATTTCGAGACGAGCGATCCGGGGAAGCCCGAAATCGGCGCGGTCGAATCCAGGCGCATACCCCCCCGCCCCTTCTTCGGTGACGTCAAGAAGGTCGCCCGCGGACGAGTAGGTCCAGCCGTGGAAGGGGCACATGAAATTCTTTTTGTTGCCGGCTTTTTCCCGGCAAACCCTTGCACCGCGGTGGGCGCATGCGTTGACAAGTCCACGGACGGTCCCCGACCTGTCTCGCGTGATGATGACAGGAATTCGCCCGATTTTGGTGGTAAGGAAATCGTGCGGCTTGGCCACCTGACTTTCATGCGCGAGAAATATCCAGTTGCGCTCGAAAATATACTTCATCTCGATGTCGAACAATTCGGCATCGGTGAAGGCGGCGCGGTCGATCTGGAAAATTCCCTTCGCCTCGTCCTTCACTAGCCATGATTTCAGCCTCTGCTTGATCGCTTGCAAATCTGCAATCCGACCGACGCGCTTTTCTGCGGCTTCCATAACGCTCCACTCCCAATGTGCGAAGCCGACCGGACGGCTATCGCTGGACGGCTGGACACCTTGGCGGTGTTCACAAACCTGGTTCTACGCCGTCCGCGTTTCACGGACGAATCGCTCGCTCGACTTTCTGTTGCACGATTCCTACAGCAATGAATTACTCAGTGCAACGTATTGCACTATGGAGAACTATCGACTATTGCCCCGAGTCGGTCGGCAAGAACCGACGAGAAGATAACCGGCGATAGCGGTCCCCCGAGACGCGAGCCGCATCCTCTGGGAGAGAGAGCAAATGGTAGCAGTCACGGAACTCGGTTACCTCGGGTTGACTGTCACGAACCTCGATGCATGGCGCAGCTACGCTGCCGAAGTCGCCGGTATGGAGATCGTCGACGAGGACGAAGGTGATCGCCTGTATCTGCGCATGGATCAGTGGCATCATCGCATCGCGCTGCATGCAGCCGATTCCGACGACCTTGCCTATCTTGGCTGGCGCGTAGCCGATCCGGTCGAATTCGACGGCATGGTGACGAAGCTGACCGCCGCCGGAATCGCAGTGACAGTGGCGAGTGAGTCCGAGGCTCGGGAGCGGCGCGTGCTCGGCCTTGCCAAGCTGGTCGATCCCGGCGGAAACCCGACCGAAATTTTCTACGGGCCGCAGGTCGATACCCACAAGCCCTTCCATCCCGGGCGCCCGATGTACGGCAGGTTCGTTACCGGCCCGGAAGGGATCGGGCATTGTATCCTGCGGCAGGATGACGTTCCTGCTGCGGCAGAATTCTACGGTCTGCTAGGGTTGCGCGGGTCGGTCGAATATCACCTGCAACTGCCCAACGGCATGGTGGCGCAGCCGTATTTCATGCACTGCAACGAGCGGCAGCATTCGGTCGCCTTCGGACTCGGCCCGATGGAAAAGCGCATCAACCATCTGATGTTCGAATATACTGACCTCGACGATCTCGGCCTGGCGCATGACATCGTGCGGGCGCGCAAGATCGACGTCGCCCTGCAGCTTGGCAAGCACGCAAACGATCAAGCACTGACCTTTTACTGCGCCAACCCGTCGGGATGGCTCTGGGAGTTCGGCTGGGGTGCCCGCAAGGCTCCAAGCCAGCAGGAATATTATACCCGGGATATCTTCGGTCACGGCAACGAGGCCGCGGGCTACGGAATGGATATTCCCCTCGGCTGATCCTCCAATTGATCGCGAGTCCGGAACTTAGATTGGAATTGCCAGACGCCATGTCAAACAAACTTCGCCTTTGCCAAGTAGCAGACGTCAAGGACGGTGAACCGGTCGCGGTTTACCAACAAAACATGCCTGCGCTTGCTGTTTACAACGTCGATGGCGATGTGTTCGTCACTGACAATTTATGCACCCATGGCAATGCCATGTTGACGGACGGCTACCAGGACGGGGGAATCATCGAATGCCCGTTCCACGGAGGTTCTTTCGACATCGCAACCGGGGCTGCCAAGGCCTTTCCCTGCCAGATTCCGATCAAAACCTACCCTGTCACAGTCGACGACGGCTGGGTTTACATCGACCAGCCGGAAGGGAGCGCTTGAATGCTCGCCGCCCCTGCAGTGCGTCTTGAAATCCAGCAGCTCGCGACCGAGCTCAACGCGCTCTACGCCGAACTCATCGACGACGACCGCCTGGAAGAGTGGCCGGATCACTTTGTTTCGGACTGCATCTATACAGTGATCTCGCGCGAGAACTTCGAGCGAAACATGGATTCGGCTGCGATTTATTGTGACAGCCGGGGAATGCTCGTGGATCGCATTGTGTCGCTGCGCAAGGCGAACATCTTTCCGGTCCATGCCTATCGTCATATTCTTGGTCCGACCAGAATTGTTTCCGTAACGGGAGCGCTCGCCAAGGCGCAGACCAGCTATGCGGTCCTCATGACCCGCACTGATGGACGCACCACAATCTACAATTCGGGCAAATATATCGACGAGATCGATTTGTCGGGCGAGCGCCCCATGTTCCGTTCGAAGATCGCAGTTTTCGATACCAACCTCATCGACACGATGATGGTCCGCCCGATTTAATTCGCGACTAGGATTTTGACCATGACCGACACAGTTGTGCTAGCCGAAAACCACGCGAAAACCACGAACGGTACTGGTCGCCGGGTTCCATACAGGGTTTTCACCGACCCGGAGTATCACACGCGCGAGCAAGAAAAGATCTTCCAAGGCGATAACTGGTCTTTCGTCGCGCTCGAAGCCGAGATCCAGGATGCCGGCGATTTCAAATCGACTTTCATTGGCGAAACCCCGGTCATTGTGACCAGGGCGGCGGATGGCGCCGTTCATGTCGTGGTCAACCGCTGTGCCCATCGGGGAGCATTGGTCTGCCGCGAACTGCGCGGCAATCGCCCGAATCTCGAATGTGTCTATCACCAATGGGCATATGATCTCGCCGGCAATCTGATCGGCGTGCCTTTCCGACGTGGTCTCAAGGGCCAGGGCGGCATGCCCGGCGATTTCGACATGAAGCAGCACGGTCTCAAGCAGCTACGGGTCGGGATCGTGGGCGGCCTTGTCTTTGCGAGCTTTTCTCAAAACGTGGTGCCCCTGGACGAATTTCTCGGTCCGCTGGTTGTCGAGCATATCGAACGGATCATGCACAAGCCGATCAAGGTGCTGGGTGACCAGCGGCAATATGTCCACGGCAACTGGAAACTGTATGCCGAGAATACCCGCGATCCCTATCACGCGAGCCTTCTGCATCTGTTCCACAACACGTTCGGACTCTATCGGTCGACCCAGACCGGCAAGGCGCTGATGGATACCGAGAAGCGGCATTCGCTCCTCTATTCGATCGCTGCCAGCAACGACGAAACCGCAGACAAGCAGGCGTATGGCGATTCCCGAACGTTCGATACCGAGTTCAAGCTTCAAGACATGTCGTTGCTCAAGGGCCGCCAGGAATTCGATGACGGCATAACCCTGGTCATCCTCGCCGTGTTCCCGAACCTCGTCCTTCAGCAGATCCAGAACACGCTGGCGGTGCGGCAGATCGTGCCCAAAGGGCAGGAAGCCTTCGAGCTGGTCTGGACCCACTTCGGTTATGCCGACGACGATGCCGAAATGCAGGCAATCCGGCGCAAGCAAACCAACCTGATCGGTCCGGCCGGGCTGGTTTCGATGGAAGACGGCGAAGCGGTCGAAATCGTGCAGAACGCAATTGTCGGCGAGCAGCAGGCAACCTCGTTCATCGCCATGGGTGGTGGCCGTGCCGAAGATGCCGACCACCTTGTCACCGAAGGAGCCATTGTCGGCTTCTGGGACAATTACGAGAAGCTCGTCGGCTTCGAGACCCCGCAATGACCCGCAAGATTGACTTCTATTTCGACTTCATCAGTCCCTTCAGTTACCTCGCGCAACTGAAGTTGCCCGAAATCGCCCGCAACGCGGGTTTCGAGCTCGAATATTGGCCGATCGACATCCCGGAGGCAAAGATCGCGGCGGGGAACTACGGCCCATCCAACCGCGAGGTAGCCCCAAAAATCAAGGTGATGACCGCGGACCTGAACCGGTGGGCCCGCAGGTACGACGCCTCATTGCGGTTTCCGGCCAGCTTTGCCTGCGCCGACTGGAACTGCGCCACTCTTTATGCGCGCGCGCAGGACAAGGCGGAAGCGTATGTCGCCGCGGCTTTCGATCGCATCTGGGGGCAGGGTATCGATCCGAGCGATCGCGCAGAACTGCGCTCCTGCGCAACAGAAGCCGGACTCGATCCAGATGCGCTGACGGCCTTCACAGCCTCGACACTCGGTCAGAATGAGTATCGCAAGGCCAGAAGCCAAGCCTACCAGCGAGGAGTATTTGGCGCGCCATTGATGTTTGTCGACGATGAAATATTTTGGGGCAACGATCGCCTAGATTTTCTGCAAGAGTATATTTCAAAACAATAACTACATAATAGTTAATAATAATATTGCTTGACCTATTCTACGGTAGATCGAGCGACATAGGGAGAGGGATCATGAAAGAATTCAAATTGCGCTTGTTCGCAACTGCGGCTGCCGTCCTTACGCTGCCGCTTGTTTCTCAAACCGCGCTGGCCCAGGAAGTGGCGGGCGAGCAGCCCGCAGACGAGCAGGCATCGACCGGTATCGAAGATATCATCGTGACGGCGACCCGCCGCGACGCAAAATTGCAGCAGGTTCCCGTGGCCGTCACAGCGCTGGGCGGAGATGCCCTGCAATCGGCCGATGTATCGACGGTCAGGACGCTGACCCAGTTGGTCCCCGGCTTTGTCGGAAGCCGCAACATGGGCGTGTTCCAGCCTGTGGTTCGCGGCGTTGGCTCGACCGGCATCTCGATCGGCGACGAGCCGAACATCGCCACCTACATCGACGGTGTCTATCAGCCGGAATCCGCCGCGAACTGGATCGATCTTGTCGAGGTAGAACGGGTCGAAGTATTGCGCGGCCCGCAGGGCACCACATTTGGCCGCAACGCAACGGGCGGTCTCATCAATGTCATCACCCCCGATCCGAGCTTTGATTTCCGGGGCAAGGCCTCTCTTCGCGCGGGACGGATGCGGCGCAGCGCGGGTGATTATGACGCCCGGCTCTATGTTACAGGGCCCATCAGCGAGAAGGCCGCGATCGACCTGTCGGCTCTCTTCCGCAAGAACGACGGTTATATCGACGACCTCGTCCGGGGTGGTACCTTGGGCGACCAGCGGGTCATCAACTTGCGCAGCAAGGCCCTGTTTCAGGCGGCCGACAACTTCAAGATCGTGCTGACAGGCGAGTTTTTCGACCAGCAGAGCACGACCAATTCACCCCAGCCGGTCGATGGCAACACCGCCGGGCGCCGCTTCCCCGGCGTCATCCTGCCAACCGGCCCCTGGCAGGCGTCGTTGACCGAGATTCCCCTGCTGAATCTGAAGCGCTGGACCTTTGCCCTGCACACCAAACTCGAACTGGACGGAGTCACCCTGGAAACCACCAGCGGATTCCTCAACTTGCGCTGGAACCAGACCACTGATTCGGATGCGTCGAACTTGCGCCTTGGCAACTTTCCGGCAATCTTCAGGTCGGAATCGGGCAGTCAGGAAATCAAGCTCAGTTCGTCAGACCCCGGACCTTTCCAATGGCTCGTGGGCGGCTATTTCTACCAGTTTGGCGGAAATGCATTCCTGCAGCCCTGGACGGCCGCGAATCCGACCCTTCCGCTTGCCGGCCCGACGCTCGAGCCTGATCTCGCCGGCCGGTCCTTCGCTGGGTTTGCCGACGTCACCTATGAGGCCACGCCCGGCCTTTTCGTGAATCTCGGCGCCCGTTACACAACGGAAAAGCGCGAGTTCTCGCAGACGCTGAATGGCAGCCTGGTTGTCAACGACGTCGACAGGACATTCAATAAGTTCAACTACAAGGTTGGCCTTCGTTACGAAATTAACAATAGCACGAACGTTTATGCAAGTTGGAGTACCGCTTTCAAGAGCGGCGTCTACAATATGGCGGGCACCCGCAATGTGCCAGTCGAGCCTGAGGAAATCAAGGCCGCCGAATTCGGCATCAAATCGGACCCGCTTGATTGGCTGCGAGTCAATCTTGCGACCTATTACTACGACTACAAGAATCTCCAGCTCCAGTCTCGGGACAGTTTCAGCGGAAACTACATCCTTCAGAACGCGTCGAATGCCGAGATTTACGGCGGCGAACTGGAAGCCACCATTGTGCCAACGAGCGATCTGCGGCTGCGCGCGGCACTCGCCTATACACACGCGCGCTACAAGGATTTTCCTGCGGCGCAGGGCTTTTTCCCGCGACCTGACGGAGGAAACACGGTCGCGCCCGTCGATGCTTCGGGCAATGTGATGACGCGAGCGCCGAAGTGGTCGGGCAATGTCGGCTTTGATTGGGGGCGCGAGTTGGGCGGCGGTCGGTTGAACATCAACGGCAACCTCTCGTTCAGTTCACGCCTTTACTACGACTTCGCCAACAACTTCTCGCAAGGTGCTTATACCTTGTCGAACATGTCGATCGGCTGGACACCCGAGAGCGAGACATGGAAGGTTTCTCTGTGGGCGACCAACCTGACCAACGAAAAGGTCTTCCAGACGATGCGCCCGGGCGCGCTATCGACTGACGGCTTCTACGAGCAACCGCGCAAGATCGGAGCAACGTTCGAAGTCAAGTTCTAGAACAAGGTGGAAATATTGATCGGAACCGCGATCCAAATCGAACTCTAGGGAGAACATCCATGTCAATGAAGTTCCACACAATCAGCCGCTGGCGCTGGCTGCTCACCGGCAGCAGCCTTGCGCTTGGTTCCCTTTCCGTCGCCCCCTCGGTCGCTTCCGCGCAGAACTCAGCAGCCGATGGCGCCGCCGCCCAGGATGCAGAAGGCCGAGGTGGTCTCGACGAGATCGTGGTCACAGCGCGCAAGCGCGAGGAAAATGCGCAGGAAACTCCCGTCGCGATCACCGCGATGAGCGGGGAGATGATCGAGGACCGCCAGATCGCCAACGTGGCACAGGTTGCATCCTATGCGCCCAATGTTGCCATCCAGCCGGTTGCCAGCATCTCCGGCTCGAGCGCTTCGGTTACCGCGTTCATCCGCGGCGTCGGCCAGACCGACTTCAACATCACCGTCGATCCGGGCGTCGGCATTTATGTCGATGGGGTCTATGTGGCGCGCTCGGTGGGCGGGCTGCTCGACATGGCGGACATCGGAAACGTGCAGATCCTGCGCGGTCCGCAAGGTACGTTGTTCGGGAAGAACACCATCGGCGGCGCGATCATCGTCAACACCAACCAACCGAGCAATGAGTTCGAACTCAAGCTCGAAGCCGCCACCGGCAGTTTCAATCGCGCCGATGTTAAGGGCATTATCAACATTCCGATCAGCGACACGCTGGCCATGCGAGCCGTCGCTTCCTACGAAACGCGCGATGGCTACCAGCGCCGACTGTTCGACGGCGGACGCCAGGGCAACAAGGACAGCTTCTCGGGCCGCATGGCGTTCAAATGGACACCGACCGACGCCTTTACCGCGACCCTTGCCGGCGATGTCAACATCCGCCGCGAAGAGCAAAGTGCCATTTACCTGATCGAAAACCGCGACTCGCCCGATTTATTGCAGATCGTCACAACGCCGCTCGGCACAGTCGCCTTCCCCAGTTCCAATTTCGGCTTCAACAAGCTCGGCCTGGGCGCCGGGCAATGCGGTCTTCCTGGCGAGCTGGCCCCGGTCAGCAACCCCAATTGCGTTTCCTCGCGCTGGGTGACAGGCGACATCGACACGACCTGGGCCGGAGGTCCGAACCGCTCGGATTTCGACCTGTGGGGCGTCAACCTGACCATGGAGTACGACTTCGGGGATATCACACTGAAGTCGATAAGCGCCTACCGCGACCAGAAGTCGGTCATCGAATATGACTTCGACGGCACGCCGCACGAAGTCCTGCAGCTGACCAACAATATCAACCTTTGGCAAGCATCGCAGGAATTGCAGCTGAATGGCAGCGTGTTCGACGACAGGCTCAAGTTCGCGCTTGGCGCCTATTACCTGAAGGAAAAGGGTGACGACATCGAGCCACTGCGCTTCGGCTTCGCCAACTTCTTCAGCGGCGGCCTCATCAACAACGACAGCTATGCCGCGTATCTCCAGTTCACCTACAAGGTCACCGACCGTCTCTCGATCACGCCAGGCATCCGTTACACCGATGAAACCAAACGGTTCGACCCCTCGGCCCAGGTCATTACGCGCGATTACACGGCAGGGCTGCTTCCACCCTATCCCGATGGGGTGTTCATCCAGTATAGCCGCTGCCTCGTGGGCCAGCCCGCGCCGCAACTGATCCCAAGCGGCCCCCTTGCCGGCTTCCCGGATCCGGCTTGCGTCGCCTCGGCGACCAATCCTGGGGGGAACCATCTGCTCCCCGCGGTCGAGGTCTCGGCCAAGGCGAAGGAATGGACCCCGGCGGTATCGGTAAACTATCAGTTCACCGACGATATCATGGGCTATGCCTCCTATTCAAAGGGGTTCAAGAACGGCGGCTTCAGCCAACGCATTTTCCCTGGCGAACTGGCTACACCCGCATTCACGCCCGAGTTCGTGGAATCCTATGAGGTTGGCCTGAAGACCGAACTGTTCGACCGGAGACTGCGGATGAACATCGCGCTGTTCCAGTCCGATTACAGCGACATCCAGATCGTGGTCAACGAAGGCATTGCGCCCAAGGTCCGCAATGCCGGTGAAGGGCGCATCAAGGGTTTCGAAATCGAAGGCCAGGCCGCCCCCACTGACTGGCTGCGGATCGATTATGGCGTCGGCTATCTCGACGCCTATTACAGGACAGTCAGTCTCACTGCGTTTCCTGTCAACACGAGCTCCAAGTTCGCTCAAGTTCCCGAATGGACTGCAACGGTCGCGGCGAACGCCACCGTGTTCGATGGTGATAAGGGCAAGCTGGTATTGCGCGGTGACTGGTATCACCAGAGCAGCACCTTCAAGGATGCCGTGAACAGCCCGCAGCTGTTTCAGCCGGCTTACAGCGTATTCGGTGCCAGCGCTTCCTACACCGATCCCGGCGATCACTTCACGGTGACCGCTGGCGTCACCAATATCGGCGACAAACGCTATCTCCAAGGCGGCTATGTCGATCTGAATGTCGGCGGCGCCGCCACAGCGACCTATTCGCGTCCACGCGAATGGTTCCTCAAGCTGGCCTACAAATACTAACCGCTCTCCGGACGGTAATTTGATCCGCCCTTTCCTGATGGGATGGAGCCGAATCCGCGGCTCCATCCCCAAGTTTTCCGAGGCCAGGCAGGTGCGGTTGGATTGATGGCAATCTCAAAACCCGCATTTGTCTGAAGCGGCGTCCTCCGAAACAGACCAAGAATTGACAGTTGTCTCCTGCAAGTTTGTGGTGACGGCTCCGGCCAACCAGATAACCGGTTCGCTGAAGCACTGCCCACGCGCCGCGCATTTCGGCGGGGTCTAGGTATCGGGAAGGGGGCGAAGGATCGCCTCCGGGCTTTGCCGAATGCCGGAAACTCAAGGCCACAAGTCTCGGCTTGGCGACGCAACCCGCATTTGAATCGAACAAGCCCAAGGGCGATAGGGTCGCGGCTCGCTTGAGTGTTGCTTATAGTACAATTTGTTGCATAATGGACGAGGGAGAAGGATTCGGGCATGAACGATCCGACAGAAGCACGCAGCGAAAGCGCAAGCGGGGAAGCACGTCCGTGAAGCGCGTGGTCGTTGCCATAACCGGAGCGACGGGTTCGGTATACGGGCAGCGGTTGCTCGAAATGCTCCGCGAGCTAGATGGATGGGAAACCCATCTCGTCATGTCTCAAGCCGCCTTGCTCAACATTCGCGAGGAAATCCCGGACGGTCGCCGCCTGATCGAAGAGGCAGCCGATGTGGTCCATAGCGTCCGCAATGTCGGTGCCAGCATTGCCAGTGGCTCCTTCCTGTGTGACGGCATGGTGATAGCGCCTTGCTCGATGCGGACTTTGGCCGCGGTGGCCCATGGTCTTTCCGACAATCTGATCACGCGCGCCGCTGATGTGATGCTGAAGGAAAGGCGCAGGCTTGTGCTCATGACCCGCGAAACGCCGCTTAACCTGGCCCATCTTCGCAACATGGTATCCTGCACCGAAATGGGCGCAGTCATTTTCCCTCCCGTCCCCGCGTTCTACGCCCGACCGTCCGGACTTCAGGACATCGTCGATCACAGCTGCACTCGGGTGCTGGATCACTTTGGCATACATCGCAACTCAGCGGGTCGCTGGCAGGGGCTATCCACAGAGGGCGCGGTCACCGAGCCGGCGCCACTGAACATCGAAAGGCAGGCATGATGGCTTGGGATTGCAAGCGACGCGACTTTCTCGGCGCCGGGGCGCTGGGCGCCACCGTAGCGGGACTTGGCGTACTGCCCGGAACGGCTGCAGCACGGGCGCGCCGTATGATTGTCGTCGAGGAAACGTCTTCGCCGGAGAGCCGGTTGTTCGCGGCGACGCTCGCCGGCAGCGGCCTGGTGGGCCGAACCATCCGGCTTGACCGGTCGCTCAATGTCCTCCTGCACGATCTCGACGACGCCGACGGCCTGGTCGTTGGCCTGACGTCGGATCCCGCGGCCATGATCGCCGGGCAGCTTCTGGTCGAGCGTGGCGCCCGGTCAGCGCTGCAGTGGCGACACCATTACGAGGGCGGGCGCTGGCAGCATCAGACAGAGGGCGCTGCGCGTCTGCTCGAAGGCTCCGCGGCTGCATGGCCAGTAGCCGTCGCGCATCTGGTTAGCGACGTGATCGGCGCGAAGACCGAATCTCGCCTGAACTCCTGCAAGTCGGGTTCGTGCGATATCGCAGCCAGCAGCCCCGGACTGCTGGCTTCCTGGGTTTATGAAATCAGGGGAGACCAGTCTTGAGCCGCATCTTTCCTCAGGGTGTCGACGCATCCACGTTCAACAAGGCGCTGGATGAACTTGGTGCCATCGTCGGCAAGGAATGGGTTTTCATCGACGAACTGCCGTTGTCGAGCTACCGCGATGCCTATTCGCCGCTTGCAGATGGCGAGATGCTCCCTTCGGCTGCCGTCGCCCCGACCGGGGTCGAGCAGATCCAGAAGATCCTCAAGGTCGCCAATGCCTACCAACTCCCGATCTGGACGATCGGAACGGGCCGGAATTTCGCCTATGGCGGCCCCGCTCCGCGCAAGACCGGCTACGTCATGCTCGACTTGCGGCGTATGAACAAGGTGATCGAAGTCAACGAGAAATATGGCTACGCGCTTGTCGAGCCAGGCGTGTCCTATATGCAGCTTTATCGCCATCTGCGTCAGATCGGCAGCAAGTTGTGGATCGATCCCGCCGCACCTGCCTGGGGCGGGGTGATGGGCAACGCGCTGGAGCACGGCGCCGGCTACACGCCCTATGGCGACCATTTTGTCATGCAGTGCGGGATGGAAGTGGTGCTGGCCGATGGTGAGGTCGTGCGCACCGGCCAGGGCGCGCTCGCCGGATCGAAGCATTGGCAGGTCACCAAGCACGTGGCCGGCCCGCACTTCGATGGTATGTTCACCCAATCCAATTTCGGCGTGGTGACCAAGATGGGAATCTGGCTGATGCCGGAACCGCCGGGCTACAAACCGTTCATGATCACCTACCAAAAGGAAGAGGATCTCGAGGCAATCTTCGAGATCACCCGGGCGCTCAAGGTCAATCAGATCATCCCCAATGCCGCCGTCGCGGTCGATCTCTTATGGGAAGCATCGGCCAAGACCACGCGGCGTCACTATTTCGATGGCAAGGGTCCGCTGCCGCCATCGATACGCGCAAAGATCGCCGCTGATCACGATTTGGGAATGTGGAATTATTACGGCGCGCTCTATGGACCGCCACCGGTGATCGAGAACAATTGGAAAGTCGTCGAGGATGCCTTGATGAGCATCCCCGGCGCCAAGGTTCATTTCGATCGCAAGAACGATCCGGCCTGGGACTATCGTGTGCGGCTGATGCGCGGCGAACCGAACATGACCGAATTCAGCATCATGAACTGGATCGGCGGCGGCGGCCATATCAACTTCTCGCCTATCTCCGCCCCGAGCGGTTCGGAAGCGATGAACCAGTACAGCCTGATCAAGCAGCGCTGTCATGAATACGGCTTCGATTATATCGGCGAATTTCTCGTCGGTTGGCGCGACATGCACCACATACTGATGATCATGTACGATCGCGCGGACGAAAAGATGCGCAAAAGCGCATTTGACCTGTTTGGCCTGCTGGTCGACGAGGCCGCAGAGGCCGGATTCGGTGAATACCGCACCCACCTCGCGTTCATGGATCAGATCGCCAAGACCTACAAACACAACGAGGGCGCGCTGTGGGATCTCCACCATCGCCTCAAGGATGTTCTCGATCCCAATGGTATTCTCTCTCCGGGCAAACAGGGCATCTGGCCCAAGGCGATGCGCACGACCGCGTGAGGGCGCCGGATTATGAGCGAAGGATAGCAGCAAGATGAGGAACCTTGATCACTGGATTGGCGGCGTGGCAGTCGCGCCTGGAAGCGGTGCCTATTTCGACGACCTCAATCCGGTCGATGACAGCGTCTACGCCAAGGTTGCGGCCGGGACGGCCGCTGACGTCGATCGCGCCGTTGAGACTGCCGACGAGGCATTCCGCCAGCACCGTCACCTGCCCGCTGCGATACGCGAGGGCTGGATGGTCAAGGCCGCGGAAATCATGGAGCGCGACGCCGCGCTGTTCAGCGAGGTGCTGATCGACGAAATTGGCTCGCCCTGCGCAAAGGCCGGGTTCGAGACACGGTTCGCGGTGAGCTTTTTGCGGGCCGCCGCCGGGGTTCCGCGCCGGGTTCGCGGCGAAACCATCCCGTCAGACGCACCGGGGCGCTTCAGCATGAGCCTGCGCCAGCCGGTGGGCGTAATTGCAGGGATTACACCGTTCAACGTGCCGCTGATCAAGGGCATCAAGCAATCGGCAATGGCGTTGGCGACAGGCAACGCTTTCGTGCTGCTTCCCTCCGAAGCCGCCCCCAAGGTCGCCGATCTGCTCGCCGCCCTGTGGCGCGAGGCGGGAGTTCCCGACGGCCTGTTCAATATCGTGTACGGCAATGGAGCAGAAATTGGGGATGCCTTGACAGGCCATCCCAAGGTCGCGTCGATTACCTTCACCGGGTCGTCGCGTGTCGGCAAGCACATTGCCGGAATCGCCGCCCGGAACCTGAAGAAGTATACTCTCGAACTGGGCGGCAAGAGCCCGCTGATCGTGTGCGCCGATGCCGATATCGAGAAGGCCGTCGGCGCTGCGCTGTTCAGCATCTTCATGTATCAAGGCCAGGTCTGCATGGGCGCATCGCGGATCTACGTCGAACGTTCGATCTTCGACGCCTTTTCGGAAGCGTTCGCGGCTGCGACGGCCAATGCCAAGGGCGGCGACCTGCGCGAGCCCACCACCATGCTCGGGCCGATCATTTCGGTACGCCAGCGCGATCGCGTCCGTCGGCATATCGACGACGCCAGATCCAAGGGGGCCGCAATTCTAGCGGGCGCCGAATGGACCGACAACAGTTGCTCCGCCACGGTGCTTAGCGGCGTGACCCCGGAGATGACGGTCTTTGCCGAGGAAACGTTCGGCCCGGTCACTTCGCTCTATCCGTTCGACTCGCTCGACGAAGCGATCGAGATGGCGAACGCTACCGAATATGGCCTGAGCGCGTCGATCTTCACCCGCGATATCGACAAGGCGCTGCGCTTTGCCCAGCAGGCGGAGGCCGGAATGGTCCATATCAACGCTCCGACCCTGCACGATGAACCGCACGTTCCCTTTGGTGGCACCAAGGCTTCGGGGTTCGGGCGGGAAGGCACCGAAGCCGACCTGGAAATCATGACCGAGTGGAAATGGGTGACCGTCCAGACAGCCATCGCCGGCCACGGCGGGCATTGAACGGGTTTAGCTGAAGGAAACCAATGATGCAGGATCTGGCCAAGCGATCGCGGTCCATCACCTCGTTGCGAGACTTTCTCGAAATGCTGGGCGATGCCGGGCAGGCGATCACCTGGAGCGACCGGGTGATGCCGGAGCCCGACGTGCGCAACATCGCGGTCGCCGCATCGCGCGATGCCAATGGCGCACCGGCGATCCTATTCGACAACATTGCCGGATACCCCGGCAAACGCACGGCGGTCGGCGTACATGGCTCGTGGGACAATATCGCTCTGCTGCTCGGCCGCCCCAAGGGCACGACAATCCGCGAACTGTTCTTCGAAATCGCCGGGCGCTGGGGCGATGCGGCAGCGCAGATCAGCACTGTTCCGGAAGGCCAGGCGCCGGTACATGAATGCCGGATCGAGAGCGGGATAAATCTTTACGACGTTCTGCCGGTCTATCGCATCAATGAATATGACGGCGGCTTCTATCTCGGCAAGGCGTCGGTGGCATCGCGCGACCCGGAAGATCCCGACAACTTCGGCAAGCAGAATGTCGGCATCTACCGGCTGCAACTGCAGGGGCCGGACAGCTTCACGCTGATGACCATCCCGGCGCACGACATGGGCCGGCAGATCCTGGCGGCCGAGCGCACCGGTCTGCCGCTCAAGATCGCAGTCATGCTGGGCAACCATCCGGGGCTGGCGGTGTTCGCGGCGACGCCGATCGGTTATGAGGAATCCGAATATTCCTATGCCTCGGCAATGATGGGCGCGCCGATCCGGTTGACCACATCGGGCAATGGCATAGACATCCTCGCCGATAGCGAGATCGTGATCGAAGCCGAAATGGTACTGGGCGAACGGGTCGTGGAAGGTCCGTTCGGAGAGTTCCCCGGGTCTTACAGCGGGGTCCGCAAGGCGCCGATCTTCAAGGTGACGGCCATCTCGCACCGCAAGAACCCGATCTTCGAGAACATCTATATCGGGCGCGGCTGGACCGAACACGATACCTTGATCGGCCTGCACACCTCGGCCCCGATCTATGCCCAGCTCCGCCAGAATTTCCCCGAAGTAACGGCGGTCAACGCGCTCTACCAGCACGGCCTGACCGGGATTGTCTCGGTCAAGAACCGGATGGCGGGTTTTGCCAAGACCGTCGCGCTGCGGGCACTCAGCACCCCGCACGGCGTGATGTATCTCAAGAACCTCATCATGGTCGACGCCGATGTCGATCCGTTCGATCTCAACCAGGTGATGTGGGCGCTTTCCACCCGGACCCGCGCCGACGACATCATCGTCCTGCCCAACATGCCGGCCGTGCCGATCGATCCGTCGGCGGTCGTTCCGGGCAAGGGCCACCGCCTGATCATCGACGCGACCAGTTACCTGCCCCCGGATCCGGTGGGCGAGGCACATCTGGTCACCCCCCCGACCGGCCCGGACATCGACGAGCTGAGCAAGAAGATCCGCGCCATGCAACTGGGAGCTGCGCAATGAGCCAAACGGTCTGTCCGCGCTGCACGACCAGCGGCGCCGTCGATGACTATCAAGGCAAGGAAGACGGCAAGGTGGTGTGGACCATCCACCGCTGCCCGACCTGCTGCTTTTCATGGCGCGACAGCGAACCGGCCAGCGCCATCGGCCTTGGCATCCGTTCGGCGGACTTCGCCGTCGATGCGGCCAATCTCGATCGTTACCCGAAGATTCTCCAGCAATAGACAGGCGGAACAGGACCCATGACAGATCAAGCTCGCCAGATGGCCGCGCTGACCGCGGTGGAAGCCGCGCTCGGCGCTGCGGCAGTCGATCGCACACCGGAGGCGCTGGCCCGCTTTGCGATCGCCGGCGCCGCGCCGCTTGGCATCGTGTTGCCGGCGGACGAAGCCGCGCTCGCCAAGGCGCTGGAGGCGGCGCGCAACGCCGGCGGCGTGCTGCAGCCCGTGTGCAACGGCGCCCACGGGCTTGAAAAAGCCGGGCTGGACAAGGTCATCATCCTCGATCTCCAGCGCATGAACGCAATTCTGGATGTCAACGAGGAACTGGCCTATTGCCTGGTCGAACCGGGGGTGACCTTCCGGCAGCTCGATGCCCATATCAAGGAGAAGGGCATCAAGCTGTGGATCGACCATTGCGGCAATCCCGACGCCAGCGTCGCGGCAAGCTTCGTCCAGCGCCAGCCCGGCTATACGCCCTACTCCGACCACTTCCTGATGCAATGCGGGCTCGAGGTCATGCTCGCCGACGGCAAGCTGGTGCGGACCGGCATGGGCGCCATGCCCAAGAGCACCTGCTGGCAACTGTTCAAGTTCGGCTATGGCCCCTGGGTCGACGGCCTGTTCACGCAATCGGATTTCGCGGTGCCGACCAAGGTCGGCATGTGGATGATGCCGCAACCGCCGGCCCACCAGACCTTCATGGTCACCGTGCCCAAGGAAGACCAGCTGGCCGACCTGCTCGACGTGCTCGGCCCGCTCAAGCTCAATATGGTCGTGGCCAATGGCGTCGCGGTCGGCAACGCGCTGCATGAAGCCGCCCTGCTCGGCAAGAAGCGCGGCGATTACGATGGCAAGGGTCCGATGGCAGCGAGCGCGGTCACCGCCGCAGGCAAGGCGCTGGGCCTGGGTCACTGGAACCTCTACGGCGCGCTCTACGGCCTGCCGGGCAATGTCCCGATCCTGTGGGATATGGTCAAGGGGGCGTTTTCGTCGATCTCCGGCGCGCGGGTGATTGCCGACGGCAAGGGCGTCGATCCCCGTCTGTGGGCCTGGCGGATGGGCGCCATGACCGGAGTGGTCGCCGATCCGCCCGCGCGCGTACCGGCGTGGAACGGGGACCAGGCGATTGCCGCCAATCCGGTCAGTCCCGTCGACGGCGAGGAAGCGATGCGGCTTTACGAATTGTCGCGCGACATCTGCGCCAAGCACGAGTTCGACTATCTTGGCGAGTCCGTGGCAATTTGGCGTTCGGCCAATCATCGCCAGATTTTGCCCTTTGCCGCTACGCAGACCGCGAGTGCAGCCCGCGCCCGCGACTGTGCCGCCGGACTGATCGCGGGGCAGGCTGAAGCCGGCTTCGGCCAGGCGATCGCCGAGCCCGGAATGCGCGAAGCGGTAGGCAACACGTTCGAAACCAAGGGACTTTCAGCCTTGCACGAGCGGGTCAAGGCGGCGTTGGACCCGACGGCTTTGTTCGCATCCGCCTGAGGTGCCCCCGCAATTTTTCGAGTTGGAGAGATGATGAAAAAGCTGGCCGTTTTGTCGCTCATTGCTTTTCTGGGTGCCTGCAGCAAGGCACCGAACTCCGAAAAGCCTGGCGGCGCTGAGAATTACGTCCTCAAGTGCGCAGGGTGTCATGATCCTGGCCCTGGCCACCCAGGCACGATGTTGCTCGAACAGCTTGAGCGTCCAGTTCCGGCACTGATTGGTCGCAAGGACCTTGAACTCGATTACCTAAAGTCAGTAGTCCGCCAGGGCCTGATCGAGATGCCGCCGTTCCGCCCGACCGAATTGAGCGATGACGAGATCGCGGAAATCTATGCCTACATCAAGACTGCGAAGCCTCCCGCCCAGACCCCGGCAATGCCGGCTAAATAAGTGCCCTGTCGATCAGTTGAGCAAGCGGAATCGAAGCTGCCTCGGGCGCGCCAATGGCCTGCCGGTATTTCTCCAGGCTGACCGTCGCCGCGGCTTGTGGAGTTTGCGCTTCGCCGCCTCTTGCCAAGCCTGCAACCAAAGCCTCCACCAGCGCCGCCTGGACAAGACCTTCAGCCTTCAGCTCCACCTGTTTGAGGGCCCCGTAGAACTTGTGCCGCGGGGTTTCGGCAACGGGCTCAGAGGGCTTGGCCCAGCGCCTCGCCCGTCGCAGCGGCTGCACAAGATTGTCGTTGAGCGGAGCGGCAGCTTCGCGCAGTTCGCCAATCTGCTCGGTACCTAATGCCGTCCGATCCGTCTCGGCTACCCATAAGCCCAGCAGCAGCAAATTGACGTCGAATCCAAATTCGTCTTGCAGTGCGATGCACAGCTCGGCCACCCGCGGCCTGGCATAGACCTCAAGCGAAAACGCCCAGAACGATTCGGCATCAATTGCTGCTTCCTGCATGCCCGCCACCTTAAAACTGGAGAGGGCGATCAGACGAGCCGCCTGACCACCCTTTCAATTCTCTGGCTGTCCAGCCCGCGCCGCGAGGCAAGCGCGCGGCGCTTATTCCGCCCTCTGCGCTCAGAACGAACGCGCGCCAAAGTGGATTTCGAGCATCGGCCGCATCACGTCCCAGCGCTCGAGCTGCGACCAGTGGCCGGAGCGATCGAGCACGTAGAGTTCGGCATGCTTGAGATGCTCGATCAGGTAGAGGCTGGTATCGAGCGGAACGATGCGGTCCTGCCGGCCGTGGAAGATCAACACCTTGTGCGGGAGTTTGCACAGGATCGACGGAGGCATGTTGAGGGTATCGATACCCTGCTTCATCGAATCGATCATACGGACCGCCGTCTTCATGAGCTCCGGATCGGTCGCGATCTTGAAACGGTTGCTGACGATCTCTTCCATGCCTTCGAACTTGTCAGGATCGTGGGCAAAACTGTGCATCAGTTGGCGATAGCGAGCCGGGCGCGGATCGGAATAGAACGACAGCAGGCGCACCAGCTCGGGCGTTCTCGGACCCGGCGCCCCGATCGAGCCCATCAGCACTACCCGGTCGATCCGGTCGGGCTCCTCGCTCATCATCTGCAAGGTCAGCGCACCGCCCATCGAATTGCCGACGACATGGGCTTTCTCGACGCCCAGCGTCTCCAGCAGCCCGAAACACTGCTCCACCCGGGTGCCGATCCACGCCATGACATTATCCGGCCATGGTTCGGGGATGACCGACTGCCCAAAACCGATGAGGTCTGGCGCGATAACGAAGAAATTTTCCGCCAGATCCGGCATCAGGTGCAGCCAATTTGATCCCGCGTGGGCCCCGGGCCCCGCACCGTGCAAAAGTAGCACTGCCGGTTTGCTGGGGTCGCCCGCCAGCAAGGTATGCGAGGTCAGTCCCCGTCCCGTGAACTTCTCTTCCCTAACACTCGTGTCCGTGGGCATCCTCGGCCTCCGTAGGTTTGTCGTTGATTGCCTTTCGAGGCATATCCCGCACTCATGCAGCAGGAAGAGCCTGAACAAGGCAATGCTAGACTAGCGTTCCCTACTGTGCAATGCATTTGCCTATAATAAGTGGGATTGGGAGCAGTGATGAGCGCCGAAAACACCACCGCCCTAGACGGCGCCGACCAAAGGCTTAAGACGCTGGACCCGGCGCTGATCGCATCGCTGGCGGCCGAACTCGACCACGCCGAAAAGGCCCGGCGGCAAGTCCGGCCTCTGTCCGTGCGTTACCCGGAAATGACGATCGCCGACGGCTACCGGGTCAGCAAGCATTGGGTCGATACCAAGCTCGCGTCGGGCCGCACCGTCTATGGTCACAAGATCGGCCTGACCTCGCGGGCCATGCAGCAATCCGCCGGGATCGACGAACCGGACTATGGAACCCTGCTTGATGACATGGTGTTCGAGCCGGGCGGCGACGTCCCGTTCGATCGCTTCATCTCCCCCAAGGTCGAGGTCGAACTGGCCTTTGTCCTGGGAAAGCGAATCGAGGGTCCGAACGTGTCGATCTTCGACGTTCTCGCCGCGACCGACTATCTCATCCCTGCGGTGGAGATCATCGACAGCCGCATATTGCCTATCGACCCGGAAACCGGTGCTCGGCGCCGGATTCAGGACACGATCAGCGATAATGCGGCTAATGCCGGGATCATCATTGGCGGACTGCCGATACGGCCCGACAAGGTCGATATGCGCTGGATCGGGGCAATGCTCAGCCGCAACGGCGTGATCGAGGAAACCGGGATTGCTGCCGGCGTGCTGAACAATCCGGCCAATGGCATCGCCTGGCTTGCCAACCGGCTTGCCCCGTGGAGCCAGGCGCTCGATGCGGGCGAGGTCGTGCTGGGTGGATCGTTCACCCGCCCCATCGAAGCCCGTCCCGGAGACGTGTTCAGCGCCGATTTCGGACCGCTGGGCACAATCGGCTTCCGCTTCGCATAAGGGCCGTGACGATGCAGACTCCGACAAACCGCTTCAAGGCAGGGCTCGTCAATGGTCCCGTCCAGCTTGGATTTTGGCTTTCGCTTGCTAGCCCGAATACCGCCGAAATCTGCGCCGGGGCCGGCTATGACTGGGTATTGATCGACGCCGAGCACGGCGCCCAAACCCTGCCGGGGATAGCCGATCAGTTGCGCGCTGTGGATGCCACTCCACCCTGCTCCGCGATCGTGCGCGTGCCCGGTCACGACCCGGTGACGATCCGCCAGATGCTCGATCTGGGAGCGCAATCGATCATGGTGCCGATGATCGATACTGCGCAGCAAGCGGCGGCAATCGTTCGCGCCGCACGCTATCCGCCCGAAGGTGAACGCGGCATCGGTGGCGCGCGGGCAGCGCGCTGGGGCCGTTATCCATCCTACGTCGCCGAAGCAAACGCGCAATTGTGCGTCATTGCCCAGATCGAAACCGCCGAAGCGCTGGGCAACATCGAAGCGATCGCCGCCGTTGACGGCATCGACGGCTTGTTTATCGGCCCGGCCGACCTTGCCGCTTCGCTCGGCCTGTTGGGCGCGGCGAATTTCCCGGAACTTGCGAAGATAACCGGTGGTGCACTTGCCAGGATCCGTGCAACCGGCAAACCGTGCGGCATCTTGTCGCGCGATCCGCGCCTGGTGGAGCAGTTCCTCGAGGGCGGAGCCCGCTTCGTCGCGGTTGGGATCGATGCGTTCGCACTGGCCAAGGCGGCCGGCGACATGGCAACGGAATGGGCTGACCGGATGGCCGGACAATTGTCGGGCTGAAGAGATGACGATGAGCAAATATCAGCCCTCGTCCGCGCGCTGATGGAATAGCCACGCCGCTGGACGACGTTCGCGTGCTGGAGCGGGCCCGCATGCTGGCGGGACCATCGTGCAGACGAACTCTGACGCAGGAGTGATGTTGATCGAGCGGCCGGCCAGCAGCGATGAGATACCCCGCCCACTGGGCCCGCCCTTCGTCGCTCACGGGATGTACGTTCCCCGCCAATATCGTGACCGAGAACCATTAGATCGGCGGGCTAAAAACACGGGGGTGCGATCTTGTCGCGTCGAGCACGCGCAACATCCGCCCGGTCACG
This sequence comes from Sphingopyxis sp., assembly GCA_041939405.1. Taxonomy (GTDB): domain Bacteria; phylum Pseudomonadota; class Alphaproteobacteria; order Sphingomonadales; family Sphingomonadaceae; genus Sphingopyxis. The sequence continues at coordinate 4,423 of JBGTUD010000001.1, read as the reverse complement.
TGACCTGTCGCAGACTTAGGCCAGACCGGACTTTATGCCAACTGTCCTGGCTATGACTATGGCACCTTTCCTAGCGCTGCGTGATATCGAGAACTGGAAGAGCCCAACCCGAAAATTGTCGCCCGAATCATGGCAATCGAGCACGGCCAGCGCACACGCATCACCTCCCAAATCGTGATGGACAGGGCGCGGACGATTTCGGATCTGGCTTTGGGGGGTACTTCTGAACGCTCGGGGAACCATTGACCGCGCCATGAGGCGAGCAGTTATCGGCTCGGCGGTTCGACGGGCTGAAACAGCTTGCCCCGTTCGCTGAACAGCACAAGGGCCAAGGTCAGTGAGCCAACCATGACCAGCCCCATCGCGAGCGGCTGTGGTGTTCCGTCATAGGCATAACCGATCAGACCTCCCAGCCCGGCTCCCAACACCAAGCGGAAAAATGCCTGAACCGAGGCCGCTGCGCCGGCAATATGCCCGAACGGCTGCAGGGCGATTGCCGTGAAATTGACGAAAACTGTGATCAGCAAGCACATGTTCAGGGACATAAGGACAACAAACTGGGCCAGAGATTCGCCAGGAGCAGCGGCCAGTGCCAACTGTGCCAGCGATGCCGCAAGGTAGCAGAAAATTGCCGCATGGCCGATCCGCCGGGCGCCGAAGCGCTCGACCAACGCCGAATTGACCAAGCTGGCCAGCGCCATGACCGCAGCCATCGAGCCAATGATCAGCGGATAAGCTGGACCTGCTCCGAAATGCTCGCCGATCAGTTGCTGCGAACTATTGATGAACCCGAAATGTCCGCCGAATATCAGCGATATCCCGACGACATAGCCGATCGATGACCGATTCCCGAGGACCGTCACGACATTGCCCACCAAGTTTCCCGAGTGCTGAGCCGGCCGGTCCTGCTTCGGCTTGGTTTCCTCCATTCGGAGCGCGAACCAGCCAGTCACGAGCAACGTCAAAGCCCCGATCACCACGAAGATCGCCCGCCATCCCGCGAGCTCGAGGATCACGTAGCCGAGGCTAGGCGCGAAGGTCGGTACCGTCATAAACAGGGTCGCCACCACTGCCTGCAACTTGGCCATTCCTGCACCTTCATAGCGGTCGCGGATGATCGCCAACGGCAGCACGGTCAGCCCGGAGGACGCAAATCCCAATATAGCGCGCAACGCGAGAAGCACGTGGAAGTCGCGCACCAGCGCCGACACCGCATTGACGACCACGAACAACGCCATATAGCCGATCAAGACCGGCTTGCGGCCGTAGCGATCTGAGATTGTTCCCGGAATCAGCGAACTCAATCCCGAACTGATCAGGAAAACGCTGATGATCAGCTGCCGCTGGTTTGATTGGGCAACCTCAAAATCGACAGCGATGTGTCCGAGGGCCGGGAGCAGCGAGGTGAAAGCAAGCGGCTGGAGCGCCTGAACCATTGCCATCATGGCGATGAATTCCCGGCGGCTTATGCCGGATTGAGGCGCGGGACTTTGAAGGTTCACTGAACCGTGCACTCCTGCAGCATCGACGGAGCCCAATCGAACCCGCAACACGGTGCCAGAAGCTAAAGTTGGCGCCGTCCATATTGTGCAACGCATTACGTATATCGATATGGCAGGTCAAGCTTGGCCTGGCCAACCGATCGCTTCGCTTGCTCGCCTTGCCTGCTCCAAAATTCGTTCGATCTTCGCCTTGCTGAAATATGCTTTGTCCTGTGCTCGGGCGAGGACGCTCATTGTAGCGACGAGCCGATGCTGAGAATCGAAAATCGGTGCCGACACTGCGGCAAGACCTGGCACCACAGACCCATAAGTTCTCGCATATCCGAGTTTACGAACGGACTCGATTTGATCAGACAGCTCCCCGTCATCGACAACGATTCCCTCGGCCCTCTCCCGCTCAACGCGCTCGCGCGTTTGCGCAGGCGGACAATATGCCAGGAAAAGGGTGCCCGTGGACGAGCCTTGCAATGGCAGGTTTGAACCAACATGCATTGATGTGAACAGGGGAACGCCACCGTCGATCCAGCGAATGACCGTCGGCCCATTGTCGCCCCAGACGCTGAGCAGTCCGGTAGTTTTCAACTCATCCAGCAGCTCTTCAAGATACCCGGTAGCGATGCGCACTGGATCAAGCCTCGCCATAGCCGCAAGTCCCAGACGCACGGCAAGCGTACCGAGTGAATATCGTCCGCTGGACGCATTCTGCTCGACCATTCCGGTATTGACGAAGGCGAGCAAATATCGATGTGCCTGACTACGCGAAAGCCCCGAGTTGGATGCAACATCCCGAAGAAAAGCGCCGCCCGAATCCGCCTTCAACAATGCAAGGAGTACCCTGGCACCTATTTCAACGGACTGGATGGACTTTCTCTGACTGCCACTCTCGGAAGTATCGACGCTCGATTTCTCATCACCCTTAAATTCTGAAATGTCCAATTTTTCCACCTGTGCTTCAGGAGATAATTCAATTCCCGGCAAACCCGCTGGATTAACGTGCTGCCCGAAAATTCGCTTTCGGAAGAATGCGAGCCTTGGCTCTATGGCCACGCTAGGAGGCCAGCCGGAGTCTTGCAACCGTATTGCAAACCAACGCCGATGCTCGCCGCAAGCTGGCCATTGAAGATCCGGTGACGATGGCCGTGTGTTGTGCTTCATTCCAATCGACCAGATAGCGCGCTCCGCGGATCTGAGATTGTAGCTTCGGCTCGCTGGACGAAATGTCGATCGAGGAACGGCATGGCATTATTTTCAGTGATATTGCTGACGGTGTGGAACAAAGGCACCTACGCCAGACAAGGAGCGATAGCTAAGCGAGATTGTGGCCATGACGCCGCGCGAGCTTGAACATGCCGCCCCCCCAATTGCTGCAGATCGTTTTGATGATCTCACGCATGCGGAGCGTAACGCGGCGGCGGCACGGGATCTTCTCGGTGACCTTGGGAAAATATAAGCCCAAGTTCGGAGGGGGGGCAGCGCGAAGCCATGAGCCGGCGCACACCGGGAAGCGCTGCCCGCATCGGCGAGTGCTGCTATTCTGGGGGCTGTGCGAGGCGTTTCAGGATAGGGTGAGCGCGAGGATAGGCCTCGACGAACGATAGCGGCTTGCCATTGGTTCCTTTTTTGATCTCGAAAATCGGCCCTTCGGCACATGATGCACCCGCCGTTGAACGCATACGGCAAGATGGAGGCGACGACGATCGCGGCAAATCCAACTCCCAGAAAAAGGGCATTGTCCCAAGGAGAAATCGTTGCACATTATGCTCGGCTTGTCAAGCACCTGCGCCTTGTCTCGCAGACGTCGCTTCGGACAAACTCTGTGCCCTGACCCCAAGTCGCGATTTGAAGGCCGCGGCTGTTCTCCAATGGCCGGGCGTGATACCGAATATTTGCTTGCTGGGGCGGATCAGACAGCCAGATGCAGAAAGGGAAGCCCCAGCAATCAAACCGACTGATGGGAATTTAGTGCGGCACATTCCGACCCGGCGATTCGCGGCAGTCGATGGTCGACGAGCGGCTGGAAGCGCGGTTGCGATAAGCGCCGAATGTCACTGCAACAGCTCTACCCCTTGGAGAAAACCGTTGCAAATTAGCGCAAATCCGTGCCTAATTTCGGACCTCGGCCGCGCTCCGAGGCGAGCCGATAGTTATCGATAGGTTCCGAATTCGCGACACGGCCGAATCGAGGAATTTATCTCTATTTTTCAAAAGCGTAGGTTTTTGACGGGCCGCAGTTCGGTCATTTCGGACCAAATATTTTTTTTGGAAGTATTTTCAGTGCGTTACGCCTTAGAAAATTATTGAGTGGGAGTAAGCCGACCGCGCCGCAGGATCGGCTGACTTCCGATTTTCGTCCCCTGCCATGGGTCGGGCAGGTCAGGCAGCGGCAGCGACTCCGCAAACAGCGGGATCAGAGGCCTTCGCCGACGGCAAGCTCACGTCGCTTCGACGGCACCGGACGAAACGGGCGCTTCTTTCGCCGTCTCCCCGCTGACTTGCTCCCACCAGTCGCCCAGCGCGTCGATCAAGGGGACGAGCCGCTCGCCATCCGCCGTCAGATCATATTCGACGCGGCGCGGGTAGCCTTCGAATTCGGTGCGCCGGACGATCCCAGCCTCCTCGAGCTTGCGCAGCTCGAGCGTCAGCATCTTGTGCGAGATCGTCGGATTGTCGCGCCTGAGATCGCCGAACCGCTTCATCCCGTCGCTGAGATAATAGAGGAGCAGGGTGGGCCAGCGGCCGCTGAGAAGCTGCATCACCTCCTCGATCGGACAGCGCGAAACCAGATCCTTCATCATCGTCCTCATGGTTACAAAAAGGTGCGTAATTTACGGCGCATAGAGCCGCCTTATATGTGGCTTCGCTGCGCAGCTCCCCCTCAAAAAGAAGTTGGAGCAATAAATGGAACCGATCCTTATCTATGG